>DASWGY010000145.1:0-3002 GCA_036393495.1 Candidatus Limnocylindrales bacterium
CCGACGTCGACGACGCACGTGGCCACGGCCTCGTCCATCGGCACGGACGCGTCGCCGAAGCGGCGGATCCCGGCCCGGTCGCCGAGCGCGCCGGCGAGCGTCGCCCCGAGGACGAGGGCGACGTCCTCGACGGTGTGGTGATCGTCGACCTCGAGGTCGCCGCTGGCCTCGACCCGGAGGTCGATGAGTGAATGGTGGGCCAGCGAGCTCAGGAGGTGGTCATAGAAGCCGACGCCGGTCGAGATCGAGGCCTCGCCGCGGCCGTCGATGGCGACCTGGACGGTGACGTCGGTCTCCCGCGTCCGGCGCCGCAGGGCGGCGACGCGCCCAGAGCCGGCCTCGAGCGTCTCGAGCTCGCCGAGGGGCGTTGTCATCGACCGGCCTCCTGCTGCAATTCGCGGGCGGCCTCGATGAGCCGGGCGTTCTCCTCGATGCTCCGGACGGTGATCCGGAGGCATTGGGCGAGGGGGTGGCGCGGCCCGAACGTCCGCGGCACGAGGCCACGGCGGAGGAGTGCCTCGGCCACGCGGTCGGCTGCCTCCGGCGTGCCGAAGTCGGCGAGGACGAAGTTCGTCACCGATGGCTCGATGCGCCAGCCCGCGGCGGTGAGCTCGTCCGTGAGGCGCTCGCGCTCGCGCTCGACGCGCTCGAGGTTGGCGGCCAGGATCCCATCGTCGAGGAGGGCCTCGGTCACGATGTGCACCGACGGAACCGCCACGGAGCCCGGGGGCCGGTACGGGGCGAGGCGTTCGATGACCGCGGGCCGTGCCACCGCAAAGCCGACCCGCAGCCCGGCCAGGGCATAGGCCTTGCTCGCGGTCCGGATGACGATGAGGCGGGGATACGCCTCGCGGAGCCCGACAAGCGAGCGGCCGGTGAACTCGGCGTAGGCCTCGTCGAGCACGACGATCGGGGGCTCGGCTGCCGCCGTGTCGGGCGAGTTCGAACCCGGCGCCGCATCCTCGAGGATCTGGGCCAGGAGCGCCTCGATGGCGCCGTCGGGCTCGGGCAGGCCCGTGGGGTTGTTCGGGTTGCACAGCCACACGACGTTCGCCCCGCGGGCCGCAGCCCGGACGCCGGCCACGTCCATGGCATAGCCTCGCTCCGGCCCCTGCCGCGGAACGGCACGGACGGTGGCGCCGCGCTGCTCGGTGTCGACCCGGTACATCGCGTACGAGGGGGTCGGGATGACGGCCGATCCGCCGGCCGGCAGGAAGGCCTTCGAGATGAGGTCGAGGATCTCATCGGCCCCGGCCCCGACCATGACCTCATCGGTGCCGACCCCGTATCGGGCGGCCGCGGCCGCCACGAGCCGGCGGTAGTCCGACGGTGGGTACTCGGAGATCGGTCGGTCGAAGGCGTTCGCGGCGAGGAGGCGGACCGCCAGGTCCGGCGGCGCCGGCGAGGTGTTGAGGTCGAAGCGGGCGACGCGCTCGATCGGGACGCCGTAGCGAGCGGCGACCTCCTCGTCGGTGGCCTCCCACTGGTAGGCGATCGCGGCGGTCGGCGAGGTGAAGGTGACCGGCGTCGGGCTCATCGCCGGCGCTCCGACCCTGGCCCGGCGGGCCTGGCGGGCCCGGCGGGCGCGGCGGCGGTTGACGACGCGGGGGCGGCCGCCCCGGCAGGCGCGGCGGCAGTTGGTGCCGTGTCCCTGAACCGGATCTCGACCGCCTGGGCATGGGCGTCGAGGCCCTCGGCCGCGGCAAGCGTCGTGATCGTCGGGCGGAGGGCGGCAAGCCCGTCGCGCGTGATCCGCTGGACCTGGATGAACTTGCCGAATGTCTCGACGTCGAGCGCGCCGGATCCCCGGGCGAGGCCCCCGGTCGGCAGGACGTGGTTCGCCCCGGTGGCGTAGTCGCCGGCCGATTCCGGGGCCCAGGGCCCGACGAAGAGCGAGCCGGCGTTGCGAATCCCGGCCACGACCGGCTCGGGGTCCTCGACGTCGATCGAGAGGTGCTCCGGGGCGTAGGCGTTTGCGACCTCGACCGCGGCCTCGAGGTCGGCGACGAGGATGATCCGGCCGTGCTCGCCCAGGGACCGGGCGAGGATCTCGCGCCGAGGCGCCAACGCGAGGAGATCGTCGACGGCCGCGCCGACGGCATCGGCGAACTCCTCCGAGGTCGTCACGAGGATCGCCGGCGAATCGGTTCCGTGCTCGGCCTGGGTGATGAGGTCGGCTGCCACGCGGACGGGGTCGGCGGGGGGCGAGGCGACGACCATGCCCTCGGACGGGCCGGCCGGGAGGTCGATCGACGTTCGACCGGCGAGCTCGAGCTTGGCCGCGGTGACCCAGGCATTGCCGGGCCCGACGACCAGATCTACGGGCGCGATGCCATCTTCCGGGAGCCCGAAGGCGAGCGCGCCGATCGCCTGGGCGCCGCCGGCGACGACGAGGGCATCGACCTCGAGGAGCCCGGCGGCACCGAGCAGGACCGGGTTCAACGACCCGTCCGGCCCCGCGGGCGATGCGACCACGACGGACCGGGCGCCGGCGACACGCGCCGGGACGACGGTCATGACGAGGGACGAGGGATAGGCGGCGACGCCACCGGGTACGTAGGCGCCAACCCGGGCAACGGGAACCCAGCGCCGCTGGATCTCCACGCCGGGGACGATCCGGGTGATCGTGGAGACGGGCTTCTGGCGGCTGGCGAAGCGGCGGACGTTGGCGATCGCGGCGATCAACGCGTCGCGAGTCGGAACGTCGAGGCCTGCGGCTGCCTCCGCCAGCTCGTCGCCGTTGAGGACCAGCCGGCCATCTGCCGGCCCGCCGCCGAACCGTCGGGACGCCTCGGCGACGGCCGCGCTGCCACCACGCTCGACGTCGGCGAGGATCTCACGGACGGCCTGCCGGACCGCCGGGTCGGGGACGGCGCCGCGGTTCGCGAGGGCCATCAGGCGCGGGTCCCGCGCGGCGTCCCGGCCGGCAGCCCGGAGGTCGAGGCGGGCGAGGCGCTGCGCCGTGGCGGCGGCCTCTGACGCCGATGCGGCGCCCTGCGGCG
>DASWGY010000146.1:0-3061 GCA_036393495.1 Candidatus Limnocylindrales bacterium
CGGCGGCCCCTCGTACGGCAGACGGGCCACGGATCGGCCCTCGCGGACCCATCCCGGGCACGAGCAGCACGGCCACGCCCCTGGCGCGCCCGAGCCCCACCGGTCGACACGGGCTGCCGCGGGCTCCGCCTCGACCGCCTCGACGGCGGTCGGATCGAATGGCAGTGGTCCGCCCGGTGGCGCCGGGCCGACCCTGGCCCCCGTGGGCCCCGGCCGAGACGCCGACAGCGGCGCCGCATCGACCTCGATGCCAGTCGACGGTGGATCGGCGGTCGCCTCGGGAACCGGCGTCCCCGGCGGCGGCGCCTCGCGAGCTGCCGGCCAGATCGCGACATCGCCGGCGGTTGGTGTCTTCCAGCCCGGGCCCAGGGCCGTGGCGGGAACCCGTGTCCGCGCCGGTGACCCGATCGGCGTCGTCGACATGCTGGGTGTTCCCCAGGAGGTGGTCGCCCCGGTCGATGGGATCGTCATCGGTGTCATCGTCGATGGCGGGACGGCCGTGGAGTACGGCCAGGAGCTGGTCCAGCTGCAGCCCGCGGTCGCGGCCGAGGGCCGCTGACCGATGTTCCACAAGATCCTCATCGCCAACCGCGGCGAGATCGCACTCCGGATCCTGCGGGCCTGCCGGACCCTCGGCGTCGAGGCCGTCGTCGCCTACAGCGAGGCGGATCGCGACAGCCTGGCGGTCCAGCTCGCCGACGAGGCGATCTGCATCGGCCCGGCCGACGCCCGTCGCTCATACCTCTCGGCGCCGGCCGTGATCTCGGCCGCGATCGTCACCGGCTGCGATGCGATCCACCCCGGCTACGGCTTCCTGTCCGAGGACGAGACATTCGCCGAAGTCGTCGGCGCTCACGACCTGACCTTCATCGGGCCGCCGCCGCCGGTCCTCGACCGGTTCGCCTCGAAGGAAGGCTCTCGCCGGCTCCTCGGCAGCTTCGGCCTGCCGACGATCCCCGGCTCCGACGGCATGCTCCGCGACGACGAACACGCCCTGGCCGAGGCCGCGCGGATCGGTTACCCGGTCCTCATCAAGCCATCGGCCGGCGGCGGCGGCAAGGGGATGCGGATGGTCCGGACGCCGCGCGAGCTCGATTCGGCGATCAAGGTCTGCCGGTCCGAGGCCCGTTCCGCCTTCGGCGACGACAGCCTGTACCTCGAGAAGTGGCTCGAGGACAACCGCCACGTCGAGGTCCAGGTCGCGGTCGATCGCTACGGCCACGGTGTTCACCTCGGCGAGCGCGACTGCTCGGTCCAGCGTCGCCATCAGAAGATCCTCGAGGAGGCACCAACGCCGGCGCTCTCGCCAGCGGCCCGGGCCGACCTCTGCGAGCGAGCGATCCGGGCCGTCGTCGCCGCCGGCTACGAGAACGTCGGGACCCTCGAGTTCCTGGTCGACAACGACGGCAACTTCTACTTCATCGAGATCAACTGCCGAATCCAGGTCGAGCACCCGGTCACCGAGATGCTGACCGGCATCGACATGGTGGCGCTCCAGATCCGGATCGCCGCCGGCGAGCCGCTCGGCTTCAGCCAGGCCGACGTCCAGGTCCGTGGCCACGCCATCGAGTTCCGGATCAACGCCGAGGATCCGGCGCACGACTTCCGGCCCGGCGCCGGGGTCGTGGAGGCGTACCACACCCCCGGCGGGCCCGGCATCCGGATGGACTCCCACCTGTACCCCGGCTACGAGGTCCCGCCCTTCTACGATTCGCTCCTCGGCAAGCTCATCGCCTGGGGACCGGACCGGGCGACAGCGATCGCCCGCGGTCGGGTCGCCCTCGAGGAGCTCGTCGTCGACGGGCTCACGACGAATATCGACATCCACCGGGCCCTCCTCCTCAACCCGACCTTCCTCGATGGCCGGATGACGACCAACCTCCTCGATCGGATCGGGAGCGCCGCCTTCCTGGCGGCCGCCGCCCGGACCTGACCTCGCCCATCGACCCGCCCACCCCGAACCGGAGCTGCCCGTGACCGAGACGATTCATACGACCCGCGAGATCGAAGCCCTCATCCCGCACCGCTGGCCGATGCTCATGGTCGATCGGATCGTGGAATACGACCCCGAGGCCAAGCGGATCGTCGGGCTCAAGGGGATCGCGACGACCGAGTTCTGGGCCCAGGGCC
This sequence comes from Candidatus Limnocylindrales bacterium, assembly GCA_036393495.1. Lineage (GTDB taxonomy): Bacteria > Chloroflexota > Limnocylindria > Limnocylindrales > CSP1-4 > UBA5189. The sequence goes on from DASWGY010000146.1 coordinate 2,131, forward strand.
ACTTCCCGGGCCTGCCGGTCCTGCCGGGGGTCCTCCAGGTGGAGGCCCTGGCCCAGACGATGGCCGTCTATGTCGCCAAGCAGCCCGGCTTCGGCGACCGGATCGGGCTCTTCGCGGCGATCGACGAGACCCGCTTCAAGCGGATCGTGGTGCCCGGCGACGTCCTCCGCCTCGAGGTCACGATGGAGAAGCTCGGCTCGCGGATGGGCCGGGGGCGGGGCGTCGCGAGCGTCGATGGCGAGGTTGCATGCGAAGCGACGCTGACCTTCATCATCCCGCCGGAGGGCGTCCTGCGATGACGGCACCTCGCCGCGTTGTCGCCTGCGCGCGGTCGCTCACGCACGTTAAAGTGCGCTCGCTCTCGTGCTCGGCTCCGCCTTGCGATGCACCGCCCTCGCAGGCCGCCAGGCGATCGGCATGACCGCCCGCATCGCCGTCCTCTCCGATGTCCACGGCAATGTCGTCGCGCTCGAGGCGGTCCGGAAGGCGATCAAGAAGGAGAAGCCGGACGCGATCGTCGTGGCCGGCGATCACGCCCTGAACGGGCCGGACCCGGCGGCGGCGATCGATGCCCTCCGGGCCATGGAGGCCGACGGGGCGGTCATCGTCCAGGGCAACACCGACATCGCCGTCGCCGACTTCGACTACGCCGCTGCGTATCCGTGGCATACCGACGGCGTCCCAGACGCGCTCCGCTATGCCACGGAATGGACCCACGACGAGCTCGGCGAGGAGCGGCTGGACTGGTTGCGCCGGCTGCCGGCGGAACGGCGGATCCGCCTCGAGGAGGCGCTCGTCCTGGTCACGCACGCCTCGCCCGGGTCCCAGACGTCGGGCTTCGACCTCGATCTCGATGCCAGCGTGACGCTCGAACGCCTGTCGCGGACCGATGCCCGGATCATCTGCTGCGGCCACACCCACATCCCCGACG
>DASWGY010000147.1:0-2917 GCA_036393495.1 Candidatus Limnocylindrales bacterium
GTGGCACGAGAAGGCCGACGGCAAGGCCTGCATCGACTACGGCTTCCACTGCATCGTCTCCGACATGCGCGACGAGCTGCTGCCCGAGATGGACCAGCTGGTCGAGGAAGGCGTCACCACGTTCAAGCTCTTCACCGCCTATCCGGGCGTGTTCCTGAGCGACGACGGTGCGATCTTCAAGGCCCTCCGACAGACCGCCGGGAACGGCGGGATGATCCTGATGCACGCCGAGAACGGCCCGGTCATCGACGTCGTGGCGGCCGATCTCGTCGCCGCCGGCACGACCGATCCGATCGGCCACGGCCTGGCCCGCTACCCGGTCTTCGAGGGCGAGGCCACGAACCGCGTCATCCGGCTGGCCCAGGCCGCCGGCGCGCCGGTGTACTTCGTCCACATGTCGGCCAGGGACGCCCTGGCCGAGGTCCGCCAGGCCCGCGATGAGGGCTGGCCGATCTACGCCGAGACCTGCCCCCAGTACCTGTTCCTGACCCTGGATGACATGGGCCACGGGTTCGAGGGCGCCAAGTTCGTCTGCTCGCCGCCGCTCCGGACGCCGGACCACGCGGTCGAGCTCTGGAAGGGCCTCGTGGTCAACGACCTCCAGCTGGTCGGAACGGACCACTGCCCGTTCGACTTCCACGGCCAGAAGGAGATGGGCCGGGGCGACTTCCGGAAGATCCCCAACGGCCTGCCGGGCGTCGAGGAGCGACTCGACCTGCTCCACGACGGTGGCGTCGTCAGCGGCAAGATCAGCCCCATGCGGTTCGTCGAGATCACCTCGACGGCCGCGGCCCGGCTGTTCGGCCTGCCACAGAAGGGCGTGATCGCGGCCGGCAAGGACGCCGACATCGTCGTCTACGACCCGAACCGCAAGCACGTCCTCAGCGCCTCGACCCACCACATGGCCGTCGACTACTCGTGCTACGAGGGTCGGACGGTCCAGGGTGGGGCCGACGTCGTACTGTCGCGTGGCACGACGATCGTCGAGGGCGGCGTGTGGCTCGGCCGGGCCGGCCACGGCCGGTTCCTCCGGCGCGAGCGGCGGGGCTTCAGCCCGATCACGCCGTCGCGAGTCTAGGAGCGGCTGCCTGCCCTGGTGGGCTGACCCGGAGAGCGTCCGCAGGATCCGAAGGGCCGGCCTCGAGCCGGCCCTTCGTTCGTGGTGGGAGTTCCGTCCGGGGACACGATTCCGGACGCCGGACGGACCCTCTGGCCCCCTTGGGCGGGCACTTCGGCCGTGGCCCGCGGCCCCCTGGCCGTGAATGCTGAGACCTTGCGTCCGAGCTGTCGCCGCCCGCCGGCGACCGACCGAGGGTCGAGAATCATGACCGTCGAAGCGTCGGTTGGGCGTCTGCCCGACCCATTCCTCCCACTCCCGTTGATGACGCCGCGCGCGGCGCGCACGGAGGCCGATCGCTGCCTGTACTGCGTCGACGCGCCCTGCGCCATCGCCTGCCCGACGGGGATCGACGTCCCGTCGTTCATCCGCAAGATTGCGACCGGCAACATCGAGGGCAGCGCCCGGACGATCCTCGCCGCCAACCCCTTGGGGGCCACCTGCGGCGCCGCCTGCCCGGTCGAAACGCTGTGCGAGGGCGCCTGCGTACGCGGCGATCTGGATCGCCCGGTCGAGATCGGTCGGCTCCAGCGCTTCGCCGTCGAGACCGCCGCGGCCACCGGACCTGCAGCGTTCGGCCCGGCCGAGGAGACCGGCAAGAGCGTGGCGATCGTCGGCGCCGGGCCGGCTGGGCTGGCCTGCGCAGCCGAGCTCCGTCGCGCCGGCGTGAGCGTGACGGTCTACGACGGCCACGAGCGGGCGGGTGGCCTGGGCGACCATGGCATCGTGCCGTGGCGCCTGCCGCGCGAGACGGTCGCCCTCGACGTCGCGGCCGTGGAGCGGGCCGGGGCGACGTTCGTCCTCGGCACGACCGTCGGGCACGACGTGGCCCCCGAGTCCCTCCTGGCCGCCCACGACGCCATGGTCGTCGCGATCGGCCTCGGCCACGGCAAGGCCCTTGGGATCCCGGGCGAGGACCTCGAGGGCGTCGTCGACGCGCTCGATCTCATCGGCAGCGCGATTGCCGGCGCGACTTCCCACGTCGCCGTCGGGCGCCGGGTCGGCGTCATCGGCGGCGGCAGCACGGCCTTCGATGCCGCGGCCGCGGCCGTTCGCCTTGGCGCCGAGGAGGTCACCCTCTACTACCGGCGGAGTGCCGCCGAGTCACCGGCGTACCCGCACGCCATCGAGCTGGCGCGCGAGCTCGGGGTCACGATCCGCTGGTTGGCAGCTCCGGTCGAGATCTGCGGCGACGGGTTGGTCTGGGCGGTCGAGTTCGACTCGATGCGGCTCGGCGAGCCGGATGCGTCCGGCCGGCGACGCCCGGTGCCGGTCCCCGACGAGCGCTTCGAGGTCCCCCTCGACACCGTCGTCCGGGCCGTCGGCCAGGCCGGCCCGACGGACGTCCTCACGGCCCTGGGCGTGCCCCTCCACGGTGGCGTCGCCGCGGCCGACGAGACCACCGGAAGGACGACCAACCCGAAAGTCTGGGCCATCGGCGACATCGTCAACGGTGGGGCCGAGGTCGTGAACGCGGTCCAGGCCGGCAAGCTGGCCGCCCGCTCGATCGTCGAGGCCCTCGGCCTCGGCGGCTCGCGGATCGTCCCGGCCCGCCCGACGGACGCCACGGTCCCGGGCGTCGACCTCTTCACCGACATCGCCGGCATCCGCAGCCCGAATCCCTTCTGGCTGGCCTCCTGCCCGATCACGAACACGGGCGAGATGGTCGCCCGGGCGTTCGATGCCGGCTGGGGCGGCGTCGTCTGGAAGACGGTCGGCGAGCCGATCACGAACGTCACGTCGCGCCTCGGATCGCTCGACTTCGATGGCCGGCGGATCGTCGGGCTGACGAACATCGAG
>DASWGY010000148.1:0-3823 GCA_036393495.1 Candidatus Limnocylindrales bacterium
GCGTCGCGCGCCGGCGTTCCCGCCCGCTCGGGATTGCCCCGACCCACCTGGCCAGCGCTGCTCACGGCGTGCCGATCCTCGGCATCCCGACGCTCATCCTGCTGTCTCGGCATCCCGGCGTATTCCGCTGCCTCGCCCGAAAGTCACCTCCGTTTCTGATCCCCGTGGGCGCATGACTGGGTTGGGTCAGGCCGACCCAGGCCTGACAACCCAGGCCGTCGGCCGCCTTGATGCGCACGTGGAGATCAGAAACGGAGACTCGAATCCGCGAGCTCGCGATTCCTATTGCACACCGGGTCGACGAACGCACCCGGCGGGGGGACGCGCCGGCCTTGCCGGACGCCGTCAACCAGCCGCGGACCCGGCGCCCCGCCGTGGCGCGGTATCCAGCCACAGCGTGAAGGGTCCGTCGTTCACCAGCTCCACGGCCATCTCGGCCCCGAAGACCCCCGTGCCCACCGGATCCACACCTGCTTCGGCGAGCACCGCGGCCACCCGTTCATAGAGGCGTTCAGCCAGGTCGGGCGGCGCCGCATCGGTGAAGCCGGGCCGGCGACCTCGAGACGTGTCGGCGTAGAGGGTGAACTGGCTCACGACCAGGGCGCCGCCGGCGACATCGAGGATCGAGCGGTTCGTCTTGCCGGCTTCGTCGCGGAAGATCCGGAGCTCCACGATCCGGCGGGCGAGAGCATCGGCCGTGGCCTCGTCGTCGCCGTGGCCGACGCCCACGAGCACGACGAGCCCGGTCCCGATCGACGCGACGGGCTCACCCGAGGACCGGACCTGCGCCCGTTCGACTCGCTGGATGAGGGCCCGCATCAGCGCGAGATCGCGCCGAGCGCGGCCCGCCACAGACCGGCGATGATCAGGGCCCAGGGAACGAGGAGGATTGGCGAGCCGACGCCTCCGAACCAGTCACCCTTTGCGACCCCGATCAGGCCCAGCGCACCGACGGCGAAGATGACCGCCCCCTGTCGCACGAGGGCCCAGCGGACACGCCCGGCGACCCGACGCCAGGCCCCCTGGTCGCCCGCCTCGCCGACCTCGACATCGGCCTCGATCTCCGGGTCGGCAACGCGATCGACGAACCGCCGGAACCAGCCGGGGGCCTTGACGACCGCCAGGTACGCGACCGCGGCGTAGGCCACGCCGCCAAGGATGTCGACGACGTAGTGGTCGGCGAGGTACACGATCGCGAACCAGACACAGGCGGTGTAGAGGGCCATCAGCCAGCCGGCCCGCCCGAAGGCGCGCCGGGCGAAGAGGAACGCCAGGAACGGGTAGCCGGCGTGGAGCGACGGGAAGGCTGCCACGGCGTTCGGATTGATCTCGTAGATCGTGTAGCTGTACAGGTAGCGACCTTCGAACCCGAGCAGCCGGGCGATGTCGTTGAAGCCCTGCGCCTTCAGGTAGGTGATGGCAGGCGCACCGTCCGGGCCGTCGATGAGCCCGTTGTTGGCCGCGTACCACGGCGGCGCGACCGGCAGGACCAGGTACGTCACGAATCCCGCCATCGACAGGACGATCAGTGCCGCGATGAAGTCGTAATACGCTCGCCGGCGCCGGACCCAGAGCAGGAACGCCACGGCGAGTGGCAGCGGGAAATGCAGGAAGTAGAAGACGGTGCTGGCCATCGCCAGCCAGTCGAGGCCGGCCGCGGGATGGAAGAGGTCCTGGAGGACCTGGGTCGGCAGGGCCCCGCCGAAGAGCCACCGCTCGAGCGCCAGGACGTCAGCCTCGTGGACCACCCGGTTGATGTCGTCGGCGTAGCCCCGCATCAGCTCATAGGCCAGGAAGAGGCCGATGAACGGCACCCAGTCCCGAATGAACAGCCGACCCCGGCCCAGGATCACGGCCGCCAGGCCCAGTCCGATCAGGAGGACATCCGGCGTGATCGATACGCCGCTGACGATCATCAGCCCCGACAGGAACAGGACATAGCCGGCGATCAGCCCGAGCATCAGCCGGTCATTGCGGCGATGGAGATCGGCATTGGCCGGGTCGCGCTCGGCGGCCGCGGTCGCGTTGGGTCCCCGGCGCTGGTCGTGTTCCGCCGACGCCGTCGCCGGGCTCGCCGGAACGGCCGATGCCCCGACCACCTGCGGGTCCGCTGCCAGGCCGAGCTCGTCCGTCACGTGACGACCTCATCGGGTCGTGGCGGGATGGGCGCCCTGACGTAGGGCACGGGCGGCATGCCGGCGGCCCGCCAGGCCGCCGCCTCTCGGCGCATCGAGTCACGTCGCGCCCCGAACCGCTCCTCGGCGGCCGCCTCCGACGAGGCCGGCAGGAGCATGTCCCAGTCCCGGATCTCGTCGGGCTCCTCCACATCGAGGCCGCCGCTCCGGAACACGAGCACCGGGATGCCCACCTTCTCGATCTCCGCCTGGAGCGTCCGGGCGAGGTGGCGCGGCAGGGTCGCGAAGGTCACCACGCGGTCGCGAGGGATCGGTGGCTTGCCCGCGTTGAGGGTGTACTGGTAGCCCTCGTCGGCCAGGGCCCGGATCAGGCGGATCTCGCGGCCCATGTTGCGACCGGGGATCCAGAGCGCCGAGCCGACAACGAGGACGTCGGCCGCCAGGCCGCCGATGAGCTCGGCCGTCTCGCGGTTGACCCCGCCATCGACGTGGACCTCGGCCCCGTGGAGCTTGTGGGCCAGGAGATCGCGGGCGGCGAGGATCTTGGCCCTGGCCACGTCGGCCATGAAGGTCTGGCCGCCGAAGCCCGGCTCGACGGTCATGACCATGACGATGTCGAGGAGCTTCCGGTACCGCTCGAGGGCGCTGAGGGGGGTCCCCGGGCGAAGGGACAGGCCGGCGGCCCGGCCGGCGGCCCGAATGGACTGCAGGGTCGGCTCGATCGGCTCCTCGATCTCGACGTGGATCGTGACCGAGTCGCATCCGGCATCGAGGAACTCGTCGATGAAGCGGCCCGGCTCCGAGATCATCAGGTGGGCATCGAACGGCAGCTTCGTCCGCTTCCGGAGGGCCTTGATCGTCCGGGCCCCGAAGGTGATGTTCGGCACGAAGTGGCCGTCCATGACGTCGAGGTGGATCCGGTCGGCGCCCTCCTTCTCGGCCCGCCGGACGGCGTAGGCGAGGTTGCCGAGATCGGAATCGAGGATGCTCGCGGCGACGCGGGCACGGCCGAGCTCGAGCGGCTTCGCCGGCGAGGGCGGCTTGCGTCGACGTCGGGTCGAGATCATCGGGGGCCTCCGCCGATCGTGACCGGCGCGGGCTCACGACTCCGCTCACCCCTGAGTGCGGCCGCGCTCTGGGCCACGAGCCGCTCGCGGCGATGGGCCACGACGGCCGGCGTCGGGGCGCCCGCGTGGTCGGCGGCGAGCTGGCCGCAGGCGGCCCCGATCTCGGTTCCCCGGTTGTGGCGGATCGTCGTCTCGATGCCCGCCGCGCGAAGGGCCGTCGCAAAGCGCTCCAGGGCGGCCGGAGGGCTGGCCGTCCAGGGCGTGTGCGCAACCGGGTTCATCGGGATGAGGTTGACGTGGGCAAGATCGCCCCGGAGGAGGTCGGCCATCGCCTGGGCATCGACGTCGGTGTCGTTCACGCCGCCGATCATCGTGACCTCGTAGGTGATCCGCCGGCCGGTGGCGTTCGCATGGTCGCGGGCGGCGGCGACGACCTCGGCGACCGGCCAGCGCCGGTTCAGCGGGACGAGAACGTCACGGAGCGGGTCGCGGGCCGCGTGAAGGGAGACAGCCAAGGTGAACTGGGGCCCGAGCGCCGTCAGGCGCCGGATGCCCGGCACGACCCCCGACGTCGAAACCGTGATGTGGCGCGCCCCCAGGCCGAACCGCTTTGGATCGTTG
>DASWGY010000149.1:0-1637 GCA_036393495.1 Candidatus Limnocylindrales bacterium
GACGACACACAGGACGGCGACGAACGGCTGGGCCACCTGGTTCGTGAGGCTCAGGACGCCGAGGGTCAGGGCGGCGATGAGGGCGATCCCGGTCGACAGCCCGTCGAGGCCGTCGATGAAGTTCATGCTGTTGATCATCCCGACGACCCACACGACCGTGAAGGCGACCGCGAACGGGGCTGCGAACGGGATCCGGTCCGGTCCGAAGGGGTTGTTGATCGCCTCGACCCCCACCCCGAGGGCGACGGCGAGCGCCGCCAGCCCGACCTGGCCCAGGAGCTGCCAGCGGGCCCGGAGGTCGAAGAGGTCATCGATGGCGCCGATGGCCGCCGCCACGGCACCGCCCAGGAACAGGGCGACGAGATCGCCGCTCGGGATCCCGAGCGGGGCCGGCATCAGTCCGATCTGGTCGTTGAAGGCCACCAGCCCACCCCCGACGACCAGGAAGGCGACGACGACGGCCACGCCGCCACCACGGGGGACCGGGGTGACGTTCACCCGGCGGTGGTTCGGGGCGTCCACGATGCCGCGCCGCCGGACGAGGGCCCGGATGAGGGGAGTCAGGGCAAGGGAGATGGCCGCGGCCAGGAGAAAGCCCCCGAGCAGCAGGGGCAGGATCGCGCCGGCGTCGGCGACGAAGGTCACGCCACCTCGGCGGGGAATCCCGGCACGGGGAAGCGGGCCGTCAGCTCGGCCACCTCGACGGCGATCGCCCGCAGGGCGGCGGGATCCTCTCGGCGGTCGATGGTGTCGGTGATGAGGCGGGCGATCGTTCGCATCTCGTCGGCTCCGAAGCCCCTCGTCGTCGTCGCGGGCGTCCCGATCCGGATCCCCGACGACGTGTTGGGCGGCAACGGATCGAAGGGGATGGCGTTCTTGTTGACGGTGATCCCAACCTCGTCGAGGAGGTGCTCGGCCTCCTTGCCGGTTACGCCGAGCGGCGTGACATCGACGAGCATCAGGTGGTTGTCCGTGCCACCCGAGACCACGGCGGCGCCCCTCGTGGCAAGGTCACCCGCGAGCAGGACGGCGTTCTCGACCGTTCGGACCTGATCGCCCCGGAAGTCCTCGCCGGCCGCGAGCAGGAGGCCCACGGCCTTGGCCGCGATGACGTGCATGAGCGGGCCGCCCTGGACACCCGGAAAGACCGACTTGTCGATCTGGGCGGCGAGCGTCGTCTTCACCGCCGGGAAATCCGCTCGGTCCACCGCCTCGGGGAGATCCGTCCGGCTGAAGATGAGCCCGCCGCGAGGCCCTCGGAGCGTCTTGTGCGTCGTCGTCGTCACGATGTCGGCGTGGGGGAAGGGACTCGGGTGGACGCCGGCCGCCACGAGCCCGGCGATGTGGGCCATGTCGACGAAGAGCAGGGCTCCGACCCCGTGTGCGATCGTCGCAAGCCGCTCGAAGTCGAACGTCCGTGGGTAGGCGGAGGCGCCGGCGACGATCATCCTCGGCCGTACGTCGCGAGCCTGCGCCTCGAGCGCGTCGTAGTCGATCCGTCCGGTCGCCTCGTCGACGCCGTAGGCGTGGACGTCGTACAGGCGGCCGGAGAAGTTCACCGGGGAGCCGTGGGTCAGGTGGCCGCCGTGGGCCAGGCTCATGCCCAGGATCCGATCGCCGGGGCGGAGGACCGCGAA
>DASWGY010000150.1:0-7693 GCA_036393495.1 Candidatus Limnocylindrales bacterium
CGTCGAGGCTCTCGAGCTCGAGCCTGACGTCGTAGTCGCCCGACGGCGGCAGCGCAACCGGCATCCCGAAGCGAAGGGCGACCCGCGAGACACCGGCCTCGACCGCGTCGCCGACCACCGCGTACGGCCGGCCGAGGAGCCGCGCGGCGCTGACCAGGTCGCCGGCCGCGATGTCCGCTCGAATCTCCCCGCTCCGAATGGGCCGGCCATCGAGGTCGAGTGACGGAACCACCGCGACGTCATAGCCCATCCGGGCGCCGAGTGCCGCAACCGCCTCGGGCGTCCCGCGTCGCTCGTGGCCGAATGCCGAGTCTGGGGTCATGAGGAAGCCGGCGAGCGACGCGCCGGTCGCGATTCGGCGGACGAAGTCGGTGAACTCGGTCATCCGCAGGGCGACATCGAAGTGCTGGACCACGGTGACCAGCACGCCCGCGGCCTCGAGACGGGCGAGACGCTCGTCCGGGTCGCACAGCAGGGGCGGCGCAGCCCCGGTCAGGATCTCGTCCGGATGATGGTCGAACGTGACGACGGTGGGTCGTGCGCGTCGCCGCCCGGCCTCGCTGACGAGGTGCTCCAGGAGGTAGGCGTGGCCGAGGTGAAGGCCATCGAAGACGCCCACCACGACGAACAGCGGCCCGTGGTCCGGGTTGAGCGCGTCGATCCCGGCGACGACCGCCATCCCGTTCCGCTCGTCAGGCATCGACCCCGACCTCCGTGGCCCCCGCCCGACGCCCTTCGCCGGCGGCGACGACCGCCGCGGGCAGCATCTTCGCAGGGGCGATCCGACGGCCGTCGCGGGTGCCGATCCCGACGGTCCGGCCATCGCCGTCGCGGAGCCGGATCGGCGTGTCCTCGGGCAGGCCCTCGACGCCGGCCGCGGGTCGGACGAATCGACCCATCGCCGCATCGGAGATCTCGGTCGGCTCGAGCCGGATCGACGGCATCCCCTCGAGCCCGGCATCGACCGGGAGCAGCAGCGCGGCGACCGCGGCCGGGCTCTCGCTGGCTGCGGCCCGGAGGGCGTCGAGCTCCAGGGCGTCCTCGAGCCGGAAGGGTCCGCTCGCGGTCCGGATGAGGGCGCCGAGATAGGCGCCGCTCCCGACCACCTGGCCGAGGTCCCGGGCGAGCGCCCGGACATAGGTCCCCGCAGAGCACTCGACGTCCACGACGCCAATCGGTCGCTGGGGATCGTCGGCGTTCCAGGCGATGAGCTCGAGGGCGTGGATCGTGACCGTTCGTTCGGGCAGCTGCGGCGCGGCTCCGGCACGGGCGAGAGCGTAGGACCGGCGACCGGCGACCTGGATCGCCGAGTACGCGGGCGGGCGTTGCCGAATCTCGCCGAGGAAGCCGGCCAGGGCCGATCCCACCGCCTCGGCCGAGAGGACCGGTCCGTCGACCGGCGTCAGCTCGCCCTCCAGGTCGTCGGTGGTCGATGACGACCCGAAACAGATCGTCGCCCGATAGCGCTTGCGATCGGCGAGGTGGTATTCGACCAACCGCGTGGCACCGCCGAGGAAGAGAGGCAGGACGCCCGAGGCGAACGGGTCGAGCGTTCCGCCGTGACCGATCCGTCGTGTCCCGGTCAGGCGCCTTGCGAGGGCGACCACGTCGTGGGACGTCGGTCCCGGGGGCTTGGCGAGGACGAGGACGCCGTTCATCCCGGGCGCGTCTGTGCGGCGAGCCACCGTCAGCGGCGGACCGCGGCCGCGAGCCGCTCCGCCTCGGGCAGGACGAGCGCGCGCGCGTCGGCAACGCCGGCCGCGATCGACGCGCCGGCTGCGCGAGCGTGGCCCCCACCGCCGAAGATCCCAGTCAGGACCGTCGCATCGACCCCGCCGGGCTTCGTCCGAACGGAGATCCGGGTGGCATCCGGGGCCGCTTCCTTGAAGAGAAGGGCGACCTCGGCGGCCTCCGATTGCGAGAGCAGGTCGATGATCCCCTCGGAATGGGCGCTCAGGGCGCCCGTCTCGGTGATATCGGCCGCCAGCAGCGTGGAGTGGACGACGAGGCCGCCGGCGACCGTCTGGAGGCGATCCAGGACGCGGCCGAAGAGGCGCAGCTGGGCATCCGGCTTGCTCCGATACAGTCGTCGCGAGATCTCGGCAAGCGGAGCGCCGGCGTCGACCAGGGCGGCCGAGACGGCCAGCGTCCGGGGCGTCGCGTTGGGATGGGCGAAGGTCGCGGTGTCCATCACGATCCCGGCCAGCAGGGCCGTGGCGAGTGCGCCGTCGCCGGCGGTCAGGGGGACCCCGAGCGCGACGGCGAGGAGGGTGACGAGCTCGCATGTCGCCGCCGCCCCGGGATCGACCCAGCTTGCCGGTCCGTCCGCCCCATTCGACGCGTGGTGGTCGATCACGATGGTCGGCAGCCGCTCCAGCAAGGCTGCGTGCCGGTCCCGGATCGCGCCGACCCGCTCGAGCGACCCGCAGTCGACGAGGATGGCGAGGTCGTAGTCGCGACCGGGCACCGGGTCCGTGGCGACCTCGCGGATGCCGGGCAGGAAGTCGTAGAGCGGCGGCGGCACGTCGGCACAGACGAGCGTGGCAGTCCCGCCGCCGGCCTCGACGATCAGGCGCAGCGCGAGGGCTGCCCCGAGGGTGTCCGCGTCGGGATTCTCGTGGCTCACGACGAGCACGGAGCGGGCGGCCTTCAGCTTCGCGGGGACGGCGGCCGGGACGGCATCGAGCCAGGCGCTGAGGGAGAAGGTCATCGCCGCCCACCGCGCGCGCCACGAGCGGGCTGACCGCGGCGTGTGGCCGATCGCTTTGAGCGACGGGCGGGCTCCGGCGCCGGGATCGGCGGGAGGTCGGGTGCGTCGCCCTCGTGGGGCAGGCGTGCCACCGGTGTCGGCAGGGCCTCCACATCGGCATCGCCGTCGTGGACGCTGGCGCCGTCCTGAAGCTCGTTGATGAGGCGCAGAATCCTGGTGCCCCGCTCGGCCGTGTCGTCGAGGCGGACGTGGAGCTCCGGGATCCGCTTGATCCGAAGCCGAGCCCCCAGCTGGTGGCGAATGAAGGGCATGGCGTGGGCCAGCGCCGCGACCGCGGCGCCCCGTTCCGCCACGGTCCCGATCACGCTCACCCAGACCTTGGCGTGCCGAAGATCCGGCGTCGTCTCGACGTCGGTGATCGTGGCAAACCCGATCCGTGGGTCGGCGACCTCGCGGGCGAGCAGCTGCCCGATCTCCTGCCGGAGCAGCTCGTCGACGCGATCGGTTCGTTGCGTCACGGGATCCCCGAACTGGCTCGGCGCGACCGGCCTACGAACTCAGCGATCGACTCACCATCTGCGAGGTGAAGCATTCGATGACATCGCCTTCCTGGAGGTCGTTGAACCCGGCGAGGGCGATGCCGCACTCGAAGCCCGTCGCGACCTCGCGCACGTCGTCCCGGAAGCGCCGCAGCGATTCGATCCGGTCGGTCGCGACGATCTTGCCACCCCGCCAGATCCTGGCCCCACCGCGGACGATGCGCCCGTCCGTGACGTAGGAGCCGGCGATGACCTGGCTCTTGCCGACCTTGATGACCTGGCGGACCTCGGCTCGGCCCTCGACGACCTCCACCTGCTCCGGCTCGAGCAGCCCGGACAGGGCCTTCTCGATGTCGTCGGTGAGCTGGTAGATGATGTCGTAGAGGCGGACGTCGACCTTCTCCGTCTCGGCGGCGCGACGGGCGGTGTCGCTGATCCTGGTGTTGAAGCCGACGACGATCGCGTTCGAGGCCGACGCCAGGAGGATGTCGTTGTCCGTGATCTCGCCGGCGCCCTCGTGGAGGACGTTGAGCTTGACCTCGTCGGTGGCCAGCTGGTCGAGGGCGTGGGTGATCGCACCGAGCGAGCCCGACACATCGGCCTTGAGGATGATCCGGAGCTCCTTCGCCTGGCCGGCCTGGATCTGACGGTACAGGTCCTCGAGGGTCGCCCGCCCGCTCCCCTCGCCGCCCTTCGCCGCGACGGCTGCGCGGCGGGATTCGACCATCACCCGGGCGGCCTTCTCGTCCGCGACGACACGCAGGATGTCACCGGCTTCGGGAACCTCAGAGAGGCCCAGGACGACCGCCGCGGTGGCTGGACCTGCCTTGGGGATCCGCTTGCCGGCCTCGTTCTCGAGAGCCCGGACCCGCCCAAACGTCTCGCCGACGACGATGACGTCGCCGACCCGCAGCGTCCCGGTCTGGACGAGGGCCGTGGCGACGGCGCCGCGGCTGCGGTCCATGCGGGCCTCGACGATCGTCCCGATCGCGGTCCGCTTGGGGTTGGCCTTGAGGTCCTGGAGGTCGGCCACGAGCAGGACCATCTCGACGAGGTCGTCGAGGCCCATTCGGCTCTTGGCCGACACGGACACCAGTGGCGTGTCGCCACCGTACTCCTCGACCACGACGCCGGCCTCGGTCAGCTCTGTCTTCACCCGATCCGGGTTCGCATCGGGCTTGTCCATCTTGTTGAGGGCGATGATGATCGGCACCTTGGCCGCCTTGGCGTGGCTGATCGCCTCGAGCGTCTGGGGCATGACCCCGTCGTCAGCGGCGACGACGACGATGGCGATGTCTGTCACCCGCGCGCCGCGGGCCCGCATCGCCGTGAACGCCTCATGGCCCGGGGTGTCGAGGAAGACCACCCGTCGCCCGTCCTTCGTGACCTCGCTGGCACCGATGTGCTGGGTGATCCCACCGCGCTCGCCGGCGGCGACGGTCGTCGACCGGATGGCATCAAGGAGGCTGGTCTTGCCGTGGTCGACGTGGCCCATGACGGTGACGATCGGGGCCCGGGTGACGAGGTTCGCGTCGTCTTCCTCGGTGAAGAGCTCCTCCTTGGCGGCGTCGGAGACCTGGCCGTTGGAGCCCTCCTCGCCAGCCTCGCCGGCGACCGGGGTCAACGGCTCGGCGACCTCGTAGCCGAGCTCGCCGGCGACAAGGGCCGCAGTGTCGCGGTCGATGAGCTGATTGATCGTGGCAAAGATCCCGCTCTTGATGAGCTCCCGGATGACGTCGGCCGGGTTCACGCCGAACAGGTCGGCCAGCTCCTTGACGGTGATCGTCGCGGGCAGCTCGATCGCACCGCGCTCGCGGGGGTCGATCGTCTGGACGCTTGCCGCGTTGAACGCGCCGTCGCGGCGCGGCGGCTTGCGGGGCCCGCGACGACCGCGGGTGCCGCTCCTACTCCTGGCCACGGGTCCCTCCTCCTGTCGTGTCGTTCGTGATGGTCTCGGTGAGCTCATCGAGGAGCGTTGCCGGGACCGGGGTCTCGAGGGCCCTTGCGAGGGAACCTCGGCGGATTGCGGTGGTGATGCACTCGGGATCGTGACAGATGTACGCGCCCCGGCCGGCGAGGCGACCGCTGGCGTCCATCCGGACGGACCCGTCAGGGGCCCGGACGACCCGGATCAACGCACGCTTGTCGCGCGAGGTTCGGCACGCCACGCACGAGCGCGTCGCCGGCCGGCGAACCGGGAGCGCGACCGCGGCCCGGGCTACGACGCCACCTCCTCGGTGGCCGCCTTCCTGGCGCGGGCACGGGAATTCTGCGCGGGGGCGGACTCAGGCGCGGGCGTTGCCACCGGCTCGGCCACGATCGGCTCGGACGGATCGCCCGCAGCGTCGGCCGCGACCGGTTTGGCCGCGGCCTTGGCGGCCCGGGCTCGCGGCTTCTTCTCGGCGACGGCCTCGTCGGCGGGCAGCTCGGCGTGCTCGGCCTTCGCCGTGTCGGCCTTCTTCGCTCGAACCCGCGGCTTCTTCTCGGCGACCGCGGCAGGGGCGTCGCCGCCGACCGCCGCGATGGGCTCGCCGGCGGGCTCGGAGCCCGCTTCGGGGACCGCGGCCACAACCGGCCCGGCCGCGGCGGCCGTCGACGGGCCGCCCTCCTCGGCCGCCTTTGCCTCGGCCACCGACACGTCGCTGCGGATGTCGATGCGCCAGCCGGTCAGGCGCGCTGCGAGGCGCGCGTTCTGGCCCTCGCGGCCGATCGCCAGGGAGAGCATCCGCTCGGGGACGGTGACGTTGGCGATCCGATGCTCCGTGTCGATGTCGACCGAGAGGACCTGGGCCGGCGAGAGGGCGTTGGCCACGAACTGGGCCGGATCGTCGTTCCAGGGGATGACGTCGATCTTCTCGCCGCCGAGCTCGGCGACCACGGCCTGAACGCGGGCGCCGCGCTGGCCGACGGTGGCGCCGACGGGATCGAGGCCTTCCTGGCGCGACGAGACCGCGACCTTGCTCCGGCTGCCGGCCTCGCGGGCGATGGCCCGGACCTCGACCGTGCCGCTGTGGATCTCGGGGACCTCGAGCTCGAAGAGCCGCTTCAGGAAGCCCTTGTGGGTCCGGCTGACCATGAGCATCGGCCCCTTCGGGCCGCGTCGGACCTCGAGGACGAAGGCCTTGACGTTCTGGCCGATCCGGTAGTGCTCGAGGGGCGACTGCTCGGTCGTGGCCAGGATCGCCTCCACGCCCTTGCCGACGTCCAGGATGATCGCCCTCGGCTCGGCGCGATTGACCGTGCCCGTGATCAGCTCGCCCTCGCGACTTGCGAACTGGTCGTAGACGACGTCGCGCTCGGCCTCGCGGAGGCGCTGGAGGACGACCTGCTTGGCGGTCTGGGCGCCGATCCGGCCGAACGACTCGCCGTCGAGCTGCTCCGTCTCGACCAGCTCACCGGCTTCGGCGTCGGACTTGTGGGCGCGCGCTTCCTCGATCGTGAACTCGGTCAGCGGGTCCTCGACCTCGGCCACGGCGACGCGAGCCCGGAAGACGCGGATCTTGCCGCTCTCGCCATCGATCCGGACGTGGATGTCCTCTTCGTTGGCGATCCGGCGGTACGCGGCCTGGATCGCTTCCTCGACGGTCCGGATGAGCTGCTCGCGGGGGACCTGCTTCTCGGCGTTGAGCTGGAGGAGGGCACCGACGAAATCCCGACTCATGGTCGCTTCGCCCTCCGATCAGCGTCGTCTGTTGCGGGTCCCTCGCCGAAAAAAATACGTGGGGGTCACCCACGTCCACGAGGCGGCCGTTTCGATTCGCCGCGGAGTATACACCCGAGTGGGTGGACCGTCGATCGGGACGAGGACGAAACCTCTCCGGCCCACGCATCACCGTCACGTGACCGGGAGTCAGCAATTCCGCTCTGAAGCGGGTCCGGGCCAGATCCTCGTGAGCGGTTCGTGGCCCTCAGTCACCTCGGAGGCCCGAAGACGACCCCTCGACCCGCTTCGGGCCCGGCTTGTTGACGCCGAGTCACGTGACGATGGCGGGTCCGTCCCTGGCGTTCGAGGCCAGGCGGCCGCGGTACCGGCACGCCGTCAGCCGGGCCGCGGTACCGGCGCCCCGTCAGCCCGGACGCGCCGTCAGCCGCGATGCGGCACGGCCGTCGCCGGGTAGCGCCGCTCGACGTAGGCCTCGAGGATCTCGATGAACTCGTCGACGAGGCCCTCGCCCCGGAGCGTCCGATCCAGGCGGCCGTCGATGAAGACGGGCGCAACCGGATCCTCGAACGTGCCCGGCAGGCTGATCCCGATGTCGGCGTGCTTCGACTCGCCGGGGCCGTTCACGACGCAGCCCATGACCGCGACCGTCATGTCCTCGACGCCGGGGTGGTCGGCCCGCCAGTCCGGCATCCGAGTCCGGATGTGGACCTGGATCTGCTCGGCCATCTCCTGGAAGAAGGTCGAGGTCGTCCGGCCGCACCCGGGGCAGGCGCTGACCTG
>DASWGY010000151.1:0-10074 GCA_036393495.1 Candidatus Limnocylindrales bacterium
TTCTGGGTCGCCTGCGGCTTCGCGATCGCCATCGACGACGAGCGCTACCCGGTCCTCCGGCGCGAGCTGTGAACGGCCCGGCGCGCGCAGTCGCGGCAGCCATGCTGGTCGTCGTCCTCGTCGCCTGTGGGACTGCCCCGGACTCGCAATCGCCCGCCTCGCCGACTTCGCCGAGCCCGACCCCGGCGACCAGCCCGGGCGTCACCGCCACGCCGACGGCCGGCGTGGCCGCCGTCGTCGTGGACCCCTCCCTCCTCGCGATCCTCCCCGCAGACGTCGATGGCCTCCCGATCACGGAGAACGCCGCCGGCGAGCGGGCGGCGCTCGGCGACCCGTTCCTCGGCGAGGTCGCTTCGTCGATGGCCGCCGGCTTCGCCTTCGACCCGGCCACGGATGCGTTCATCTACGCGGTCGTCGTTCGGCTCCGCCCTGGTGCCCTGGACGGGAGCTCCTTCCGTCACTGGCGGGACTCGTATGACGAAGGCGCGTGCTCCCAGGCCGACGGTGTCGCCGGGCATGCGGAAACCGAACTGGGGGGTCGCACCGTCTACATCGGGACGTGCGCGGGCGGCCTCCGGACGTACCACGTGTGGCTGGAGGATCGCGGCGTGCTCATCTCGGCTTCGGCCGTCGGCGAGCGGCGCCTGGGCGAGCTCCTCGTCGAGAACCTCCGCCCCTAGGGGAGTGTCCTCGTGCGCCATCTCCGGATCACGCTCGCGGTTGCCGCCCTGGCCGCCGGCCTCAGCCTGCTTGGGTTCGCCAACCCCGGCTGTACGTATGCCTGCTCGTGCGCGGAGCCCCAGCCGATGGAGACGTACGTCGGCCAGCCCGAAACGCTGGTCCTGACCGGGACCGTCGTGGCGATGGACGCTCGCCAGCGCGGGACGTTCCATGTCGACCGCTGGTACCAGGGCTCGAGCGAGGTTTCGGATCTCCCGATCTCGGGTGGCGACGGGGCCAACTGCGGCATTCCGCTGACCGTCGGCCAGGAGCTCGTGATGGTGGCCTTCGAACAGGACGGCGTCCTCCAGCCCAACATCTGCTCGCCCTGGGCCGACCTCTCGACCGCGGAGGGCCAGCAGCTCCGCGACCAGACGATCGCGGCCTTCGGTGAGGGCCAGCCGCCGGACGGCGCGGCCTCCCCCGGACCCGATTCGCCGGCCGCGGGCGGGGCTGGCTTCGCGATCCCGGGAATCGTCGTGTACGGCGCCGCCGCGGTCCTCGCCCTCGTTGCAATCGTCGCGCTGGCCTCCGCGGTCTCGGCGCGTCGCGGGGGCTGATCCGCCGTCCTACGATGGGCCCATGACGACCCCCGAGCGCTCGGTCCTGCCGGGAGCGCGGCCCGTCCGCGCTCCGCGCGGACGCGAGCTGTCCTGCCGCAGCTGGCAGCAGGAGGCGGTCCTCCGGATGCTCATGAACAATCTCGACCCGGAGGTGGCCGAGGACCCCGACAACCTCGTCGTGTACGGCGGCACCGGCCGGGCGGCCCGGAGCTGGGCGGCCTTCGATGCGATCGTCCGGGAGCTCCGGCGGCTCGCCGACGACGAGACGCTCCTCGTCCAGTCGGGCAAGCCGGTCGGCGTCCTCCGGACCCACGAGTGGGCGCCGCGGGTCCTGATCGCCAACTCCAACCTCGTCGGGAAGTGGGCCGACTGGGAGCATTTCCGGGACCTGGAGCGCCGCGGCCTGATGATGTACGGCCAGATGACCGCGGGATCCTGGATCTACATCGGGACCCAGGGCATCCTCCAGGGCACGTACGAGACGTTCGCCGAGCTCGCCCGCCAGCACTTCGGCGGGTCGCTGCGCGGTCGGGTGACGCTGACCGCCGGGCTCGGCGGGATGGGCGGTGCCCAGCCGCTCGCGGTGACGATGAACGAGGGGGTCTGCCTCGCCATCGAGGTCGATGAGGCGCGGGCACGCCGGCGCCTCGACATCGGCTACGTGGACGCCCTGACGGCCGACCCGGACGAGGCGCTCGCCACGGCCAGGGCATGGGCGATCGCCGGCGAGGCCCGCTCCATCGCCCTCGTCGGCAACGCGGCCGAGGTCGAACCGGCGTGGGCCCGGGCCGGCGAGGCCTTCGACATCGTCACCGACCAGACGTCGGCCCACGACCCGCTCGGCGGCTACGTCCCCGCCGAGATCGCCCTCGGCGACGCGACCACCCTCCGGATCGCCCAGCCCGACGAGTACATCCGTCGCTCGATCCGGTCGATGGGCGACCATGTTCGGGCGATGCTCGACTTCCTTCGGAACGGAGCCGTGGTCTTCGACTACGGCAACAATCTCCGGGCGATGGCCGTGGAGGCTGGGGTCGAGGACGCCTTCGACTATCCCGGCTTCGTGCCGGCCTTCATCCGGCCCCAGTTCTGCGAAGGTCGCGGACCCTTCCGGTGGGCGGCACTCAGCGGCGATCCGGCCGACATCCTGCGGACCGATCGGGCGATCCTCGAGCTCTTCCCCGACGACGCCGGGCTCCGCCGCTGGATCGAGATGGCCGAGGCCCGGGTCCCGTTCCAGGGCCTGCCGGCCCGGATCTGCTGGCTCGGCTACGGCGAGCGGGCGAAGGCCGGGCTGGCGTTCAACGAGCTGGTCCGGCAGGGCGAGGTCGGCGCCCCCATCGTCATCGGACGAGACCACCTGGATTCCGGCTCCGTGGCGTCCCCGAACCGGGAGACCGAGGCGATGCTCGACGGCTCCGATGCGGTCGCCGACTGGCCGCTCCTCAACGCGCTCGTCAACACGGCCGCGGGCGCGACCTGGGTCTCGATCCACCACGGCGGCGGCGTCGGGATCGGGTACTCCCAGCACGCCGGGATGGTCGTCGTCGCGGACGGGACCGACCTCGCCGCGCAGAAGCTGGAGCGTGTCCTGACGACCGACCCGGCGATGGGCGTCCTGCGCCACGCCGACGCCGGCTACGAGCGAGCCATCAAGGTCGCGGAGGAGCGCGGCGTCAGGATCCCGATGCAGGAGCTTCCGTAGCGCCGCCACCGCCAGGGTCAGGTCGGGTCGACGACGCCTCGGGGTCGATCGGGTCGCGGTCCGGATCCCGAACCCCCGGAACGAACAGCAGCATGAACATGAAGACGGCTCCGACGAGGGCCGCGCCGACCATCGTCGTCTCCGGCCCGAACAAGCCGGCAGCAGGACCGGTCAGCGCGTACGAGACCGGGACGAGCCCGGTCGAAACGAGCCAGTCGAGGCTCGAGACCCGGCCGAGGAGGGTGCGCGGGACGCGCTGCTGCAGCTGCGTCGTCCAGATGACCTGGCCGAGCTGGAACAGGGCATGCGTCAAGGCGCTGGCGATGATGGCCTGCCACAGGTCGGTCATCAGACCGTACACGGCCATGATCGCGACGCCACTCGACCATGCCGCGTACATGACCGTCATCCGCCGGCGGGGAAGGCCGCGCTGGCCGATGACGGCCGCCATCGCGATCGAGCCGACGCCGCCGGCGGCGAAGATGGCCCCCAGCGCCTCCGGCCCAAGGTTCAGGCGATTCTTGACGAGGAATGGAACCAGCACCTCGACCGGGCCAAGGAACACGAGCAGGCTGAGCATCGCCGAGACGAGGGTCGCCCAGATCCACGCCTGGCCCCGGACGAATCGCAGCCCCTCCGCCACCTCGTACGCCGTCGTCCGAGGCGTCATCCGACCGACCGGGCGAGCCGCGGGGCGGGTCCGGATGCCCCAGACCGCGACCGCCGAGACGAGGAACGTCAGGGCATCGATGCCGAACGCAGCGCCCGGCCCGACCGCCGCGACGGTGAAGCCCGCGAGCGCCGGCCCGACCAGCCGGAACGTCAGCGGCCGGTACATGCCCGCGAGCGCGTTCGCCGCAGGCAGGCGATCGGCCGGCAGCAGGTCCGGGACGATCGCCGAGGACGCCGGATTGAAGAACGCGTCACCGATCCCGACGAACGCGATCAGCGCCGCGACGTGCCACAGCTCGAGGATCTCGGTCACCGACAGGATCGCGATCAGCCCGATCGCGACGGCTCGAATGACGTCGGCGCCGATCATCAGCCTGCGCCGGTCGTAGCGGTCGGAGAACGCGCCGCCGAGCAGCAGCAGGAACACCATCGGCAGGGTCCAGGCCACCCCGACGAGCGAGAGCGCGGTCGGGACGTTGCTGATCTCGTACACCTGCCAGGCGAGGGCGACGTAGAAGAAGCCGTCGCCGATCAACGACACCACCGAGCCCCCGACGAGCAGCCGGAAGTCGCGTGCCCCCAGCGGCCGAAGGATCGGGGCGGCCCGGACGCGACGGATGAGGCTCACGGCCGCGTACGGTGACACGATCGTCGCCCGCCCGCCGGGTGGCCCGGCGTGTCACGATTGGCGGGTGCTCGTCGAGTCGGTCCCCAACTACTCCGAGGGTCGCCGGCCCGAGGTCGTCGACGCGCTCGCCGACACCGTCACCTCGATCCCCGGCGTGCATCTCCTCGACCGGACCTCGGACGCGTCGCACAACCGCTCCGTCCTGACCCTCGCCGGCGACGCGGAAGCCGTCAGCCGCGCCCTCGAGGCAACGGTGGGTGTCGCCATCCGCGAGATCGACATGGAGGCCCACACCGGCGAGCACCCCAGGATCGGGGCCGTTGACGTCGTGCCGTTCGTGCCGCTCGGCGAGACGACGATCGACCAGGCGATCGCCCAAGCCCGGATGTTCGGGCGGGCCGTGGCCGAGCGATTCGGGATCCCTGTCTTCCTTTATGCCCGGGCCGCCACCCGGCCTGATCGGATCCGCCTGGCTGACGTCCGCCGGGGTGGGTACGAGGGCCTCCGCGACGAGATCGCGACGAGCGGCCGCGGCCCGGACTACGGGCCGGCGAAGACCCATCCCCGCGCCGGGGCCATGGCCGTCGGCGCGCGGCCGTTCCTCATCGCCTGGAACATCAACCTCGATTCGAGTGACGTGGACCTCGCCAAGCGGATCGCGAGGCGCGTCCGCGAATCGGGCGGCGGCCTGCCGGCGGTGCAGGCGAACGGCTTCATGATCGATGAGCTCGACTGCGCCCAGGTCTCGATGAACCTCCTCGACTTCGAGACGACGCCCGTGTGGCGGGTCTGGGAGGAGGTCCGGGCGGTCGCGGCTGAAGACGGCGTGGGCCTCAAGGAATCGGAGCTGATCGGCCTCGCACCCCTGGCCGCCTTCCTCGATGTGGCAACCCACGCCGGCGTGCCGTTGGAGGCGCAGGTCGACGAGCGCTTCGCGGCCGCCGCAGCCGCGATCCGCCTGCGCGACGCCGACCCGATGATGGCCCTCGAGCTGCGCCTGGAGGCTGCCCGGGCCGCGGACGAGACGAGTGCCACGGACGAGACGAGTGCCACGGACAAGGCACGCTCCGAGCGCGATGTGCGCCCGGCGGGCTCGTGAGCTCCCTCCGCCTGATCCAGGGCGGCCGAGCCGCGGAAGGCCTGCCGGGACTCCTCGTCGAGGGAGCGGCCGAGATCGCCACCCTGGCCGGCGGACTTCGCCGGGGCGCGAGCCAGGACGATCCGGCGGTCGTCGGAGCGGTGACAACCACCGAGTCGGCCGACGGCGGCCAGGTCATCGCCTGCTGGGAGGGCCGCATCCTCGCCATCGGCCCGATGCCGGAGCTGGAGCGGGCGCTGGAGGGCGGTGGCTACCCGATGTCGCGGTTCGCCCGGCTCGACGCGATGGGCGGGGCGGTGACCCCGGGCCTCATCGACCCCCACACCCATCTCCTGTTCGCCGGCTCGCGCGAGGCCGAGCTCGTCCTCCGCCAGCGTGGCGCCGGCTATCTCGAGATCCTCGAGGCCGGGGGCGGGATCCTGTCGACCGTGGCCGCGACCCGGGAGGCGTCCGTCGACGCCCTCGAGGAGCACGGCCGGCGCTGGCTCGGTGAGATGCTGGCCCACGGGACGACGACGATCGAGGCCAAGTCCGGCTACGGCCTCGACCTGGCCACGGAGCTCAGGCTTCTCGACATCGCCCATCGGCTCGGGGTCGCCGGGCCGGTCGATGTCCTCCCGACCTGGCTCGGAGCGCACGCCGTGCCGCCCGAGTTCCGGAGCCGACCCGATGGCGCCGAGGCCTACGTCCGCCACTGCCTCGAGGAGCAGCTCCCGGGCGTCGCGGCCCAGGGCCGGGCGCGCTTCGCCGACGTCTTCTGCGAGACCGGCGTCTTCAGCGCCGATCAGTCGCGCCGGATCCTCGAAGCTGCGGCGCGCCTCGGGCTGCAGCCTCGCCTGCATGCCGACGAGATCGCCCCGAGCGGCGGCGCCGAGCTGGCTGCCGAGGTGGGCGCACTGAGCGCGGATCACCTGGCCGCGCCGTCCGCCGCCGGCATCGATGCCCTCGCCGGGGCCGCCGAGGGCGAGCACCCGGTCGTGGCCACCCTCCTGCCGGCCACGACCTTGTTCCTGATGCACGACGACTACGCCCCGGCCCGGACGTTCATCGATCGCGGCGTGCCCGTCGCCCTGGCGACCGACTTCAACCCCGGGACGTCACCGACGACGAGCCTGCCGTTCGTCATGACCGTCGCCTGCCTGGAGCTGAAGCTGACCCCGTCCGAGGCGCTCGCCGCCGTCACCATCAATGCCGCCCATGCCCTGGGTCGGGGCGACGACATCGGCTCTCTCGAGCCCGGCAAGATCGCAGACCTCGTCGTGTGGCGCGTCCCAACCCACCGCCAGATCCCCTACTGGCCTGCCGCAGACCTCGTCCGGACGGTGGTCAAATCCGGCCGCGTGGTCGTCGACCGCGCCCTCGCCTGACCTCGGGCAGCGCCGCTACGTCAACCGGCAGCGGCGGTTGCCGCCTTGCCGCGCGACTCCAGGACGACGGCCGTCACCTCGTCGGGAAGCGTCGAGATCGTGACCGAGAGCTTCGGCTGGGGGGCCGGCGTGCCGCCCATCTCGTGGAAGAAGCGGGCGATGGCATCGGCGCAATCGGCCTCATCGGGGCACACGGGCATCGCGACGACCAGCCTCGGGTCGAGCTGGGCGACGAGCTCGGCGGCTTTCGTCGCGGTCAGCGCGCCGCCCACCGGGACACAGGCGACGTCGACGCTGCCGATGTCGCCGAGCTTCTCCTCGGTCAGGAGATGACCGACGTCGCCGAGATGGATTGTGTGGAGGCCGTCGAGCTCCACGACGAAGGCCGTCTGGCGGCCGCGAACCGTGCCCTTCTGGTCGTCGCGGTACGTCCGGACGCCGGTCACGAGCACGTCCTTGACCTCGTACTCGCCGGGTCCGTCGAGGGTGAAGGCGTCCTCGAGGCTGGTCGGGACGACCGTGCCCCCGTCGCGCGTCCGCCGGCCCTTGGCCCGGGGCAGCGGCTCGTCATCGGGATGGCTGAACGTCGCGATGTCGGCGGTGATCCCCCTGCCGGTGGGTCCCACGATCGCCGGGTAGGCGTCCGCGACGACGACCGCGTCGCGGCCACGCAGGCGGATGCAGGTCCGCCCGTACCAGGTGATCTCCATCGCCGCGATTCTGACACACGGCGATTGGCGCCGCCTTCACCGCCGCTCACCGCGTGCCCTGCCGAAGGCCCCGGAAAAGGGAGGACCGGAGACGCCTGCCCAATCGGCGCCTCCGGTCGGAGGGAGGGAGGATGGAACCTCGAGGGTTCGGTCCGAGGGGAACGCTAGGGGCCGTGCGTTCAGACGCGAGGCCCCAGTCGGTTAAGAAACGGACACCCGTTCTGTCGAGCCCCGGCCGGCGACCCGGCCCAGTGTAGGATCGCCGCCTCGTGCCGATCCGACCTCATCGCCGCCTGGCCGCCCTGCTCGCGGTCGCGACGTTCGTCGGTGGCTGCATCGGCGACGCGAGCCCGCGCCCATCCACTGCAGCGAGCCCGACGGCGACGGTGGACGCCATCGAGGTCTACCGGTCGATCGCCGCGGAGGTCGCCGAGATCCGGGGCCTGGATGCCCCGGACCGGATCGAACCAAGGATCATCGGGGCGGAGGAGCTGCGGGCCAACTACGAGGCCGACTTCGAGACCTCGAACCCCGATCCCCAGCTCCTGCTCGGCGAGCGAATCTACAAGACCCTTGGCCTCCTGCCGCAGGACGCTTCGCTCAAGGAGATCTACCTCGATCTCCAGGGCAGCCAGGTCATCGGCTACTACGACCCCGAGGTCGACGAGCTGTTCATCGTCAGCCGCTCGGGCGAGCTCGGCGCCACCGAGCGAGTGACCTATGCCCACGAGTTCACCCACGAGCTCCAGGACCGGGCCTTCGATCTCGAATCGCTCGGACTCGACGAAGCCTTTGACGAGGGCGATCGCGCCCTCGCGGTCCTCGGCCTCGTCGAGGGCGACGCCGTCAGCGCCCAGACGACCTGGATGCTCGAGCACCTGACCCCGGACGAGCTGCTGGCGGTCGCCGCGGAGGGCTCGGATCCGGAGATGCTCGAGGTCCTTGGCCGGACGCCGGCGATCCTCCTCGAGACGTCGTTCTTCCCGTACCAGGCCGGTGCCGCATTCGTCTCGGGTCTGATCGCCGCGGGCGGCTACGACGCCGTGAACGACGCCTTCGGACTGCTCCCCGAGTCGACGGAACAGGTCCTTCACTCCGAGAAGTACCGGGCCCGCGAGGCTCCGATCGAGGTCGAGGTCCCCGACCTCACGACAGAATTCGGCTGGGGCCTCGACGCCGAGGACACGCTCGGCGAGCTCCAGCTTCGGATCTGGCTCCGGGAGGCCGGCGTCAAGGGTGACGTCGCCCGGATCGCGGCCGACGGCTGGGGCGGTGACCGCCTCGCCCTCTTCGACACCGGCGAAGGCGACGTCGTCGCCCTGGTGACCGAGTGGGATACCCGGGCCGATGCGACGGAGTTCCGGCACTCGGCCTCGGACGGTGTCCGCAACCTCGGCCTCCCGGGTGTCGTCGAATTGGCCGGGCAGCGGGTGGTCGTCGTGATCGGTGACGGCCTGCCGGCAGGGCGAGGGACGGCGATCCTGCTCTCGCTCCTCCTCGGGAGCTGAGCGGCTACATCGATTCGGGCGCCGAGATCCCGAGCAGGCCGAGTGCGCTGGCGAGGGTGATCCGGGTCGCGTCGACGAGCGCGAGCCGCGCCGCCGAGCGCTCCGGATTCGCTGCATCGACGACCTTCGCGTCGCGGTAGAAGGCATGGAACGCGGTCGCCAGCTCCGTCGCGTACGTCGTGACGCCCTGGGTCTCCTGGGCCTCGGCGGCGTCCTCGACGACCTCCGGGAAGCGGGCCACGATCCGGCCCAGGGCCGCCTCTGCCGGCCCGGCCAGCGTGCCCCCGAGCGATGGAGCCGGCGTGAGCCCGGCCTCAGTCGCCTTGCGCAGGATCGACGCAATCCGGGCGTGCGCGTACTGGACGTAGTAGACGGGATTCTCGTTGGACTGCTTGCGGGCGAGCTCGATGTCGAAGTCGATGTTGACGTTCGCCCCGCGGCTGGCGAAGAACCAGCGAGCCGCGTCCGGGCCGATCTCGTCGAGGAGCTCGTCGAGCGAGATGAACGTCCCGGCCCGCTTCGACATCGAGACCTCGACCCCATCGCGGACGAAGCGGACCCAGCCGGTCAGGAGCATCTCGACCGCGGCCCGGTCGAAGCCCATCGCCTCCGCGGCGTTGCGGACCCGGGCGACCGTGCCATGGTGGTCGGCGCCCCAGATGTAGATGAGGTGGTCGAAGCCGCGGCTCAGCTTCTCGGTGACGTACCCGATGTCGGAAGCGAAGTAGGTGGGCTCGCCGTTCGAACGGACGACGACGCGGTCCTTGTCATCGCCGAAGGCGGTCGACCGGAACCACAGCGCGCCGTCCTGCTCATAGAGGTGGCCCCCGGCCCGCAGTCGCTCGACCGCCCGCTCGACCCAGCCCTCGGTGTGGAGGCTACCTTCCGTCTTCCAGACGTCGAACCGGACGCCGAGCGCTTCGAGCGAGGCCTCGATCCCGGCCCGGATTCGCTCGGATGCCCAGCGTCCGATCGCCCAGGCGGCGTCGTCCTCAAGCTCGGTCTCGGCGAGCGCCTCGGGGAGCGCCGTTGCAAGCTCGACGACGTAGTCGCCGTGGTAGCCGTCCTCCGGGACCGGACGGCCGGCCCGGACCGCGAGCAC
>DASWGY010000152.1:0-3557 GCA_036393495.1 Candidatus Limnocylindrales bacterium
AGGGCGGTCTCGGGTCAGCCCATCGCGTGGTTGAACTGGCCCCAGATCCAGGCCGGCCGCCAGGCGAGCGGCTCACCCCGGATGAGGCGCGGCGCCGACCAGATCGGCACGAGCCCGGCCGCCTCGAGCGCGGCGAGACCCGCGGCATTCTCCTCGACGATACCGACCCGCACCCGGCCGCCGGGCCCGCTGGCGCGCCGCCGGGCGTCGAGGATTCGGAGGGCGCCGGCCGCGGTGACGGCCACGGTCGCGCCGCCGCCCCAGGGCGCGCGGATCACGAACCCGTCGACCGAGCCATCGATGTCGAGGGCTCGTGCCGTCACGGCTGACGCGAACCGCCGGATCGCGTGACCGCGGTCTTCGCCGGTGGCCATTCGGTCGAGATCGAGGACCGCCGCCAGATCGCCGGCGTCGAACGGGCGAACCGCATCGTCAGGGGCGCTCACGGCCGGGTCGAGCCCCGGCGCCTCGAGGATCCGATAGCGGGTCTGGAGCTCGAAGCCCATTCGTTCGTACAGCGGCAGGCCCTGGTCCGTGGCCACGAGGACGAGCGTCCGGCAGCCGGCCTCTTCGAGGGCGTCGATGACCGCCTGGGTCAACGCCCGTCCGAGGCCGGCGCCGCGGTGCGTCGGGTCCACCCAGATCGTGCCGACCCAGCCCACCCCGCCGCTGGCCGTCCCGACGCCCGTACCGATGAGCCGGCCGCCGACCTCGGCCACGACCGGCCGGCACTCGCGCTGCGATGTCGCGAACTCGAACCACGTCCGCCGGTCGCCCCAGCTGGCGGCGAGGATCGCTTCGGTCGCCGCGGCGACGTCCGCGGCCAGCATTGGACGGATCGTGGCACGAGCCTGGGGAGCGGCCATCGACCGAATCGTAGCGGCGTCCGGCGGTGGGGCCGGGTGCCTCGGCTATCATCCGGCGGTGGCCGGACTCTCCCGCTCCGACGTCGAGCACGTAGCGCACCTCGCCCGCCTCGGCCTGACCCCGGCCGAGCTGGACAGGCTCCAGGGCCAGCTCAACCACATCCTCGAGCAGTACCTGAAGCTGGCCGAGCTCGACACGGACGCGATCCCGCCCACCGCCCAGACGATCGAGCTCGAGAACATCCTCCGCGACGACGTCGCCGGCCCGTCGCTGCCGGCGACGGCGGTCCTCGCAAATGCGCCCGCCCGGGACGGCGACTTCGTCATCGTGCCGCCGATCCTCGGCGGCGACGCGGGCTGAGCGCCGGGACGCGACGGGCGAATCGAGCCGCCGATGAGCACCGACCCGACGCGCCTCCTCGCTCGCGAGATGGCCGGACTCCTCCGGCGCGGCGAAACGACCTCGCGGGCCCTGACCGAGGCCCACCTCGACGCGGCCGACCGCCAGAACCACGCCCTCAACGCCTGGCTCATGATCGATCGCGATGGCGCGCTTGGCCAGGCCGACGCCGCCGACGCCACGCTGGCGGCCGCTCGTCGTGACGGCCCTGCCGCGCTGGCCGCCCTACACCCGCTGCACGGCATCCCCGTGGGTCTCAAGGACCTCATCTCGGTCTCGGGCGGCCAGTGCACCGCCGGGTCGAGGATCCTCGAGGGCTACCTGGCGCCGTACGACGCCCACATCGTGGAGCGGCTGCGGGCCGCCGGGGCGGTGCTGCTCGGCAAGACGAACATGGACGAGTTCGCGATGGGCTCGTCGAACGAGTACTCGGCCTACGGCCCGGTCAGCAACCCCTGGGACCTCGACACGGTGCCGGGCGGGAGCAGCGGTGGCTCGGCGGCGGCGGTTGCCGCGCACCACGTCCCGCTCGCCCTGGGCACGGATACCGGTGGCTCGATCCGCCAGCCGGCGGCGCTGTGCGGCGTCGTCGGGATGAAGCCGACTTACGGCCGGGTCAGCCGCTACGGGATCGTCGCCTTCGCCAGCTCGCTCGACCAGATCGGGCCGCTGGCTCGCGACGCCCGAGATGCGGCCGCGCTCCTCCATGCCGTCGCCGGCCGCGACGATCGCGATTCGACCTCCGCGCCGATCCACGTGGAGGAGGAGCTGCTCCGCCTGCCGGACTCGGATGACGAGGCCGTCGCCTGGCTCCAGGGGAAGCGCCTCGGCCTGCCGCGCGAGTATTTCGTAGCCGGCATGGACCCCGACGTCGAGCGGCGGATCCGCGAGGGTGTCGCTTTCCTCGAGGCTGCCGGGGCCAAGGTGGAGGACGTCAGTTTGCCCCACACCGACTACGGTCTCGCGACGTACTACATCGTCGCGCCGGCGGAGGCGTCGGCGAACCTGGCCAGGTACGACGGTGTCCGCTACGGCCTGTCGCGGCGGCTGCCCGGCGGCGACTTCATCGCCGATTACCTGGCGACCCGGGGCGAGGGCTTCGGGGCCGAGGTGAAGCGCCGGGTCATGCTCGGGACATATGCCCTGTCGGCCGGCTACTACGACGCCTTCTACCTCAAGGCCCAGAAGGTCCGAACGCTCATCAAGCGCGACTTCGACCTGGTCTTCGGGTCGGGCGTCGACGCCCTCGTCGCCCCGACGTCGCCGTCGGTCGCGTTCCGGTTCGGGTCGAAGACGGCGGATCCGGTGGCGATGTACCTGGCCGACGCCTGCACCCTGCCGGTGAACATGGCCGGGCTGCCCGGGATCTCGATCCCGTGCGGCCTGTCCGAGGGGCTCCCGGTCGGGCTCCAGCTGATCGGGCCGGCCTGGAGCGAGCTGATGCTGTTCCGGGCGGCCCGGGCCTTCGAGGGTCTCACGGCCGGCGCGACGTGGCGGGGCCTCGAGCCCGCCGACCTGGCGGAGGCCGATGATCCGGCCGGCCCGACACCGGCCGACCGGGCCGCCGCGCTCGCGGGGAGCACCTGACCCGGGGCGGACGCCCCTGACGCCGGGCACTCCCGCCGCCCAGTTCGGGCGGGTCGGCCCTGTCGGTTCCTGGGCGGCAGGTCCAGGATGACGCGTCTGGAGGTGTTCCATGATCAAACGCATCGTCGTCGGCTCGGCTCTCGCGGCCGCCGGCTGGGCCGGCTACGTCACCGCGCGGCGCTGGTACGAGACCTGGGGGGTCGATCCGGACGAGGCCGTCAAGGACCTGCCGGGTGACGAGCTCGTGCCCGAGCCGACGCTCTCGGCCACCCGCGGGATCACGATCGACGCGCCGCCCCCGGCGGTCTGGCCGTGGCTCGTCCAGATGGGCTATGGCCGCGGCGGTTGGTACAGCTATGACGCCATGGACATGAAGGGCGAGAGCAGCGAGACAATCGTGCCCGAGCACCAGTCGCTGGCCGTCGGCGACACCGTTCCGACCGATCCCGGCGGCGGCTTCGTGGTCAAGCGGGTCGAGCCCGAGCAGGCGCTTGTGCTATTCGTCGACCCGGAGATCGTGGCCGCCCGCACGACGGGGACCGTGACGATCGACGAGGCGCCCGGCCTGCAGATGTCGGGACGCTTCCTGTCAACCGCAACGCCACCGCAGTTCACGGCGGCGTGGGCCTTCGTCCTCGAGCCACTGGCCGGCGGTCAGACCCGACTTCTCGAGCGGTTCCGCGTTCGGACCGACGGCGAGAGCC
>DASWGY010000153.1:0-8149 GCA_036393495.1 Candidatus Limnocylindrales bacterium
CCCGATCATCGAGTTCGACCTGAACGTCGGGATCATCGGTCGCGTCGCGCGGACCCGCCAGGCGGTCTTCGCCCCCGACGTGACCGTCGAGCCGGACTACGCTCAGGCCGACGCGGAGGTCGTGTCCGAGATCAGCGTCCCGCTCCTGGCCGGCGACCAGCTCCTCGGCGTCCTGAACGTCGAGTCGACGGCACGCCAGCCCCTCGATCGCGACGACCTGGCGCTGATGCTCACGATCGCCGACCGGCTGTCGGCGTCGATCGTCCTCGGCCGCGAGCGTCAGGACCTGGCCGAGCGAACGGCCCTGCTGGGCCGGCTGACAGGTGCCTTCTCACGCCTGGGGGCGATCCTCGATCCGGTGCCCCTCCACGTTGCGGTCGCCGAGGCAGCGACGACGGTCGTCGCCTCCGACATCGGCCTGTTGACCCTGCCGGATGAAGCGGGCGACTCGTTCCGGATCGCCGCGGCCGTCGGCGCCGAGACCATCGTGGGCATGCAGATCGACCCGGGTGAAGGCGCGACCGGCACGGCCATCGCCAGCCGCGCCCCGGTCCTCGACGACCGCTTCGACCGTGACAAGTACCCTCGCGCGGCGCGCCGGGCGGTCGATGACCCGACCGTCGCGGTCATGGCGATCCCGATGCTCCGCGAGGACCGGGTGCTCGGGGCGCTGACCTTCGTTCGGCGCGGGCCGGACCGCGGCTTCACCGACCAGGAGCGCGAGATCGGGGCCCTCCTCGCCGCCCAGTCGGCACTTGCGATCGCCAACGCGAACCTCCACGCCGAGACCCGCGAGGCGTCCATCCGCGATCCGCTCACCCGCCTCCACAACCGCCGGCTGCTGGACGACGTGCTCGCCCGAATGAGCGCCGCCCGGGCTCGCCAGGAACCTGACGGGCGGCGCCCGGTCGCGGCCATCCTCTTCGACCTCGATCATTTCGGCGAACTCAACAATCGCCACGGTCACCTGGCCGGGGACGCCGTCCTGCGGGCCTTCGCCGGCCTGCTCGCGGCCCGATTCCGATCGTCGGACATCGTCGCCCGCTACGGGGGCGAGGAATTCCTCGTGGTCCTCGACGGCGCGTCGCGAGACGACGCGGTCCGTGCGGCGGAAGACATCCGGATCGCCTTTCGCGAGCTGGAGGTGCCGATTGCCTCGGGCCCGCCGCTGCACGCGACGGTCTCGGCCGGATGCGCGGGCCTCGACGCGGGAACGGCCGGCCTCGACGTCATGGTCGAGGTCGCCGACGTGGGGCTGGCGATGGCCAAGGCCGGGGGCAGAGACCAGGTCGTCGCCGCCTGAGCCGGCAGGGGACGGGACCCTGCGATTCGACACGTGCGATTCGGCCCTTGCGGCAGGCTCGCCGGGTGCCCACGATCGCGCGAAGTGATCGCGCTCCGGGCGCCCGGAACCGATCGGGATGGAGGACCGCATGCCTACCCTGCCCGCTCTCGTCGGGAGATCGATCGCGGCGCGCGTCGCGCTCGCAGCGATTCTCGCGGTCGCCGCCTGTGGAGGCGCCAGCACCCCGGCCCCGACCCCCAGCCTCGCACCGGCGCCGACACCGACGTCGACCCCGTTCGACGTCGGCGCGGCCTTCCTCGAGATCGTGAGCGATCCCGGCTTCTCGGCCGAGATGGAGCTCGAGGGGACGATGGAGATGGGCGTCACGGCCACCATCGACGGCACGATCTCGGGCTCCGGCGACGACAGCCAGACGGTGTTTGCCGTCGAGGTCGCCGGGACGCGGCAGGAATCGGCCTCGATCACCGTCGACGGGACCACCTGGACCCGGAGCGGTGCCGGCCCTTGGCTCGAAGCCCCCACCGAGCCCCCGACCGACGAAGGGTCCATGAATGCCTGGCTGCGGACGCTCGACGCCATCGAGGACCTCGGGATCGAGACCAAGGCCGGTCGCAAGCTCCACCACCTGTCCGTCGGGGACGAGCCGCTGCCGCCCGCCGTGCTGGGCCTCGATCCATCGACCTTCACCGACCCACGCGTGACCATCGATTTCTTCGCCGAGGACGACGGAACCCCGGCGATCTTCGCGGTCGAGGGCAGCTGGCTGCAGCTCATCAGCGGTCAGAGCTTCAAGGTCAACTTCGTCATGGACCTGACCCTCACCAAGGTCGGCTCGACGATCGTGATCGAGCCGCCCGACGACGTGTGGCAGCCGTATGACAGCTCGCTTGGCTACTCGATGGCCCACCCGGCCGACTTCGAGGTCGAGTTTCGCGAGGACTACGACGCGCTCGTGTTCCGGGGCGAAGAGTGGGTCTACGTCGAATCGTTCGCCGATGCGGCCGGGCTCAACGCCGACGGCTTCCGTGACGTCGTCCTCGACCTCGTCGCCGAGACGTGGGGGCCGCCCGTGGCGACGCCGGTCATGACGACGCTCGGCGGAGAACCGGCGTACCTCGCGACATTCCGCTTCAGCTACGAGGACGGCAGCGAGGGCATCGCCTTCGACACGATGGCAATGCACGACAACGTGGGCTGGGACGTGACCCTCTTCTCGCTGCCGGGCGAGGAGGAGGCCGATTTCGCCCTGCTCCAGCAGTTCATCGCGACGTTCGCTTTCACGGACTGATCCGGTCGGGTCCGCTCATTGGGCGGCCCGGACACAGAGCGACCCGGAATGGAATATGCCCATCCCGGGTCGGATCATTCCCCCGACGGAGCACGTCGGCTCGGGAACTATACCCGCCGTCGTTCCGAATCGGAAGCCATGATTTTGGCCGGTTCACGAGCGTGATCGGTGCGTCCGGGCACCGGCACGTGGGGGTCGCCCGGTCAGCCGTCGCCGAGCGGGACGCCCATGACGTTGAAGCCGCCGTCGACGTAGATCACCTCGCCGGTGACCGCCGAGGACAGGTCTGAACCAAGCCACAGGGCCGTCCGGCCGACATCGTCCGGGGTGATGTTGGCCCGCAGCGGAGCGACCTCGGCAAACGATCCGTAGAGCCGCTTGAACCCGGCGATCCCCGCGGCGGCGAGGGTCCGGACCGGCCCGGCGCTGATCGCATTGACGCGGACGCCGTCAGGCCCGAGGTCGGCGGCCAGGTAGCGAACCGACGCCTCGAGGGCGGCCTTGGCCACGCCCATGACGTTGTAGTGGGCGACGACCTTCTCGGCACCGTAGTAGCTCAGGGTGATGACGCTCGAGCCCGGGTGAAGGAGAGGCCGAGCCTCGCGAACGAGGGCCACGAGCGAGTAGGCCGAGACGTCGAGGGCCAGGGCGAAGCCGTCGCGAGAGGTGTCGACGAAGTCGCCATCGAGGTCCTCGCGCCGGGCGAAGGCGAGGGCGTGGACGAGAATGTCGAGCTCGCCGTGGGCCTTCCGCCACTTCGCCATGACCTCCCGGATCTGCTCGTCCGACTGAACGTCACAGGGCTCGACGAAGGTGGCCCCGATCGAGGCGGCGAGGGGCCGGACGCGCTTCTCGATGAGGCTCTCGACCGACGAGAAGCCGAGCGTCGCCCCGGCCTCGTGGAGCGATCGGGCGATGCCCCAGGCGATCGAGTGGTCGTTGGCGACGCCGAAGATGAGGGCCGTCTTGCCGTCCAGCAGTCCCACCGCGCTCCTCCTCGGGCTCCAGCTCGTGCCGCCGCCGATCCGCCGCCGATCCGCCGCTGATCCGCCGGGAGACTACCATCGGCGGCGATGCCCCCGACCGACCTCGTCGCCGCGCTCCGCGGCGTCCGTGCCCTCGTCCTCGATGCCGACGGCGTCCTCCTCTCCGCGGGGACGCCGCTGCCCGGAGCTGGGGATGCCCTCGCGAAGCTCGAGGCAGCCGCGATTCCCTACCGGGTCGTCACGAACTTCTCGCTGGCCCATCGCGAGACGCTTGCGGCCGGGGTCTCCCGCCAGTTCGGCCGGCCGGTGGGCCCGTCGACGATCATCACCGCGGCCTCGGCCGCGGCCGCCTACACCGCCCGTAACCATCCGGGCGAGCCGCTCCTCGTGTTCGCCTCTGACGACGCCCGCCGGGAGTGGGCCGGTCAGGTGCTGGTGACGCCGGCCGAGGCCGACGACCCCGGCACGCGCGTCGCGGCCGTCGTCATCGGCGACGCCGGTGACGAGCTATCGTTCAGCAACCTGGACATCGCCTTCCGGCGTCTTCGCGCCGGTGCCGCGTTCGTGGCGATGCACCGCAACCTGTGGTGGCTCACGCCCAAGGGCATCACCCTCGATGCCGGAGCCGTCGTCGTCGGCCTCGAGCGGGCCCTCGAGCGCCGAGCCACCGTGGCCGGCAAGCCCTCGCCGGTCGTGTTCCGGGAGGCGGTCCGGGAGCTGGCCGGCGACGTCGGGTCATCGGGCGGCCGGCGACTCCGGGCCGGCGATGTCGCAATGGTCGGCGACGACCTCGAATCGGACGTGGCCGGAGCCCATCGTGCCGGCCTCCGGGCGTTCCTCGTCCTGACGGGCAAGACGAGCGCCGCCGACGTGGCGACCGCCGAGGCCCGGAGATGGAAGGGTCGATCACGCCCCGATGGGATCGGCCGCGACCTCCGCGAGGTGGTCGAAGCCCTCGTCGAGGCCCTTGCCGAAGCCAACGACCGGGCGCGCTAGACTGGCCCCAACGACCCCATCCGCGCCGCGCGGACCCGCCCCGCCGCGACGGCCCTCCAGCCACTGGAGCTCTCCGATGACGACCGAGTCGAAGCCGCGAATCAAGATCACGTACGCCACCCTCCGGGCCGACAACGAGGAGCTCCATGCCCTCTACGAGGCCGGGGTCGCGGCGTCGGAGGCGGGCCTCGGCGCCGCCCACCAGAACTTCATCGACGGCCGCTGGGTGGACGGCCGGGCGGGCACATTCGAGGCCCGTTCCCCGATCGACTCGGACATCCTCCTCGGGACCTTCGCCAGGGGCGATCGCCAGGACGTCGTCGACGCGATCGCAGCGGCCCGGCGGGCCCAGCCGGCCTGGCGCCGGACGCCCTGGCAGGAGCGCCTCGTGATCCTGCGCCGGGCGGCCGAGCTCATCAGCGAGCGCCAGATGAAGTACGGCGCGGACATGGCCTACGAAGTGGGCAAGAACCGCCTCGAGGCGCTCGGCGAGGTGGAGGAGGCCGCCGACCTCATCCGCTACTACGCGACGACGATGGAGGACAACGCCGGCTACGACCACCCGATGGACAACCTCGGCGACATGACGGTCCACACCCG
Source organism: Candidatus Limnocylindrales bacterium (assembly GCA_036393495.1). Taxonomy (GTDB): domain Bacteria; phylum Chloroflexota; class Limnocylindria; order Limnocylindrales; family CSP1-4; genus UBA5189. The sequence continues at coordinate 5,177 of DASWGY010000153.1, forward strand.
GACGGTCCTTCGTCCTCACGGCGTCTTCGCGGTCATCAGCCCCTTCAACTTCCCGATGGCCCTGGCCGTCGGCCCGATCTCGGCGGCGCTCATGGCCGGCAACACGGTCGTCTTCAAGCCGGCCTCCGCCTCGCCGCTCTCGGGGGTCAACCTCATCGAGGCATTCGCTGACGCCGGACTGCCGGCCGGGGTCGTGAACCTCGTGATGGGGCCCGGCGACACGGTCGGCGAGGAGCTCCAGTCGAACCCCGGCATCGACGGCATCGTGTTCACCGGCTCGTACGACGTCGGCTTCCGGCTGTTCAAGTCGTTCTCGACCCGCTGGCCGCGGCCGTGCATCGTCGAGATGGGCGGCAAGAACCCGGCGATCGTGGCCCGCAGCGCCGACCTCGAGGAGGCGGCCGAGGGGATCATGCGCTCGGCCTTCGGCTTCGGCGGCCAGAAGTGCTCGGCCAACTCGCGGGTGTACGTGGAGAAGCCCGTCCACGACGAGCTCGTCCGGCTGCTCGTCGAGAAGACCGAGAAGATCACGATCGGCAACCCGATTCCGCGCCAGAACTGGCTGGGCCCGATCATCGATGCCACGGCCGTGTCCCGGCACCAGCAGGCCGTCGCCGAGGCACGCCAGGATGGTCAGGTCTTCACCGGCGGCGAGCACCTCAGTGACGGTGCCTTCAGCCGTGGCTTCTACGTCGAGCCGACGGTCGTCGGCGTGCCGGCCGCCCATCGGCTCTTCCAGGACGAGCTGTTCGCGCCGTTTACGGCGGTGGCCGCGGTCGATTCGCTGGACGAGGCGCTGGCCCTGGCCAACGACTCGACCTACGGCCTGACGGCCGGCGTCTACAGCGAGGAGCCGGCCGAGGTCGAGCGCTTCCTGGACGAGATCCACGCCGGGGTCCTGTACGTGAATCGCCGGGCCGGCGCGACGACCGGGGCCTGGCCGGGCGTCCAGGCGTTCGGTGGCTGGAAGGGCTCCGGCTCGACCGGCAAGGCCGGCCTGTCGATGTACTACGTCGCTCAGTTCATGCGCGAACAGAGTCACACGGTCGTCGACTAGGGGATCGCCCGGGTTCGCAGCAGCGCGGAGTGCAGGGCCAACGCCGCCAACGTCGACCAGGGACGACGGCGAGCTCGGTGCGATGCCGTCCTGCTAGACTCGATATCCAGTCTGCATAAACCCTATGCGTTCGCCGGTGCCCGCCGGGCCGACCGCAGGCGTCCACCACGCTCGAGGTGCTTCCGTGGCCCAGGCCCCGTCTCGGCTCGCCAAGGTGCGGCCGGTCCCCGACATCGTCACCGAGATCCCGGGCCCGAAGGCCCGGGCCCACGTCGCCTATGACGAGACCTGGACCTCGCCGAGCCTGCCGCGCGCCTACCCGATCGTGCCCGTCCGGGGTGAGGGCCTGACGGTCGAGGATATTGACGGCAACCTGTTCCTCGACTTTGCCGCCGGCATCGCCGTGACCTCGACCGGCCATTCTCATCCCCAGGTGGTGGCGGCGATCAAGGAGCAGGCGGCCGACCTCATCCACTTCTCAGCCAGCGACTTCTACCTGCCCATCTACGCCGAGCTGTGCGAGCGCCTCGCGGGCCTGAGCCCCATCAAGGGCGGCCGGGCCCGGGCGTACCTCGGCAACTCTGGCGCCGAGGTCGTCGAGACCTCGATCAAGCTGGCCCGCTATGCCACGGGGCGCCAGAACGTCGTCGCCTTCCTGGGCGCGTTCCACGGGCGGACGTACGGGGCCGTCAGCCTGACCGGTTCCAAGGCCAAGTACCACGCCCACTTCGGACCCCTGCTGCCCGGCGTCTACCACGCTCCGTACGGGACGGTGGAGGGGCTCCGCTGGTTCGACGACGTCCTCTTCGACAAGCTCGTGCCAGCCAACGAAGTGGCGGCGATCATCGTCGAACCGATCCAGGGCGAGGGTGGGTACCTCGTCCCGGAGGACGGCTTCCTGCCCGGGCTTCGCGAGCTCTGTGACCGCCACGGGATCCTCCTCATCGCCGACGAGATCCAGTCCGGCGTCGGCCGGACCGGGACGATGTGGGCCGTGGACCTCTGGGACGTGAAGCCGGACATCCTGCTGACCGCGAAGGGCATCGCCTCGGGCATGCCGCTCGGGGCAATGGTTGCCCGGGCCGACCTCCTCGAGTCGTGGAGCGCCGGTGCCCACGGCTCCACCTACGGTGGCAACCCCGTGGCCTGTGCAGCCGCCCTGGTAACGCTCGACCTGATCGAATCCGGCCTCGTCGAGAATGCCCGGATCCGCGGTGACCAGGCGATGGCCGGCCTGCGGCCGCTCCTGGCGCGGTTTCCGACGCTGGTTCGCGATGTTCGGGGCCGAGGGCTGATGATCGGCGTCGAGTTCGACTCCGCCAGCCATGCCGAGGCCGTCCAATGGGCCTGCTTCCAGCGCGGCCTGCTCGTCCTGGGGTGCGGTCGATCGGCCGTCCGGATGTCGCCCGCCCTTGTCGCCACCGAGGCCGAGATGACGACGGCGCTGCGAATCTTCGAGGCGGCCGTTTCCGAAGTCGCGACCGGGGACGTCGCTGCGTCCGCCGTGCACGCCTGAGCACGATCGCCGCGCGCCGCCGGATACTTGGTCGATGAGCGCTTCCAGGGTCGCGTCCATGCAGGACGCGATCGCCGACCTGGTCCGCGACGGGGACACCGTCGCGATCGAGGGCTTCACCCACCTGATCTCGTTCGCGGCGGGCCACGAGATCATCCGCCAGCGGAAGCGCGACCTGACCCTCGCCCGGATGACGCCGGACCTCATCTACGACCAGATGATCGCGGGCGGCGTGGCCCGGAAGCTGATCTTCAGCTGGCTAGGGAACCCCGGCGTCGGCGGGCTGGGAGCGATCCGGCGGCGGATCGAGACGGGCGAGCCGGCCCCGCTCGAGGTCGAGGAGTACAGCCACTTCGGGATGGTGGGCCGCTACACGGCCGGTGCCGCGAACCTGCCGTTC
>DASWGY010000154.1:0-8957 GCA_036393495.1 Candidatus Limnocylindrales bacterium
CGACTCCGCCTATCTGGCGATCGAGAAGCGCCGCCGCGTGTGGGAGCGTCTGGCTACCGACCTCCGCCCCAGGGCGCTCGCCGAGCGGGTGACGGAGGTCACCCTCGACACGCTCGAGCCGGCCCTCGACGCGATCCGCGCCGGCGAGGCCCGTGGTCGCTGGGTGGTCCGCATCGGCGGCTGACGAAGCCGGCAGCCGATCCCCTTGTCGATCGGCTCGGCGATCGGCGTCCCGGTGCGTCGTGGCCCCATGGTCCCGGGCAGATCGGGACCGTCTGGTGGGTTGCCTGTGCGCGCCGCGCAGGCGAGGCTCAGGGCATGCCCCACGCGGTCAGCTCCCCCCTCGTTCGCGCGCTCCGGCGCGCCCTCCGGTTCGGGCTCCTCCTCGGCCTGCTGACGACCATCTCCCCGCCGACGGCGCGACCGGTCGCCGCAGCCGGGATCCCGTCGGCGACGGTGACCACCGAGCGCCTCGGTGGAGCCGACCGCTACGCGACCGCGGTCGCCATCTCGCAGCGGCTCTTTCCCGACGGCGACGCTCCGGTCGTCTACCTCGTCTCGGGCGAGACCTTCGCCGATGCTCTCTCGGCCGGGCCGGCCGCTGCCCGTGCCGGCGGCGTGGTCCTGCTCACGGCCAAGCTCACCCTCCCGCCCGTGGTCGAGGCGGAGTTGGTCCGACTCTCGCCCGAGCGGGTTGTCTTCCTGGGCGGCACGTCGGCCGTCTCGAGCGCCGTCGCCGATCGGGTGAGGACGGTCCTGCCCGGGACGACGGTCACGCGGATCGGCGGCGCCGACCGCTTCGAGACGAGCGCCCGGCTCTCGGCGGCGACGTTTCCCGACGGCACGGATACCGTCTTCATCGCCACCGGCCTGAACTTCCCCGACGCCATCGCCGCGGGCTCGCCGGCCGCGGGCCTGGGCGCCTCGGTCCTCATCACCCGGCGCGACGCCCTGCCGGCCCCGATCGCGGCCGAGCTCCGACGTCTGGCGCCGGCGCGTGTCGTCATCGTCGGCAGCACGGGCGTCGTCTCGGATGCCGTCGCCGCGGCAATCCGGAGCTTCGTCCCGACGGTGGAGCGGGCCAGCGGCCCGAACCGCTACGCGACTGCCGTCGACATCGGCGCCCGGCTCCTGCCGGACGCCACGTCCGTCGTCATCGCGACTGGGCTGAACTTTCCCGACGCCCTTGCCGCCGTGCCCCTCGCGGGCTCCCTCGGCGCCCCGATCCTCCTCGTCGAGCCGGAGGCCGTGCCGTCCGTGACGCGGGACGCCCTCATCGCTCGAGCCCCGACGGGGATCGCGGTCATCGGCAGCACCGCCGCGGTCGGCCAGATCACGCTTGGTGAGCTCGTTGGCTGGGCCGACGGGCGTCTGGCCGCCCCTCCGCCCGGGCCGACCTATCCCGGCTACGACTCGCGCTATCACGACTACGGCGAGATGCTCACCTACATCCGGGCCGCCGAGATCGCCTACCCGGACATCGTCCAGGTCCTCTCGATCGGCAAGAGCTACGGCGGCCGCGACATCTGGGCGGCCAAGATCTCCGATAACGTCGCGACCGACGAGGACGAGCCCGAGGTCCTCGTCGACGCCCTTCACCACGCCCGCGAGCACCTCACGGTGGAGCAGGCGCTGTACCTGCTCAAGGCCCTCTCGACCGGCTACAGCTGGAGCGAGACCATCCGCCGGCTCGTCGACGAGCGCGAGACCTGGATCGTCTTCGCCGTCAATCCCGACGGCTGGGCCTACGACCTGACCGGCAGTCCGTACGTCGGGTGGCGCAAGACCCGCCAGCCGAACGCCGGGACGTCGGCCGTCGGGATCGACCCGAACCGCAACTACAGCTACCGCTGGGGTTGCTGCAACGGCTCGTCGGGCAACCCGGCGGCCTGGAACTACCGCGGGACGGCGCCCTGGACATCGACTGAGACCGTCGTCCTGCGCGACTTCGTCCTCAGCCGGGTCCTCGATGGCGAGCAGCAGATCAAGACGCACGTGACGCTCCACACCAACGGCGAGCTGATCCTCTGGCCGTACGGCTACACCAGGACGAACATCCCGGCCGACATGACCGCCGATGACCACGCGACGTTCGCGGCGATGGGCGGGGCGATGGCGGCGCTCAACGGCTACACCGCCCAGCAGTCGAGCGACCTGTACGTCACCGACGGCGACCAGATCGACTGGATGTACGCGACCCAGGGGATCTTCTCGTTCACCTTCGAGCTGTACCCGACGGAGCAGGTCAGCTCTCACGCCGACCATGAGCCGCCCGACGAGGTCATCGCCGCCCAGACGGCCCGCAACCGGGGCGCGTTGCTCTACCTCATCGACATGGCGGCCTGCCCCTACGCCGCGATCGGCAAGGCCTCGACCTACTGCTGAGGCGGCGGCGCTCGGCGCGGGCCGGGGTCGACGCTCGGCGCGTCAATCGAGCTCGCCCCGGAGCTGGGCAACGGCCCGGTCGAGCGGCTCGACCGCGCTCGCCGGGTCGTACGGCATGGCCGCGATGGCTGCCTCCCGGCCGAGCTCGCCGGCGTGGAGCCGCCGCGCGACTTCGGCCACCGCGACGAAGTCGTCGAGCTGGCGCTCGACGAACCCTCGATCGCCGACCGCGCCGTGGCCCGGCACGACCGGACCCATGACGCGGGCCAGGAGGCGCTCGACGGTGGCCGGCCAGTCGAGTGGATAGCCGTCCCCGAAGTACGGGGTTGCGCCGGCCTCGAGGAGATCGCCGGCGAAGGTGACCGCGGCGTCGGGGACCTCGACGAGGATGTCGTTGTCGGTGTGGCCCCGGCCGAGATGGTGCAGGTCGATCGCCCGCCCGCCGACCTCGATCCAGGCGGCGTCCTCGAACGTCCGCTCGGGCGGGTCGATCTCCACCTCCAGCACCTCAGCCGCGAGGGCGGGCAGCTGCGCGGCGACCTCGGCCCGGACGGTCCCGGCCTCCGCGAGGAGGCGCGATCGACAGCGGGCGTGGCCCCAGATGACCGCCGGCCGGAAGTCGTGATTGCCGAACGTGTGGTCGTAGTGCCAATGGGTGTTCACGACGACGCGAACCGGGACCCGCGTCAGGCGGCCGATGTCGGCGATGAGCTCGCGGGCTTGGCCGGGCGTCGTCCGGGTATCGACGACGAGGGCCTCGCCGTCACCGAGGACGACGCCGATCTGTTGATCGTAGAAGCGGTAGCGACGGGTGAAGACCCGATCGCCGACCTCGACCCAGTCTGCCGTCATCATCACGGTCACGATGGTACGCGAGCCGGAGTACGCGGGCCGGTGTACGCGGGCCGGAGTACGCTCACGGCCCATGACCTCGACGACGGACAGCGCGACGACCCGCGATGGCGTGCGACTGCTGACCCGCCACTGGCCTGCCGAGGCGCCCCGCGCGAGCGTCCTGCTGGTCCATGGCCTCGGCGAGCACAGCGGACGATGGGAGCACGTGGGGGAGCAGCTCGCTGCCGCCGGCCTGGAGACGTTCGGCTGGGATCATCGCGGCTTCGGGCAGTCCGCCGGCGAGCGGGCGTGGGTCGATCGCTGGTCGCGCTTCCACGACGACGTCGAGGACCGCCTGGCCGCGGTCCGGGCGGCCCTGCCCGGATTTCCGGTCGTCCTGTACGGGCATTCGATGGGCGGCCTCATCGCGCTCGGCCACTGTGTTGCCGAGACGCCCCGATCGCTGCCCGACCTCCTGGTCCTGTCGGCGCCCGGCATCGACGACAACGCCCCACGCTGGAAGCATGCCGCCGCCCCGATCCTGGGCCGCATCGTGCCGCACCTCCGGATCGACAACGGCATCCCGCCCGACGTCCTGTCCCGCGGTCTGGCGCGCCAGGAGGCGACGCGAACCGACCCGCTGATGCAGAACGACACCACGACGGGGTTCGGGGCCCGGTTCTTCGAGGAGCAGGGCCGCGTCCGCGACGCGGCGGCTCGCCTGTCCGTCCCGGCGCTCGTCATCCACGGCCTGGATGACCCGATCGTGCCGCCGCGCTCGTCGGAGCCGCTGGCGACGCTGCCGGGCGTCACGCGCCGGGCCTACGCCGGCGTCCGCCACGAGCTCCACAACGAGCCCGAGGGCCCTCAGATCCTCGGCGACGTCATCGCCTGGATCGACGAGCGGCTCGACCCATCCGCCACCGGGGTGTAGGATCGGGCCCAACTGAAGATCGCCTCCGGGGAGCGCCGCAGCGCTGAGAGTGTGGCCGGGGCCACAGACCCGCCGAACCTGATCCGGCTCATACCGGCGAAGGAAGCAGGCCCGTTCGAGCTCGATGCCGTCCTCCCGGGGGGCGGCGTTCCTGTTCGAAGGAGCCTGTCACCATGACCATCACGACTGCCGGATCCGCCGGGGCGTCCCCGGGCTACGCAATCGACACCCGTTGGCGGACGCGCGACATCGTCGTCGGAGCCGTCATCGGCGTTGCCTTCGGGGTCGTCTTCTGGGCCTGGGGCTGGGCGGCCTGGCCGGCCCTGGCGCCGCTGAACGGCGTCGCGCCCGTCCTCCAGGACCTGTTCTATGCCGTGTGGCTGGTGCCGGCCGTGCTCGCCCCGCTCATCATCAGGAAGCCGGGCGCCGCCCTGTTCGCGGAGATGGTCGCTGCCGGCCTGTCCGCGTTCCTCGGCAGCCAATGGGGTGTCGACACGCTGCTGTCAGGGTTCGTCCAGGGAGCCGCGGCGGAGCTGGTCTTCGCCTTCACCCTCTACCGGCTCTGGTCGCTCCCGGTCCTCGCGGTCGCGGCCGTGGCGAGCGCCGCCGCAGCGTGGATCCACGACTGGGTCCTGTATTACCCGGATGTCGCCCTGGAGGTCCAGGTCGCACGCGGCATTGCCATGGCGGTGTCCGCCGTGGTCATCGTGGCCCTCGGGGCCCAGGCGCTCGTTCGTTCGCTCCGGCGAGCTGGCGTCCTCGAAGGGTTCCCCGACTGATCCCCGCGCCGCCGGGCTCGGGGGGACCGCTTCCGCTCGCCGCCGAGGGCGTCCGATTCCGCTACATGGGGGCGAATCGGCCTGCCCTCGACGGGGTCGATGTCCGCCTCGATGCCGGTGGCGTCCTTCTCGTCGTGGGGCCGTCGGGCTCCGGCAAGAGCACCCTGGCCAGGGCCATCGCGGGCCTCGTCCCGCGGGACGTCCCCGGGGAGTGGCAGGGATCGCTTCGGGTCGGCGACCTGGATGTCGCATCCGCCGCTCCGGCGGATGTGGCCGCCAGGGTCGGGATCCTCTTCCAGGATCCGGCCAGCCAGCTGGTCATGGACCGCGCCGCCGACGACGTCGCATTCGGGCTCGAGAACCGGGGCTGGTCGCTCGAGGCGATGCGGACGCGGGTGCCGGTGGCCCTCGCCGACGTAGGCCTCGGCGGGTTCGGGCATCGACGCGGCAGCCGGCTGTCGGGCGGCGAGCAGCAGCGCCTCGCGCTGGCCGGCGTGGAGGCACCCGCGCCGGCCGTCCTCGTCCTGGACGAGCCGACCGCGAACCTGGACCCGACCGGCGCCTCCGCCCTCTTCGAACGCCTCGCCGAGCTCAAGGCCGGACGGCGGACGACGATCGTCCTCATCGAGCATCGCGCCGACCTGGCCTGGCCGCTCGCGGACAGGGTCCTCGCCCTCGATGCAACGGGCGCGCCGATCGGCGTCGAGACGCCGGCGCGGATGTTGAGGCGTAACGGACGACGGCTTGCCCGGGCCGGGATCTGGGTCCCCGGTGACCGGCCGGCGGGGGCTCCGCCCGCGGCTGGAGACACCGGCCGAGCAGGCGACATCTCCAGCGCAGGTGACTCCGGCAGCCCGATCCTCGTCCGGATGCGCCACGCCCGGTTCAGCTACTCGCGGGGCGACCAGCCCGCGATCCGGGACGTCAGCCTCGACATCCGCGCCGGGGAGCGGGTCGCGATCGTCGGGCCGAACGGAAGCGGCAAGTCGACGCTGCTCCGGCTCGTCGGGGGCCTGCTCCGTCCGAGTGCCGGTTCCGTCGTCATCGGTGGGGCGGATCCACGGCGACTGCCGGCGCCCCAGCTCGCGAGGCTGACCGGCTTCGTCTTCCAGGATCCTGAGCTCGGGTTCCTCGCCGACACCGTTGCCGAGGAGATCGCCCTGGGCCTTGAACCGGGCGGGGCCATCGCGGCCGCCGGGCTCCTGGAACGGCTGGGGATGTCGCTCGAGACGTTCGGCCAGCGGAGCCCATATCGGCTCTCGGGCGGCGAGCAGCGCCGTCTCTCGGTGGCCTGCGCCCTCGTCCGACGGCCCCGGATCCTCCTCCTCGACGAGCCGACCTTCGGCCAGGACCGCCACGGCTGGGAGGCCCTCGCCACGATCCTCGACGAGCTCGTCGAGGCAGGGACCAGCGTCCTGGTCGCGACCCACGACGAGCGCTTCGCCTCGCGCGTCGCCCGCCGCCGGCTCGAGATGGCCGCGGGCTGGCTGGTCGCCGACGACGACCCCGGCGGAGCTCCAGGAGTCGATGACCTCGGCGGCGGCGCGGCGGCCTGATGCTCACCCAGCTGGAGCTGACCGACTCGCAGGCAGCGAGCCCGCTGGGCCGGACGAGCCCGCTCGTCAAGCTGGCGCTCGCGATCACCTGGCTGATCGGGCTCGCCCTCATCGATGAGCCCGGCCCGCCGCTGCTCCTCGCGCTCGTGGCGATCGCCGCCGGGCTGAGCCTGGGGCGGGTCCCGGCCAGCAGCCTCGCCCGCGGCCTCGCCCCGCTCCTCGTCGCGGCGGCCTCGATCGCCCTCACCACCCTGCTGTGGTCCGGATCGAACAGCGATCCCGCCGCCGCCGAGCTGGGCCGGATCGGGCCCTTCCGGATCACGGCCGAGGCGGCAGCCGCAGCCGCGGCGGTGGCGGCCCGGGTGGTCGCCATCGTCAGCGTCGGCGCCGTCTTCGCTCAGACAACGGATCCGACCCGCCTCGTGGATGCGCTGGTCCAGCAGGCCCGCGTTCCGGAGCGGTTCGCCTACGGCGCGCTCGCCGCCTACCAGGCCGTCCCGGGTCTCGCCCAGGATCTCGTCACGCTTCGCCAGGCGCGCCGAATCCGCGGCCTTCGGGGCTGGCATCCGCGGCTCCTCCTGGGGCTCCTCGTCCGGGCCATCCGGCACGCCGACCAGCTGGCGCTGGCGATGGACGCCCGGGCGTTCGGGAGCGGACCGCGGACGACCTTCCGGCCGATCCGCTGGACGGGCCTCGACCTGGTCGTGGCGGTGGTCGGCCTGGCGGCGCTTTGGCTGGCCCTCGTCCTCTGAGCCCCGGCCGGCCCCGATTCCGCGAGGGCCGGCTCGCGGGCCGGAACGGTCTTCCGCGGCTGGCGCACAATGTCCGGACATCCCTGAAACCAACGTGCGTGCCCCCCGTCGGGCCCGCGTCACAGCCAGATGGAGGTTCCCGGTGACCGAGGTCATGGACAAGGTCCAGGCGTACCAGCAGTTCATCGGCGGCGAGTGGGTCGACAGCGCCAGCGGCCAGACGCTCGATGTCGTGAATCCCGCCACGGACGATGTTGTCGCCCGTGTCCCGGCCAGCGACGTCGCGGACGTCGATCGCGCGGTCCGAGCGGCCGAGAAGGCGTTCGGGACATGGCAGCACACGACGCCCCAGGATCGAAGCCTGCTGCTGCTCCGCCTGGCCGATGCCCTCGACGCCCGAGCCGACGAGCTAGGCCGGCTCGAGAGCCTCCACACCGGCAAGCCGATCAATATCGCCATCGACGAGATGGCCGTGTGCTCCGACCTGTTCCGGTTCTTCGCCGGCGCGGCCCGGGTCTTGGAGGGCAAGGCTGCCAACGAGTACATGGCCGGCCACACGTCGCTCATCCGGCGCGAGCCGGTCGGGGTCGTCGCCTCCATCGCCCCCTGGAACTACCCGCTGTACATGGCGGCCTGGAAGCTCGGCCCGGCCCTCGCGACCGGCAACACCGTCGTCCTGAAGCCGTCGGCTCGGACGCCCCTGACCGCGCTGGCCTTCGCCTCGACCCTCGGCGAGATCTTCCCGGCCGGCGTCGTCAACGTCCTGTCCGGCACCGGCGCCGCGATCGGCGACGCCCTCGTCGGGCACCCCGGAATCCGGATGATCTCGGTCACCGGCGACACCGACACGGGCAAGCGCATCGCCCGGATCGCCTCGGACACCGTCAAGCGCCTCCACCTGGAGCTCGGCGGCAAGGCTCCGGTCGTCGTCTTCGACGACGCCGACGTCGATGCCGCGGCCGAGACGATCAAGTTCGCCGGCTACTGGAACAGCGGCCAGGACTGCACCGCCGCCTGCCGGGTCATTGCAGGCCCCAAGGTCTACGACGCCTTCGTCGCCAAGCTGTCCGAGCAGGTCCGCTCGATCAAGTGGGGCAATCCGGCCGACGCCGACGACCTGGACATGGGCTCGCTCATCGCGCGCGCCCACGTCGACAAGGTCGAGGGCATGGTCGAGCGGGCGCGCGGCGGCGCCGAGGTCGTCGTCGGCGGGGTCCGTCCGGACCGGCCCGGGGCCTACTACGAGCCGACCCTCATCGCCGGCCCCGACCAGCGCTCCGAGATCATCCAGGACGAGGTCTTCGGGCCGGTCGTCACGGTCCAGCGCTTCAGCGACGAGGACCAGGCGATCGCCTGGGCCAACGACGTCCGGTTCGGGCTCGCAGCGTCGGTCTTCACCAACGACATCGGGCGGGCGATGCGTGTCTCGAAGGCGATCCAGTTCGGGACGGTCTGGATCAACGAGCACTTCACGCTCGTCTCCGAGATGCCCCATGGCGGCTTCAAGGAGTCGGGCTACGGCAAGGACGGCTCCATGTACGCGCTCGAGGACTACACGATCGTCAAGCACGTGATGCTCAAGATCTGACGTCGGCTGGGGCGTGGCGCGCTCCGCGCTCGTCGTCCCGGTCCGGCTTCCTGCCGGGCTCGCGGCGATCCGCAAGCGCGAGGTCGAGGTCGCCCGGCTCGGCGTGCCACCGCACGACGATCCTGGCAC
>DASWGY010000155.1:0-8909 GCA_036393495.1 Candidatus Limnocylindrales bacterium
CGCCCGCGTTGATGACGATGGCATCGACATCCTCGGCATGCGCGCGATGGATCCGCTCGCACATGGCGCCTTCGAAGTTCGTCTGGAAGGTCTCAAGCTCGACGCCGAGCTCGACGGCGACGTCGGCAAGCTGGGCGTCGATCTCCGCGAGCGTGACCGTGCCGTACTGCTTCGGGTCGCGCTTCCCGAACATGTCGAGGTTGACTCCGTGCAGGACGAGCACCTTCATCTGGGGTCTCCGTGCTCCGGGCGTCCCCGGGCGATCAGCTCCGCGGGCCGCGGAGCGTGTTGAGCGCTTCGCCCAGCTCCGCGAGGGCGTGCTCGATTCGCTCGATGACCTCGCCGTGCTCCGCCGCCGTCACGACCCGGTCGCCGAACGGACCGAGGCGCGCGCGAAGGAGCCCGACGTCAGCCGTGATGTGGTTGATCACGTTGGCGACGTCCGCCTCATGGAGGTACCGGACACCGTTGCGCTCGACCCGCGCATAGCCGGCCTCCTCGAGCCAGCGAGCGAAGAAGTCGAGGGCCGTCTCGCCGGGGATGGCCGCGAACGGGTAGTCCTCGTCGCCGGGCTCCCAGATGACCCCCGGCTCGCCGCCGCCGGGCGCGAGCGTTCCGCCAGCGCGCTCATCCTCGACCATGGCCCGAGTGTAGCAATGTCCACACGGGGCAAGAACCCACCGCGCGTCGGGCACAGGCTCGGCGCGAGCGCGGGCTGAGCGATGCTCAGCATCTCGGTTGCTGGTGCTGGCCTCATCGGGTCGCGGCACGTCGAGCTCGTGGACCGGAGTGCCGAGTGTCGGCTGGCTTCGATCGCGGATCCCGCGCCGGCGGCGCAGGCCCTGGCGGCCCGGTACCAGGTTCCGTGGGATCCGTCCGTTCCGGCGCTGCTGGAACGGGAGCGGCCAGACGGCATCATCGTGGCCACGCCCAGCCAGCTGCATCTCGAGCACGCGCTCGCCTGCATCGACGCCGGTGTGCCGATCCTGCTCGAGAAGCCGATCGCCACCACGGTCGAGGACGGTGTCGCGATCGCGACCGCAGCCGCCGATCGCGACGCGCCGCTGCTGGTCGGCCACCATCGGCGTCACAGCCCGATCATTCGCGCGGCCCGGCGCGTGATCGAGAGCGGCGTCCTCGGTCGGCTGGTGGCGGTGACTGGAGCCGCCACGTTCCGGAAGCCCGACACGTACTTCGACGAGGCCCCGTGGCGGCGCGAGGTCGGCGGCGGTCCAATCCTGATCAACCTCATCCACGAGATCGACAACCTTCGGTTCCTATGTGGCGAGATCTCGTCAGTCCAGGCGCAGGCGTCCTCGGTGACGCGGGGCTTCGAGGTTGAGGACTCGGTCGCGATCACCTTTGCGTTCACCAACGGGGCGCTCGGCACGTTCATGTTGTCGGACGTGGCCGCCTCGCCGGTGAGCTGGGAGCTGACGGCGGGGGAGAACCCTGACTATCCGAATGTCCCGGGCGTGGACTGCTATCTGCTCGCCGGTGACAGGGGCTCGCTTGGCGTGCCCACGCTGCGGCTCGCGTCATACCCCGGTACGCCCTCGTGGTGGGAGCCGCTGCTGGCCGAGATCGTGGACGTTCGACGGACGGACCCGCTCGAGGAGCAGATCGCGCACTTCTGCGCCGTGATCCGGCGCGAGACGGAACCGCTCGTGACGGGCTGGGAAGGCGTGCAGAACCTGGTCGTCGCCAAGGCCGTCGCGGAGGCTGCACGGACCGGCTGCACGGTCCGGACGCCTGACGTCCGCACGATCGCTCCTGGGCCGACCTGAGGATTCCGATCGACCTCGCAGGGGCGGATGCTAGAATGCGCCGCCCTTCGGGAGAGGCCGCACATCGATTCCAATCCGGATCTCGTCCGCCAATTCACGCTCGGTGGTGCCAATCGCGGCCAGCGCCGTGGCGAACGCGTGATCACGTCCGCGAGTGGCCGCCGTGCCTGAGCGGCCGCGCGTCTTCGTCTCCCGGCGGATCCCGTCCGATGGCCTCGATGCCATCGTCGAGGCCTGCAACGCGCGGGTCTGGGAGGACGAGCTGCCTCCGCCGCGGGACGAGCTCCTCCGGGCGGTCGAGGGCTGCGACGGGATCCTGACCCTCCTGACCGACCGCGTTGACGACGAGCTCCTCGACCGGGCCGGCGCCCAGCTCAAGGTGGTCTCGAACTTTGCCGTCGGCTTCGACAACGTCGACGTCGCCGCCTGCACCCGGCGCGGGATCCCCGTCGGGAACACGCCCGGGGTCCTCACCGAGACGACCGCCGACCTGGCCTGGGCCTTGCTGATGGCCGCTGCCCGGCGGGTCGCCGAGGGCGACCGCTACGTCCGCGCCGGTCGCTGGCGCACGTGGGGCCCGATGCTCCTGATGGGCCCCGACATCCACGGTGGGACCCTCGGCATCGTCGGCTTCGGGCGGATCGGGCAGGCGGTCGCCCGCCGAGCCCAGGGATTCGGGATGACCGTCCTGTACTACGACACTCGGCGCGCGGACGCTGCGATCGAGGCCGCGCTGGGAGCCCGGTTCGTCGATCTCGACGAGCTCCTCGCCCATTCCGACTTCGTCTCGCTCCACGTCAACCTGACCGACGAGACGCGCCACCTGGTGAACGCCTCGCGGCTGGCGTCGATGCGGTCGACCGCGGTGATCGTCAACACGTCGCGCGGTCCGGTGGTCGACCAGCGGGCGCTCTTCGAGGCGCTTCGCGACGGGGTCATCGGTGCCGCCGCCCTCGACGTCACGGACCCCGAGCCGATTGACGCCGACGATCCGCTCCTGGGCCTCGACAACTGCCTCGTCGTGCCCCACATCGCGTCGGCTTCGAGGGCCACTCGGGGGAAGATGGCAGCGATGGCCGCCGCCAACCTCCTCGCCGGCGTCGGCGGCGAGCCCCTCCCGACTTCCGTCAACCCCGAGGTCAGGGAGCGCCGCTGACGGTGTTCGCCGCCGCCAACGCGATCGCCCGGCAATTCACCTACCCGCTGATCGTCTCCGCGCGGCTCGGGACAGGCAAGGTCGAAACGTCGGTCGGCGCGTTCGTGGTGCTCAATCGGGACGGCTGGATCGTGACCACGGCCCACGCCTTCGCCCTTGCCACGAAGGCGGCCACGGATGCGCCCAAGGTTGCCGCGCACGCCGCACGGATGGCGGCGCTGCGGGCGGACGCCTCTGCGCCGCGAGCCCCCCGCGAGCACGAGATCGCGGAGCTCGAGCGGGCCGCCGACCCGGGCTGGATCACGAACCTCTCGACCTGGCCGGGGCGGGACGGCGTGGTCCTGCGTGACGTCCGGGCGGTCCCCGCGGCCGACATCGCGATCGGGCGCCTCGATCCGGCCCCCGCCGAGATGTTGGCCTCGACCGCGATCCTCAAGAACCCGGCGACCGGGATCGAGCCCGGCCGGAGCCTGTGCCGGCTCGGGTTTGCGTTCACGAAGGTCAAGGCCTCGTTCGACGAGGCGGTCAACGCCTTCCAGGTCAAGGGTGAGGTGCCGTACTTCCCGCTCGAGGGGATGTTCACCCGGATCGTCGACGCCGGGCCGACCCCCGACAAGCGGTTCCGGATCCGGTTCGTCGAGACGTCGTCGCCGGGCCTTCGGGGCCAGAGCGGCGGCCCGCTCTTCGACGTCGACGGCCGGGTCTGGGGCATCCAGAGTCGAACCCAGCATCTGGCCCTCGGCTTCAACCCGGAGGCCGAGATCGCGGGCAGGAAGACCCAGGCCCCGCAGTTCATCAACCTCGGCCTGGCCGTCCATGTCGCGACGCTCATCGCGATCCTCGACGAGGCCGGCATCGCCTACGAGGCGTCCGCGGACTGAGGCTCTCCCCGGGCGGGGCGAGGACGCGGCCGGCAGGGTGACGCGACCGGCTGAGGGACGCGGCGGGCGGAACGAGCTTACGACGTGGTGGCGGTGGGCTCACGCCGTTCGGCGGCCAGCCGGCGTTCGGCTTCCTGGAGGGCCGACTTCGCGCCCACGGCCGGTTCGAGGACGACCCAGCCGATCGCCAGGCGGAGGGCGACCTCGCCGGCCTCGAGCCAGCGGTCGCACTCTTCGCGGATCCGTTCGCCGAAGTTGATCGCCCTGATCTCGTCGGTCTCGGGCAGGAGGATCCCGAAGCGCCCCGGACCGAGCCGGGAACAGCGGTCGGCGGCTCGCGCCTGGGCCCGGAGCGTTCGGGCCGTGGCGACCTCGAGCCGCACGCCCGCATCGTCGCCGAGGCGGTCGGTCAGGCGGGCGAACCCATCCAGCTCCACGAGCATGACAGTGGCCGATCGGTGATAGCGGCCGAGGCGGGGCAACTCGTCGGCGACGGCGTGCTCCCATGCCTCTGGGGATTCAAGGCCGGTCGTCGGATCGACCAGGGCGATCCGCTCCACGGGCACGCCGGCGTTATCACGAGCGAAGGTTTCGCCGGGCGTGATGACATTCATCGGGTCGAACGGGGGCGGCGCGCTCGTCTCGAGGTAGGTGAGGTCGGTGGGCTGGTCGTCGCCGGCCGGCGCGAGTTGCGGCCGCCCGTACGCGCCGGTGCCCGTCACGGCCATCGCGAGCATCGTCTCGTGGGTTGCCTCGACTTCGAGCTCCCGAGGGGCCCCCCGACGGACCCGGGAAAGCCGGGGCATCAGCATCGCGGCCGCGATGAGCGCGGCGTTGGCCACCAGGGCGATGAGGATGATCGTCTGGAGTTGCTGGCTGGTCACCGAGATGGTTCTCCAAGAGCCCGGATGTCCGGGAACGTGAAGATAGGTGCTGGCCGGGGCAGCCGACGATGGTACGGAGGTCCCCCGCACGACAGGCCGGTTTGGCGGCGCAGCGACGCGGATCGTCGCCGCCGAGCCCCGGCTGGCCATCGGCTACGCTTCGCCCGGGCCCGTAGCTCAGCGGCAGAGCAGGGGACTTTTAATCCTCGTGTCGTGGGTTCGAATCCCACCGGGCCCTCACGAGCGGAGGCGAGGCGTGGAGCGCGAGGCGATCCGCAAGGCGATCGGCGAGGCGCCGTTCCGGGTGGAGCGACCCGCGGACGTCGAGGCCTTCTTGGCGCGCTGCGGCGACTTCCTGGCGGCCCGCGAGGCCGAGCACTGCCTGCCCCTCGGCATCGCCACGAACCTGCGCCAGGGCGTCCAGCCGCTGTCCGATCCGCCGCTGTTCGCGGTCGTCCTCGGCCGAGGGGATGATCGGGTCGTCGCGGCGGCCCTCCGGACCCCGCCCTACGGCCTCGTCCTGTCGCTGGCCGAGGACCTCGAGGCCGTGGACGCCCTCGCCGACGCCCTCGCCGGCGAGCCGTTACCCGGGGTCAGCGGCCCGCGCGACGTGGCAGGTCGGTTCGCCGAACGCTGGGTTGCACGAGTTGGCCGGCGGGCGAGCACGCACATGGCCGAACGGATCTACCGGCTCTCGGCGGTCCGGACGCCACGGCCAGCGCCCGGACGGATGCGGCCCGCGGAGCGTGCTGACCGACCGCTGCTCGTCGCCTGGATCGGGGCCTTCTTCCAGGAGGCGCTCGGGGAGTCGACCAAACCAGACGACTCCGTCGATCGCTGGCTCGCTGGCCAGGGTCGGACGCTCTTTCTCTGGGAGGATGGCGATGTCCGGGTGTCGCTCTGCGGCGTCGGTAGTGAGACGGCCCACGGCACCCGCGTCGGCCCGGTCTACACGCCGCGGGAGCACCGCGGCCGCGGCTACGCGAGCAATCTCGTGGCCGGGGTCTCGCAGGCGCAGCTCGATGCCGGCCGGCAGTTCGTGACGCTCTTCACCGACCTCGCCAATCCGACCTCCAACAGGATCTACATGGACGTCGGCTACGAGCCCGTCATCGACGTCGACCGGATTGACTTCGTCGACTGAGTCCGCCCGGCAGGGTCGCCCGCCGTCACCCGCTCGCAACCCGGGCTGTTCCCAAAGCGCACGGCCCGTGCCGCTCGCGTGACGGCGCGCCGCACAGCGGCAAGCGGGAAGACTCCCATTCAAGGCCCGTGACGGACCTCGGGCCGGACGGAGGGGACCCGAATGCGACGCCTCACCACCGCCCTGACGAGCGCGCTCCTCGCTGCCTTGGCCATCCCGGCCGCCGCCCTCGCGGCCGAGCCCGGCACGATCGACTCCGGGGACACGGCCTGGCTCCTCATCGCGACCGCGCTGGTGATGGTGATGCTGCCCGGCCTCGCCCTGTTCTACGGCGGCCTCGTCCGCCGCAAGAACGTCCTGTCGACGATCATGCACAGCTTCTTCGGGCTGGCCCTCGTCAGCGTCGTCTGGGTCGTCGTTGGGTTCTCGATCGCCTTCGCGCCGGATGCGACCGGGACCGGCCTGTTCGGCGGCCTCGAATTCTTCATGTTCAACGGCGTCGGCCTGGAGCCCGCGGCGGGCAGCACCATCCCGTTCGTCCTGTTCGCCGGCTTCCAGCTGATGTTCGCGGCGATCACCCCGGCCCTCATCACCGGCGCATTCGCCGAGCGCAAGCGCTTCGCCAGCTTCGTCATCTTCACCGTCCTGTGGTCCGTCTTCGTCTACTCGCCGATCGCCCACTGGGTCTGGGCGTCCGATGGCTGGCTGTTCGCCCTCGGTGCCCTCGACTTCGCCGGCGGAACCGTCGTCCACGCGTCGTCGGGCGTGTCGGCCCTCGTCGTCGCCCTGCTCATCGGCCGGAGGGTCGTGAACGGCGATCGGATGGAACCCCACGACATCCCGATGACGATCCTGGGAGCCGGGCTCCTGTGGTTCGGCTGGTTCGGCTTCAACGCCGGCTCCGCCCTGGCTGCCAACGGCCTGGCCGCGAACGCCCTGCTGGTGACGAACACGGCGGCCGGCGCGGCCACGATCACCTGGGTCCTCGCCAGCTACATCCACAAGCGCAAGGTCAGCGTCCTTGGCGCCGCCTGTGGTGCGGTCGCGGGCCTGGTCGCGATCACCCCGGCGTCCGGCTTCGTGACCGCCGGTGGGGCGCTCGTCATCGGCCTCGCGGTCGGCGGGCTGTGCTACAGCGCGACGCTCCTCCGATCGCGGATCAAGATCGACGATGCCCTCGACGTCTTCGCCGTCCACGGGGTCGGCGGCACGTTCGGGGCGATCGCGACCGGCGTGTTCGCAACGACCGCGATCAACGCCTTCCCCGGCCTCATCGATGGCAACCCCGGCCAGGTGGGCACCCAGCTCATCGCCGTGGGGGCGACGATCGCCTACGCGGTCGTGGCCACGTTCGTCATCGTCAAGGTCGTCGACGTCATCCTCGGGATCCGCGTGCCGGCCACCGAGGAGGAGGTCGGCCTCGACATCGCCGTCCACGGCGAGGTCGCTTACCAGAGCTGATCGCCCACCACGGGACGCGCCCCGGGACCTCCACCCGGGGCGTGCCTCCCGTCCCCGGATGAGGCACGAAGCATGGGCCGCGGATCCACCACCCCGCCATCGCTCTACGACCCCACGACAGAGCACGACGCCTGTGGCGTCGGCTTCGTCGCGGACGGTGGCGGCCGGTCGAGGGGCCGGGTCCTGCCCCTTGCCCTCGCCGGGCTCGCCTCGCTCGGCCACCGGGGAGCCTTCGCCGCGGACGGCGCATCGTCCGACGGCGCCGGGGTGGCCCTGCCCCTGGAGCCGGCCATCCTGACCCGGCTCACAAGCGACCTGCGCGCCGCCGCCCGGGCCGGGCTCGGCAGCCGACCGGCTGTCCTGCAGCTCTTCCTGCCCCGCGGTGCTCGAAGCCAGACGAGGAGCCGGGACGTCGTTGCCGCCGCCCTCGAGGAGGTCGGCCTCGCCGTCGTGGCCTGGCGTCGGGTTCCCACAGACCCCTCAGCGCTCGGGCCGGTCGCGTTCGCGAGCCGGCCGTCCTTCTGGCAGGCCTTCGTGGCCCGACCCTGCGCGGGGCAGGCGGGTCGGCCCGTGACGGACGCCACGTTCGAGCGCTGGCTCCTGCTCGCCCGTCGCCGGATCGCCGCGGAGGCGCTCGTCGCCGGCCTGGACGACCTCGCCGTGGCCTCAGGCTCGTGCCGGACGATCGTCTACAAGGGCCTCGTGGCCGGCGGTCGGCTGGCGCAGCTCTACCCGGATCTCGCCCCGCCGCTGCCGCTGGCGTTCGCGACGTTCCATCAGCGCTACGCCACGAACACCCATCCGACCTGGCGCCTCGCCCAGCCGTTCAACCTCCTGGCCCACAACGGCGAGATCAACACCGTGCGCGGCAACCGCGAGGAGGTTCGCGGCCGGCGCGGCGATCCGGACCCGGGTGGCCTCCTCGACGAGCTCCGGAGCCGCGGCCCGCTGCTGACCGCCGGCGGCTCCGATTCGGCGTCCCTCGACGAGGCAGTCGAGCTCCTTTCGTCGTCCGGCTGGGGCGTCGCCGGCGCACTGGCCGCGCTGATCCCGGAGGCCCCCGCGCTGCGAGCCGACGGCAACCCGGGGGCGATCGGGCTAGCCCGTCGGAGCGCCGGCTTCCTTGCCCCATGGGATGGCCCGGCCGCGATCGTCTTCACCGACGGCCGGTCGGTCGGGGCCCTCCTCGACCGCAACGGGCTCCGGCCGCTGGCCTGTGCGACGACCGCCGCCGGGCTCGTCGCGGCGGCCTCGGAGTCCGGCGCCGTGCCCCTGGATCCAGCGGAGGTCGAGACACTGACCCGCCTCGGTCCGGGCGAGATGATCCTCGTGGAGCCGGCCCGGCGGCGCATCCTGACCGACGCGGCAGCGCGGCGTCGTCTTGCCCGGACGCCCGCCGCGGCCCAGGACCGGCCCCGTCCGACGTTCGCCGACGAGCCACCCGGAAGCGTCGCCGCGCTCCCCGCTCCCGGCCCATCGCCGGCCTGGCGGTACCTCGCCGGCCTGGACGCGGAGCGGCTTCGCCTCGACCTCCGCACGATGGCCCTCGAAGGCCACGAGCCGCTCTGGAGCATGGGCGACGACACGCCGACGCCG
>DASWGY010000156.1:0-2825 GCA_036393495.1 Candidatus Limnocylindrales bacterium
GTGCTCGAGCCAGGCGAGCGCATCGACGCCCCACATCCGCGGCCCGCCGAGCGGCCCGCGCCGGACCAGCCGCGGGATCCAGGTCGCCGGCCGGCCGAGGTTGACCCGATCGCCGACGATCGCCAGCGTCGCCGGCAGGAAGGTCAGGCTGCCGAGCACGGCGACGAGGACGACCCCGATCGTGCCCACCGCCATCGAGGTGAACAGGGTGATCCCCAGGGTGAACAGGCCGGCCAGCGAGATCATCACCGCCAGGCCCGAGAAGAAGACCGCCCGCCCGGCCGTGCTGCTCGCGATCTCGATCGCGAGGGGGACGCTCCGGCCGTGACGCCGCTCCGTCCGGAACCTCGTGACCATGAACAGTGAGTAGTCGATCGCGACGGCGAGGCCGATGAGAACGATCAGCTGGGTCGCGTTCGCGCTGACCGGCCCGACGACCTGGCTGTAGAGGCCCACGAACCCGAACGCCGCCGCGAGCGCGGTCACGGCCAGGATCAGCGGGATGAGGCTGGCCACGATCGCCCCGAACGCGAGGAGGAGGATCAGGAACGTCAGCGGCAGGGTGATCCGGAGCGAGCTGTCGAGGTCGTGGGTGATTAGGTCGTTGATGTCGCGGTTGATGAAGGTGCCGCTGACGATGTGGATCCTTGCCCCGGGGAGCCTGGCGCGGGCCTCGTCGACGATCGGCTCGACAGGGACGAGGAGTGCCTCCACCTGGGGGTCTTCGCCGGGAACGTTGCCGACGACCTGGACGGTGGAACCGTCGGCCGAGACGAGGCCCGCCTCGGGTGGAGCCGTGAGCGGATCCACGAGCTCATCGAAGGTCGGGGCGTCGACGCCCGCCACGGTGGCGTGGGCGGCCCCCAGCTCGGCGACGAGGTCGGCGACGGCCGCCTGGAACGTGGGTTCGGTGGCGGCTCCAGGGCCGCCGTCGATGACGACGACGATCCGTTCCCCGGGCACGACCGGCTCCCCCGCCCCGAACGTGTCATAGGCCTCCTCGGCCTCGAGACGCGGGCCGCTGGGGTCTTCGTTGACGTCGATCGTCCTGGTGCCGCCGGCGGCCAGGCTGGCCGCGAAGAGGCCGAGGGTCAGGACGAACCAGGCGCCGAAAACCGGCCATCGATGGCGGGCGCTCCACATCGCGACCCGGACGGTCCACGGCTCGCGCGGAACCGCGGGGGTGAAAGGCTCGCCTGGCTCGCTCACCTGCGGAGGGTACGAGATCGACCGTCAACCCCGTGCTTCTCCGCGGCTGGGTCCTGGCGCCGCGCTCCCGCGGCGACCTCGGAATATGACCGGAACCTGGCCGCCGCGCGACGTTCGTTCTTGCTATGACTATCGCCGTCATACGAGATATGACGCCGACGGTCATGAACGCAAGAAGTGGTTCCGAGGGGCCAAAATCCGGTCATATCCGTCGCGCCGGGGCGCGGGGCGCCGGGGCGCCGGCCACCGGGCGACGGCGGCGACGAGCGCCGGACGCCGGGCGAGCGCCGGACGCCGGGCGACGCGCGGCGGGCCGCCGCCCCGCTAGATGGAGCGCTGGTAGGCCCGGAACTGGCGCGTCGCCCAGGCCATCGAGAGGACGGTCAGCACCGCGAGGCCGACGATTCGGGGCGCGATGAAGGCCCAGTCTGGCGTCGCCGCGAGGGCCTCGCGGCCCGCCTCGACCGCCCAGTTGACCGGGTTGAAGCGGGCCACCGTCTCGATCCAGTCGGGCGCGAGGGCGAGCGGCATGAACGCGGCCGACAGAAACGTCAGCGGCAGGGTCATGAGGGTGTTGATCCCGATGACCGATTCGCGCTGCCGGAGCATCAGGGCCATCGCCGACGAGAACGACGCCACCGACGCCCCGATGAGCCCGGCGCACAGGGTCAGGGCGCCGAAC
This sequence comes from Candidatus Limnocylindrales bacterium, assembly GCA_036393495.1. GTDB lineage: Bacteria > Chloroflexota > Limnocylindria > Limnocylindrales > CSP1-4 > UBA5189. The sequence continues at coordinate 1,892 of DASWGY010000156.1, forward strand.
CCCAGGAGCCCGCCGTCGAAGTGGGCGCCGAGCAGCCAGGCGAGCCCACCAATGATCGCGGCCTGGATCACGAACGTGACGAGCTCGTAGGCGGTCAGTCCGCCGATGATCGAGCTCCGGTGGATGGGGGTGACCAGGAAGCGGTCCATGATCGAACGGTCGAGGTCCTCGATGATCGACATCCCGCTCCAGCCGCACGAGAAGAGCGCGGTCATGATCAGGATGCCGGGCAGGAGGTAGTCGAGGTAGCTCGCCGCGGTCGTGAAGCCGGGGATCTCGGTGACGCTCCGGAAGAGCGCCCCGAAGAGCAGCAGCCAGATCACCGGCTGGATCATGGCCATCATCACGAACCAGGGCTGGCGGACGAAGAACCGCAGGTGACGACCGGTGATCCAGGTCGTCTGGGCAATGGCAGTCATCGGGCAACCTCCAGGAGTCGAGGGCTGGCCGCCGCATCAGGCCGATAGGTCCGACCGGTGTGGCGGAGGTAGACGTCGTCGAGCGACGGACGGGCGACGGTCACCGAGGCGACCGCGATGCCGGCCCCATCGAGCGTGGCCAGGACGGACGGGACGGCCGCGGCCGCCCGGTCGGCTCGGGCCGAGAGGGTCGCGCCGTCGATCGTCGGCCGGTCGAGGCCAGCGAGGCCGGCGAGGAGGCCGGCGGCCCGGGGAGCCTCGGCCAGCGATCCGAGCTCGACGTGGATGGCGTCCCCGCGGAGCTCCGCTTTGAGCGCTTCCGGCGTCCCGTACGCCACGATCCGACCCTGATCGACGATCGCCAGGCGCCCGGCGAGCTGATCTGCCTCCTCGAGGTAGTGGGTCGTCAGGAGAATCGCGACGCCGTCGGCCTCGAGGCGCCGAATCTCGTCCCACAGGCTCGTGCGGGCGTCCGGATCCAGGCCGGTCGTCGGCTCGTCGAGGAACAGGACGGC
>DASWGY010000157.1:0-6609 GCA_036393495.1 Candidatus Limnocylindrales bacterium
ATCGACCCAGCTCCAGGTACGGCTCGAGCCCTTGGAGCCCGCCCTCGCGCCCGAAGCCGGACTCCTTGTACCCGCCGAACGGGCTCGTCGGGTCGAACCGGTTGAACGTGTTCGCCCACACCACGCCGGCCTTCATCTTCCTGACCATGTGCAGGATCCGGCTGCCCTTCTCGGTCCAGATCCCTGCCGACAGCCCGTACGGCGTGTTGTTCGCCTTTTCAATGGCCTCGGACGGCGTGCGGAAGGTGAGCACCGACAAAACCGGCCCGAAGATCTCCTCGCGCGCGATGCGGTGGCTCTGGGCGACGTTCGTGAACAGCGTCGGGCGGAAGAAGTAGCCGCGATCCGGCAGGTCGCAGGCCGGCTGATAGAGCTGGGCGCCCTCGGCCTCGCCGGCCGCCACGAGCTCGGTGATGCGCTCGAGCTGGGCCTTCGAGTTGATCGCGCCGACATCGGTGTTCTTGTCGAGCGGATCGCCGACCCGCATCGTGGCGAGGCGGTCCTTGAGCTTCTCGACGAGCGGCTCGACGATCGATTCCTGGGCGAGGAGCCGGGATCCGGCGCAGCAGACCTCGCCCTGGTTGAAATAGATCCCGTTGACGATGCCCTCGACCGCCTGGTCGAGGGCGGCGTCCTCGAAGACGATGTTGGCGGCCTTGCCACCGAGCTCGAGGGTGATCGCCTTGTCGGTCCCGGCCGTCGCCTTGTGGATGAGCTTGCCGACCTCGGTGGAGCCGGTGAAGGCGACCTTCTGGACGTTCGGGCTCGAGACGAGGTGCATCCCGATCGCGGCGGGCCCGGGGACGATGTTCACGACCCCCGGCGGCAGATCGGCCTGGCGGCAGACGTCGGCGAAGAGGAGGGCGGAGAGGGGCGTCGTGGAGGCCGGCTTCAGGACGACGGTGTTGCCGGCGGCGAGGGCCGGCGCGATCTTCCAGCTGAGCATGAGCAGCGGGAAGTTCCAGGGGATGACCTGGGCGGCCACGCCGAGTGGTCGTGCGACCCGGCCTGGGAAGGCGTACTCGAGCTTGTCCGCCCAGCCGGCGTAGTACCAGAAATGGGCGGCCGCGAGCGGCACGTCGACGTCGCGAGACTCCTTGATCGGCTTGCCCGAATCCATCGTCTCGAGGACCGCGAACTCGCGGCTCCTCTCCTGGAGGATCCGGGCGATCCGGAAGAGGTACTTCGCCCGCTCCCGACCGGGCAGCGCGCCCCAGGTCTTCTTCTGGGCCCGGCCGGCGGCGCGGATGGCGCGATCGACGTCGGCGGGCGTGGCCCGGGCAACATCGGCCAGCTTCTCCTCCGTAGCCGGGTTGACGGTCGGGAAGACGGCCCCGTCCGAGGCCTGGACCTCGCGGCCGTCGATGAACAGGCCGAAGCGCTCCTTGAGCCTGACGATCTCGCGAGACTCGGGGGCCGGCGCGTACTCCCACGGGATCGCCTGCCCATCGCCGAGGCCCCAGCTGGCCGGAGCGCGGTCGCCGGACCAGGGCCGGAGCTTGGTCGACTCGCTCGTCACGTCGGGCATCATACCCGGGATGCCCGATGATTCCGGCTTCGCCGAGCCCCTCGACGCCGACCAGCCCAAGGTCACCCGACGGGCCGCACACGGGGTCATCGTCCGCGAGCGTCCACCGGGCGGCCTCGTCGTCCGCGTGCTCGATGGTCTCGCCGCGACTTGTCGGGCAGCGTGACGGCCCCAGTCGTCGCCGCCGTCATCGCCGCAGTCTTCATCGCGGTCGCCGACTGGATCGCGGTCGCCCGCGAGGATCGGACGTTCGAGGGGATCGCCAAGCCGGGCGTCATCTTCTGCCTCTTCGTCGCGGTGCTGCTCGCCGGCCCGGGCACGTCGCCGGTGCGATGGCTCCTGATCGTCGCCCTGGCCGCGTCCCTTGCCGGCGACTGGCTCCTCCTCCCGCCGGGGCAGTTCGTCGCCGGTCTCGTGGCCTTCCTCGTCGCCCATCTCGCCTATCTCGCCCTGTTCCTGCTCGGCGACCTCAGTACCGTGCCCGCGGCGCTCGGCCTCATCGGTGCCGTCGGGCTGCTCGCGGTCGTGGGCCGGCCGATCTTCGCGGGTGCGCGGCGGGCGGGCCTCGGCGGGCCGGTCCTCGCCTACCTCGGCGCGATCCTGGCGATGGCCGTGGCCGCCACGGCGAGTGGCTCCCTCGTCGCTGCGGCCGGGGCGTGGCTCTTCGTGACCTCCGACTCAGTCCTGGGCTGGGACCGATTCGCCGCACCACCGGCAGCCTCTCAAGGGGCCGCGGCGCGCCGCCGCGTGGCCGTCATCGTTCCGTACCACGTCGCCCAGGTGCTGCTCGTCGTCGCGGTCGTCGCAACTCCGGCATGATGGCGGCGGCGCGTCGCCCCTGCCGTGCCTTGACTCGGACACCCCTGGGACGCAACAGGAGCCGACCGCCGATGACCGACCTCGCTCCCCTCTGGCAGCGCCGTTTCCGAGCCCCGATCGTGGGGTTCCCGACGTGGTCGCGCCACGCCCCGAACCGGCTCGTCTACGCCTCCTCGGAGAGCGGGATCTACCAGCTCCACAGCTGGGACGTCGCGACCGACGAGCGTCGCCAGATCACGCACGAGCCGGTCGGGCTCGTGGCCGGCAACGTCAGCGACGACGGCGAGTGGGTCCTCTGGCACCGCGACACGACCGGGGACGAATCGGGGACCTGGATGGTGGCACCGTTCGGTGGTGGCGCCGGAGAGCCCCTCGCGGATGGCCTGCCCCAGGGCTGGGACGACGGCCTCGCCCCGGGCCGCGCGCGCACGATCGTCGCGATCTCCGACAAGGCGGGCTTCGGGCTTTACGCCATCGAGGCCGACGGGTCCGCGCGGCGCCTCGCTCATTCGACGGAATCGATCGTCCTGGGCGGCGGCAACGCGATGACCCGCGGCGGGACCGAGCTGGCCGGCCTGAGCGCCGACGAATCGCTCGTCGCAATCGAGCACGGCGAGCATGGCGACCTCATCCACGCCGCACTTCGCATCGTCGACGCCCGGACCGGGGACGTGGTCGGCGAGCTGCATGACGAGGGCAAGGAGGTCCTCGCGTTTGCCTGGTCGCCGGTACCCGGCGACGACCGCCTCGCGATCGGTCATGAGCGGCGGGGCGAGCGGGCCCCGGCGATCTGGAACCCGAGGACGGGCGAGCTCCAGGACCTCGAGCTGCCCTGGGATCGCTTTACCGAGGTCACCGACTGGTGGCCCGACGGCTCGGCCATCCTGCTCGTCGAGCTTCGCGACGGCCGCGACCACCTCCACCGATATGACCTCGCGACCGGCACCATCACCGAGCTCCCCACCCGGCCCGGCTCGATCACCGGCGCCCGGGTCCGCCCCGACGGCGCGGTCTGGTACCGCCTCCAGGCCGGCGAGCACCCCGGCGTCCTCCTCGAGGTCGGCCGCGACGAGCCGGTCCTCAGCGGCGGCGAGGCCCCGGCCGGACGGCCGTTCATCCCGTGGTCGTTCCGGAATCCGCAGGGCGACACGGTGACGGGCTGGCGAATCGTGCCCGAGGGCTCAGCCCCCTACCCCACCCTCGTCCTCGTCCACGGCGGCCCCACCTCCATCGACCTCGACCGCTGGGCGCCGGACATCCAGGCCTACGTCGACGCGGGCTTCCAGGTCGTCCTCGTGAACTACCGCGGCTCGATCGGCTTCGGGGCGACCTGGCGAGACACGCTCATCGGCAACATCGGCTGGCCCGAGGTCGAGGACATCCTGGCGGGCGTCGATGACCTGCTCGCAGGCGGGCTCGCGGACCCCGAACGCCTCGCGATCGCCGGCTGGTCGTGGGGCGGCTACCTCACCCTCCTGATGCACGGCATGCATCCCGACCGATTCCGGGTCGGGGTGGCGGGCGTGCCGGTCGGTGACTACGCCCTCGGCTACGCCGACCTCTCCCCGATCCTCCAGGCCTACGACCGGGCGCTCCTCGGCGGCACACCGGCCGAGGTGCCGGAGCTCATGGCCGAGCGCTCGCCGATCTCGTACGTCGACAACGTCAAGGCCCCGATCCTGTTCCTCGCCGGCGAGGCCGATTCACGTTGCCCGATCGGCCAGGTCCTGGCCTACACGAACCGCCTGGCGGCTCGCAACCACCCCCACGAGCTGTACCTGTTCCCGACCGGCCACGCTCCGTTCCAGATCGATGAGCGGATCAACCAGACCGGCATCGTTCTCGATTTCCTGGCCCGCCACGTGCGCGGGATCCGCGTCCCAACCTGAGCCCGCCCCCGATCGAATCGACCGGCGCTTGCCGGGTTTCGCGGTTGGGGCGACCATTCCCGAGTCACCCCGCGAACCGGAAGGAGCACGACGGCATGCGCGTCATCGGCGGCCTGTTGCGAACATTCATCGTCCTGACCATCCTCGGCGCGATCGCCTCGGCGGTCGGCGCCTTCTACGCCAAGGGCCGGCTCACCTCCAGGGGCGAGCCGGACGACGACGAGCTCGATCTCGTTGCGATCTACGAGAGCCTCGATCTCTCGAGCCGCGCGCCGGCGCTGCGACGGGCGTCGTACACCGCCTGGTACGGCGGCGGGACGCTCGATCTCCGCAGCGCGACGCTCGATCCGGGGGGCGCGACCCTGACGGTCCGGGCCCTCTTCGGCGGCTTCCGCCTGGTCGTCCCCGCCAGTTGGCGGGTCGAGCTCGCCACGGTCGGCATCCTTGGCGGCATCGGCGACGCCCGTGGCCGGGACGGCATCGAGGTCGACGGTCCGGTCCTCCGGATCGAGGGCTTCGCCGTCTTCGGCGGCGTCGGGATCGTGTCCGAGGCGCCCGACCTGATCGACGGCACGACCGAGATCGGTGCCGAGGTCCCCGCCTGGGAGTCCGCGCCGGTCAGCGCCTGAATTCGCCCGGTCGACCCGCGGAGGCTACGGCCGGAGCGTCGAACCCATCGGGATGCCGTCGACGAGGTAGGTCCCCGTCGGCCCGCTGACGACGACGTCGTACGTCCGGGCGCCGTCGTAGGCCACGAGGTCCGCGGACAGGACGACAGAGCCGTCGATGGCATCGCCGGTGACGAGGTCGCCGAGGCGGCGACCGTCGGCCAGCGGATGGCCTGGCGAGGCGGTCACGGTCCGGCCACCGGCGAGGCCGAGGCGCACCACGCGGTGACCGGCCGCGGCGGCGGTCGAGCCGACCTCGATGACCGTGCCGCGAACGCGCTTCCCGTTGGCATCGAGCGTCCAGACCGGGTCGCCGATCCGGAGCTGGTCGACCGCCACGGCGCCATCGGGCGTCTCGATCTGGGTCCCGCGGGCGAGGCAGATGGGACACGGCGGCTCGCCGGCCGCGGCCTGCTGCTCGACCGCGATCGTCCCAGCGGCAGTGATGGTCCCGGCGGTTCGGGTGCCCTCGGCCGCACCGCCGACCGGCTGGGCCAGGTAGTCGAAGCGGTACCTGTCGTTGCCGATGGGGTCGAGGGCGATCGCGTTGAAGACCTTCCAGGCCCGATAGACGTCGAGCTTCTGGACGTCCGTGAAGTCGCCATCGGGATCCAGGCCCAGGCGCGTGGTGATCGCCTCGAACGCCTCGGCATCGCCGGCGAGCTCGGGCCAGCGCTCACGCGCGGCTTCGATCTCGTCCTGGCGCTGCACCGGATAGAAGTCGGGATCGCAGTACCAGAGCGGCCCGAAGCGATCGATGAGAAGGAACTTCAGCTCGGCGAGCGTCAGCGCCGGGCCCGGCGTGGGTCCAGGGGTCGGCGTCGGCCCTGGCGTGGGGTCCGGCGAGGCCCCGCCGGAGCAGGCAGCAACGATCACGAGGACGAGTCCGGCGAGGAAGAGCTGCGGTCGCTTCATGGCCGGCTGACGCGCCTGGCGTTGCGCTGGTTCCGCCGGCCGATGCAGGGGTCGCCGGCCGTCCTAGTCGAGGCTGAAGTGGTCCGGGCCCTGATAGCGGCCCGTTCGCTCCTTCTCGATCTGCATCAGGACGTCGTTCAGGAGGCTGGACGCGCCGAACCGGAAGCGGTCGGGGGTCATCCAGCGGGGCCCGAGCGTCTCGTACAGGACGACGAGGTACTGGATTGCCTCCTTGGCGACCCGGATCCCGCCGGCCGGCTTCATTCCGACCGCGCGGCCGGTCGCCTTCTCGAAGTCGCGGATCGCCTCGAGCATCACGAGGGTCACCGGCAGCGTCGCGGCGGGGACGACCTTGCCGGTCGAAGTCTTGATGAAGTCGGCCCCGGCGGCCATCGCCAGGATCGAGGCCCGCCGGACGTTGTCGTACGTCTCGAGCTCGCCGGTCTCCAGGATGACCTTGAGGTGGGCCTCGCCGCACGCGTCCTTGACCTCGACGATCTCGTCGAAGACCGTCCCGTAGTCGCCGCTCAAGAACGCGCCGCGGTCGATGACCATGTCGATCTCGTCGGCGCCCGCCTCGGCCGCCGCCCGGACCTCGGCCAGCTTGATGTCCCGGAACGTCTGGCCGGACGGGAACCCGGTCGCGACACTGGCGACCTTGACGCTCGAGCCGTGGAGGGCCTCCTTCGCGTCGGCGATCATCGCCGGGTAGACGCAGATCGCCGCGACCGACGGGATCGTGGGATCGCCGGGCTGGGGATGGATTGCCTTCTGGCACAGGGCGTGGACC
>DASWGY010000158.1:0-3694 GCA_036393495.1 Candidatus Limnocylindrales bacterium
CGCCGAGGAACCGGCTCGGGACCCGGTGGAGCAGCCGCGGGTCGCCGAAGCCCGCGGCCGTGGCCTCGCGCCGCCAGGAGTGGAACGAGAACGGATGCGGGACCCAGGGATTGCCGCGGTCCGCGTCGTACTCGACGACGATGAGACGGCCCGTTCGCGGCGTCAGCGCCGCGAGGATCGCGGCGAGCAGCGGCCGCCGATCGCGGACGAAGTGGAGGCTGTTCGCGGCCAGGACGCCGTCGAAGGGGCCCAGTGGCAGCCCAGCCGTGAAGTCGCCCGTTTCGGCTCGCACCGAGACGCCCGGGAACGTGGCTCCGACGACGGCCGCAGCCCGCGCCACCGCCCGCGCCTCCCGATCGGCGGCGACGATCTCACCGCCCGGCCCAAGAACGTCTGCCAGCGCCAGGGTGAAGGCTCCCTCCCCCGCCCCGATCTCCAGCCATCGCCGCCCGGCGCCCTCGACGCCCGCCCGGATCAATCCGACGTGATCGGCGTGTTGCATCCGCAGATGATCCGCGGATAAGCGCGGCTCGTCATGCTCGGCGCGATGGACGATCGGACGGTCGGCTTGATCCTCCGGGCTCTTCGCCGGCGCCGGGGCTGGACCCAGGGCGAGCTCGGCCGACGCGCGGACTGCTCGCAGTCGCTCGTCTCGATGGTGGAGGCCGGACACGTCGGCGTCGTCCGGCTCGATCGACTGCGGCGACTCTTCGCCACCGCCGACGCGAAGCTCGACCTCCTTCCGCGTTGGCGTGGCGCTGACCTGGATCGCCTCCTCGACGCCGCGCATGCGGACCTGGTCGCGGACGTCGCGCGCCGGCTCCGGCTCCAGGGATGGGAAGTTGCGATCGAGGTCACCTACTCCGAGTACGGCGAGCGGGGCTCCATCGACGTCATGGGGCTCCTGCCAGCCCGTCGCGCGGTCCTCATCGTGGAGGTCAAGACCGACATCCCCTCGAGCGAGGCGACGGGCCGCAAGCTCGACGAGAAGGCGCGTCTCGCACCGAAGATCGTCCTCGATAGGTTCGGGTGGCGGCCTGAGGCGGTTGGCCGGGTCCTGTTCATGCCGGACACGGGTCGGCTCCGACGGATCGCGAGCTCGCCGGCAATGGCGCTGATGCTCCCGACCGATGCCGTGGCGGTGCGTCGCTGGCTCAGGTCGCCGATTGGACCGCTGGCAGCGACCTGGTTCGTCCCGAATATCGGTGTCCGTAATCCAAGGCGGATCCCGGGGCCACGGAAGCGGGCTCCGAGTGCATCGCCGAACACGGATCAGGACCGGCCAGGAGTCCCGGAGCCTCTCAAGGGCCCGAACTCGTCGACCTGAGGCGCGTTGAGGCGCACTGGATTACGGGTGCGGATATCCGGCAGAAAGTCGAGGTCCGCGGCGCGGTCGCATCGCCCAGCCAGATTCGCGGCAGAGATAGGAGGAGGCACCACCCGCCGCCGAGGCACCACCCGCCGCCGAGGCACGACCCGCCGCCGAGGCACGACCCGCGGGGGCCGCGGTCAGTGAGCCGGGCCGCTCAGCCGGGGCGGGCGCCGGGCGCCGCTCTGCCGGGGCGGGCGCCGGGCGCCTCTCAGCCGGGCGCCGCGGGAGCCGGAACCTACGCGCTGGCGCCGCGTTCGGTGAGCCACTCCTCGTAGTTCGTCTCGTCGACGCCCTTGTCGACCTCGGTCTTGGTCAGGAGGAGCGGCAGGCGGGCGGCCCGGATCGTCTCCTCGGTGATGATGCATTTCCGGATCTCGGTCCGTTCCGGGATGTCGAACATCACCTCGAGGAGCGCCTCCTCGACGATCGAGCGGAGAGCCCGGGCGCCGGTCTTGCGATCCAGCGCCACATCGGCGGCCGCCTGCAGCGCGCCGGAGGTGAAGACCAGCTCGACCTTGTCGAGCGAGAGGAACTTCTGGAACTGCTTCGCGACCGCGTTCTTGGGTTCCGTCAGGACCCGCACCAGGTCCGCCGCCGTCAACGCCGACAGGGTGACGATGACCGGCAAGCGGCCGATGAACTCGGGGATCAGCCCGAACTTCAGGAGATCCTCGGGCATCAGCTTCTGGAGGATCAACCCGCGCTCCACGGCTGACGGCGCGGAATCGGACCCGAAGCCGATGGCCCGCCGCCCGACCCGCTCCTCGACGATCTTCTCGAGCCCGTCGAAGGCTCCGCCACAGATGAACAGAACGTTGGTCGTATCGATCTGGATGAAGTCCTGGTGAGGATGCTTCCGACCGCCCTGGGGCGGCACGTTTGCGACGGTGCCCTCCAGGATCTTCAGCAAGGCCTGCTGAACCCCTTCACCGGACACGTCCCGGGTGATGGATGGGTTGTCGGCCTTGCGGGCGATCTTGTCGATCTCGTCGATGTAGATGATCCCGCGCTGGGCCCGGGCGACATCGAAGTCGGCCGCCTGGATGAGCCGCAGGAGGATGTTCTCGACATCCTCGCCGACATAGCCGGCCTCGGTCAGGGACGTGGCGTCGGCGATGCAGAAGGGCACATCGAGCACCCTGGCGAGCGTCTGCGCCAGCAGTGTCTTCCCGGACCCGGTCGGGCCCACGAGCAGGACGTTCGACTTCTGGAGCTCCACGTCGTCGATCGAATGGCCGGCGTTGACCCGCTTGTAGTGGTTGTAGACGGCGACCGAGAGGACCTTCTTGGCCCGGTCCTGGCTGATGACGTACTGGTCCAGTGCGTCGGTGATCTGGCGCGGGTTGGGGAGCTTGGCGGCCGGGGTCTTCGCCTTCGGCTGCTCGAGCATCTCCTCTTCGATGATCTCCTGGCAGAGGTTGATGCACTCGTCGCAGATGTAGACACCCTGGCCCGCGATCAGCTTGCGGACCTGTTCCTGGCTCTTGCCGCAGAAGGAACAGCGGTACGGGACCTTGGGTCCCTTGCTGCTGCTCGTCGTCGTGCTCACGTGATTGCCTCGTGCGTCCGTCTCCGGGTCGTCCGGCCCGCCGCCGGGGTCAGCCCTTCGACTTCTTCGGCTCCGCGTCCGAGATCTCGGCGACCTTGCTGCCCTCGCCGCCGGCAAGGCCGGCCTGGTGGGCCTGCGAGATCAACGATGACCCCTGAACCGCGTAGACCGCGTCGATGATGCCATAGTCCTTGGCCTCGTCGGGAGACATGAAACGGTCCCGGTCCGTGTCCCGGACGATCGCCTCGAGGTCCTGGCCCGTGTGGCGGGCGAGGATCTCGTGGTTCATCCGGACGATCAGCTCCCACTCCTTCATCTGGATCACGGCGTCGGGGGCGTTGCCCCGGAACCCGCCCGAGCCCTGGTGGATCATGATCCGGCTGTGGGGCAGGGCGTAGCGCTTGCCCTTCGCCCCGGCGGCGAGGAGGACGGCAGCCATCGACGCCGCCTGCCCCAGGCAGATCGTGCTGACCGGGGCCCGCAGGTACTGCATCGTGTCATAGATCGCGAGCCCCGACGTGACCTGGCCGCCGGGCGAGTTGATGTACAGGCTGATGTCCTTCTCCGGGTCCTCCGACTCGAGGAACAGGAGCTGGGCGATGACGAGATTGGCCAGGTGATCCTCGATCGCGTCGCCGAGGAAGATGATCCGCTCCCGCAGCAGCCGGGAATAGATGTCGTAGGCGCGCTCCCCCCGGCTGGAGGACTCGATCACCATCGGTACGAGCATGTAGGTCTCCCTCGTCTGGGACGCTTCGGGGCGTGGGATCAGC
>DASWGY010000159.1:0-2965 GCA_036393495.1 Candidatus Limnocylindrales bacterium
GCTGGAACGGACCTCGAACGAAGCCGGCTCGACGCTCAAGTCGAAGAAGGGCGACTTCGTCCTGACGATCAACCCTGGCCTGACGCGTGGTGCGGACGTTCGGGTCGTCGTCGAGGCCAAGGACCGGGCCGTCTCCGTGCCGGCCATGCGGGCCGAGCTGCGCGAAGCGAAGGCCAACCGGGGCGCGGCCATCGGGCTGGTCGTGTTCACGCCGGCCCACGCGCCGGCGGGCATTGCCCCGTTCGACGTCCGGGGCGACGACGTCTGGTGCGTCGTCGATCCCGATGACCTCGAGCCGTCGCAGTTCGAGGTTGCCGTCCGCCTCGCCCGCTACCTCGCGCTCGCCTCGCTCGCGGCCCGCGACACGGAGATCGACACGACCGCGATCAGCCAGGCCCTGACGAGCATCCGCGAGCAGCTCGACCAGATCCGGAACCTCAAGAGCCAGCTGACCTCGATCAGCAATGCCACGAAGGGCGTGTGGAACGGCCTCGACACGCTCCGGAGCGGGATCGTCGACCAGGTCGCGCGGGCGGAGGCCGGGATTCGGGCCTCGGCCCACGGCTGACGGCGTGTGGCGGCTGACGGCCTGTGGCGGCGGCCCATTCCGTAGCGCCGGCGCACCGTCACGCCGTGGCGGTTGACGGCCCGATTGCGATCGGGTGGTATCGTCCTGTCCCGGCTCTCCCGTCCATGAGGGCCGTTGCACGAGGGCAACCAGTGGCGCGCTCGATGTGGAAGGGGGCCATTCAGTTCGGCCTCGTCACCATCCCGGTCAAGCTCTACGTCGCCACCGAATCACGCGCCGGCGTGAGCTTCAACATGCTCCACGCCGAAGACCTGTCGCGGATCCAGATGAAGATCTTCTGCCCGGTCGAGGAGGAGATCATCTCCCGCTCGGACACGGTCAAGGGCTTCGAGTACGCCCCGGGCGAGTACGTCGTGATCAACGACGCGGACCTCGAATCCCTGCCCCTCAAGACCGTGCGATCGATCGAGATCGAGCAGTTCGTCGAGTCTGAGGCGGCGGCCACCCACACCAAGTTCGTCAAGCAGGCCTACTACATCGAGCCGGACAAGATTGGTCGAAAGGCCTTCGCCCTCCTCAAGTCGGTCCTCCAGGACAAGGGCCTGACGGCGATCTGCAAGGTCGTCATCAAGGACCGCGAGGCGCTCGCCGCCCTGGATCCCTACGAGAACACGATGGTCCTCTCGACGCTCTACTGGCCCGACGAGATCCGGGCCCTGGGCGAGCTCGACCTGTCCGACGAGGAGCCCGAGGTCAAGGCCGCCGAGAAGGCGATGGCCGAGCAGCTCGTCGGCTCGATGACCGGAGAGTTCGATCCGGCCAACTACACCGACGAGTATCGGACCGCGCTCATGCAGATTATCGAGTCGAAGGTCGAGGGCAAGGAGGTCGTCGCGGCCCCGGCCGCCGCGGAGCCCTCGAACCTGGTCGATCTCATGGCGGCCCTCGAGGCCAGCGTCAAGGCCGCCAAGGCCGCTCGCGAGGCGGGCACTCCGCCGCCGACCTCGGTCGCCGAGGCCAAGGCCAAGAAGGCCTCGAAGACACCCGCGAAGAGCGCTGCCTCGGCCGTGGATGAGGCCGACGAGGCCAAGCCGGCCCGTCGCCGCAAGAGCGCCTGACGCCGCGCTCAGGGCACTCGACCCGCGGCATGCCGCTCGAGGAATACCGGCGCAAACGGCACTTCGGACGGACGCCCGAGCCTGCCGGTGACCCGGCCGCGGCCGCGGCGGGCGCGCCGGCGTCCCGCGGCCGCTACGTCGTCCAGCGCCACCGGGCGACCCGCCTCCACTACGACTTCCGCCTCGAGATCGACGGGGTCCTGGTGTCGTGGGCAGTGCCTCGGGGTCCGACCCTCGACTCGAAGGCCCGCCGGATGGCGGTCCACGTCGAGGACCACCCGATCGAGTACCTCGACTTCGAGGGCGTGATCCCGAGGGGCCAGTACGGCGCCGGCGACGTCATCGTCTGGGACTGGGGCACGTGGCAGGCCGAGTCGGAGACGCCCGATGGGCGCCGCGGCGTCACCGACGGCGAGCTCAAGTTCAGGCTCGAGGGCCAGAAGATCCGGGGCCGCTTCACGATGGTCCGGACCAGCGGCCGCGGGCGCGGCACGTCGGGCCGGGGCGACGACCCGGCCGCCCGGGCGTTCGAGGACGACGAGGCAGAGCAGTGGCTCCTCATCCACAAGCGCGGCGAGACCTCGGTCCCCGGCTGGGATGCCGAGGATCACCCACAGAGCGTCAAGACGGGCCGGACGAACGACGAGGTCCTGGCCAATCGCGACGCGATCTGGGTCAGCGAGGCGCCGGCGGCGGCGGCGCGTATCGATCTCGCCAACGCGATCGAGACGCCGATGCCGTCGTTCATCGAGCCGATGGCTGCGACCCTCGCCGATCGGGCCTTCCGCGACGAGGACTGGCTCTTCGAGGTCAAATGGGATGGCTACCGGCTCCAGGCCGTGGTCCGCGATGGGAAGGTCCGGACGTACACCCGCAACGGCAAGGACGGCGAGCAGTACTTCCCGAAGCTCCTCAGCCCACCGACCTGGATCGAGGCTCGCGAGGCGATCGTCGATGGCGAGGTCGTCGCCGTGAACGAGGCGGGCATGCCGGAGTTCTCGCTCCTCCAGGAGAAGCTCGGGGCCCGCGGCCAGGGTGGGGGAGCGGCCCCGGGGCTCGTCTACCACGCCTTCGACCTCCTGTATCACGATGGCCGGTCGCTCCTCCAGGTCCCGCTCGAAGACCGCAAGCGGCTGCTCCGCTCCGTCATCCGGGACCATCCCCGGGTCCGGTATGCCAGCCACGTCGAGACGGAGGGCCTGGCCTTCCTCCAGGCCTGCGAGGCCCAGGGGCTGGAGGGCGCGATCGCCAAGCACCGCCGCTCGAAGTACGAGCCCGGCACACGGTCGCGAGCCTGGCTGAAGCTGAAGATCCGGCC
>DASWGY010000160.1:0-4317 GCA_036393495.1 Candidatus Limnocylindrales bacterium
AAGGCCTGGTCGGCCCAGGCCTCGTACTCGGGCACGAGCTCGGTGACGAAGCCGTGGTGGCCCATCGACCCGTCGTCGGTCGCGACGACGTACTCGAGCTCGTCGGGCAGGAGCGAGGTCGGGTAGACGTCGCGGGCGCTGGACGCCCCGAAGAGGAGGGTGACCTGGCGGCCGTCACGGATCGCCTCGTCGGCGAGCGAGCGGACACCGGCCATGCCGAGCCCGCCGGCGATGAGCAGGAGGTGCCGGCTCCGGGCGTCGACCTCGAACGGCCGGCCGAGCGGGCCGAGCATGTCGATCGTGTCGCCGGCCCGGAGGCGCGTGAACCACTCCGTGCCCCGGCCGATCGTCCGGAAGTGGATCGTGATCGTGCCCGTGGCCCGGTCCGCGGTGTTGATCGAGAACGGCCGGCGCAGGACCAGGCCTGACAGGTCGCCGGTCCGGACGTGGACGAACTGGCCCGCCCTCGACCCGGTCGCAAGGGCCGGTGCGTGGAACGACTGGAGCCACTGGCCGGGCAGGATCTCCCGGCTCTCGATGAGCTCGGCGCCGACCAGCCGCATGTCAGGCGTCGACGGTCGCGTCGGTCAACGGGCCCTCACGGCCGAGCCTCGTCGGGGCCGTCGTCCTCGTCCTTCGCGTCGCCGCCCCCAGCGCCGTCGTCCCCAGGCTCGGTTTCGGCTTCCTCGTCCCCGCCTGCGCCCTCGGCGTTGGCGTCGTCGTCCTCGTCGTCGTCCTCGTCGCTGGCTTCGTCGCCGTCCTCGTCGTCGTCGGGCGCGACACCCGGGTGAGCGTCGGCGATGGCGTCGGCGAGGTCACCGAAGACGTCGGTCGGATCGTAGAACCGGACGACATCCTCGGGGCCGCGAAGATCGGTCCAGCGGCTCTCGCCCTCCGGGATGACCTGGCCCCTGAAGCCCTGTCCGGCCAGCTCGAGGTGCTCATCGAGGTCGTCGACGATGACGACCGTCCCGACCCGGCTCGTCAGTCCCGAGGCGGCATTCTCGAACTGCTCGAGGAGCCCGGCTTCGGTCTGCTGGCTCCGCTCCTGGAAGTCGAGCGCAAGCTCGTACAGGGCGGCGGCGGCCTCGTCCGGCGTCTCTGCCCGGCGGACCTCGGGCTGGCCGGCGGCCCACTGGTCGGCGGCCTCGGCGTAGAGATCGGCGCCCGGGATCGGCGCCCCGAAGGCGTCCCCGGACAGGTCGGGCTCGGCGTCGCCTTCGTCCTCGCCGACCTCGGTCGAGCCCTCGGCCCAGACACCTTCCCGCGCCACGTCGGCGAAGGCCGCGAACACATCGGCCGGGTTGTAGAGCTCGACGAGCTCGCCGCCGGTCTCGATGACCTCGGTGTCCGACTGCCACTCGCCGGTCGTCTCGTCGAAGACCCGGCTCCGGCTTCGGAACGTGCCGTCCGGAGCGATCGCGAGGTAGTCGGGGTCGTCATCGATGAGGGTCAGGCCCCCGAGCTCGCGGATCCGGTCCGACTGGTCGCGCAGGAACCGTTCCAGCTGCTCGCCCGCGCGGACGAGGAAGTCGGAGCGCTCCAGGGCGGCGTCGCGGGCCATCTCGGCGAGGAGGTCGTTGCGCTGGCGGTCCATGGCGTCCTCCTATCCGTGGTAGTCCAGGTCCGGGCCCATCCGCTCCCGGAGGAACATCGAGTGGTGGCGGGCGAAGACCCACTCCCCCGCCCGGTGGGCAAAGGCCTTGATCTCCGCGTCGCGCTCCAGCTTGTCGAGCGTGGCGTAGTCCGGCAGGTCGAGCAGGATGACGTTGTCGAAGTCCCAGCCGTGGGCGACGTTGTACCAGCCGAGGAACTTGATCCCGTACTTCGCCTCCTGCTCCCGCATCTGGCGCGGAAACAGCGTCTTCATGTAGAACTTGAAGAACGGATCGCGGCCGCGGCGGACGGAGAAGTAGGTCGCGAGCACGGGCACGGAGCGCGGAACCTCCAGGGGACGGGGTGGGCGGCGGACCTTGCGGCGCCGGCGGCTATTCTCGCACGCCGCCGTCCGCCGGCCCGGGCGGGTCGGCGTCGGCTGGGGAGTCGGCGTCGGCTGGGGGGTCGGCGTCGTCGTCGCGACCGGGCGCTGGGTCACCGGGCGCTGGGTCACCGCGATCCTCGAGCTCGCCGACCGTCGGCGTTGACGAGGCCAGGGGCCGGCGACGGCCGGCTGCTCGCCGATCGGCCGCCACGAGGCGAAGCAGGAAGATCACCGTCTGACCGGCGAGGAGCAGGAGCAGGAGGACGAGGATCAGGAGGCCGCCGCTGATCCACGACGGCCAGCCCCAGCCGACGCTCAGCGGGGTCAGCACCACGAGGACTCCGAGGACGACGAGCTGGGTCCAGAAGCAGCCGAGACCCGGGCCCCGGTCGGCGTCGAGCGGCGCGCCCTTGTAGTCGACGTTCCGAATCGGCGAGGGCGGCGGGCTCGGCTCGGTCACGCTGCGAATGGTATCGGCGGCGACCGATTCACCGCGCTCGCCGTCCGTCGCCGCCGACCTCGTGAGTCGGCGGGCGACTCATCCCGGCGACAGCCACGCTCGATCGGCAAGCGGATTCGTCGGTTTCGCGTTCCCTCCGAGCGTGAATGTTTCCGGAGTGCACACGGATGCGACTCACCGAGCCGCGGGTGGCGTTCGCCGCGGTCCGCCGCTTCGTGGCAGGGGTGCGCCCGCGCCCGCCCTCCTGTCAGCCGCCCGCGACGGGCTGGCCGGTCATGGCTACGCGCTCGATGAGCTCGGCCGCCCGGGCGGTGCCGGAGGTGCTCCGGATCCGCCGAGACATCGCCGAGAGCCGGGCGGACAACGTGGCATCGGCGACGAGACGATCCACCGCGCCCGCCAGCTCACTCTCCTCGAAACCGTACGTCGAGAGGCGGACCCCGAGGCCCAGCTCATCGATCCGCTGGGCGTTGTCGACCTGGTCCCAGAAGAGGGGCAGGACGATCATCGGCTTCCCATGGTGGACGGCCTCGGTCACGGTGTTGTTGCCGCCGTGGGTGATGACCAGATCGACCTCCGGCAGGATCGCCGGCTGGGGCAGGAACCCGGCGCCCGTCATGTTGTCGTGGAGCTGGATCTGGTCGGCGAGGGGGCCCTTCGAGACGATGACCCGATGGCGGGTCGCGCCCATGACGTCGACGAGCCGCTGCATGAGCCCGACGTCGGCCGCGCCGAGGCTGCCGAGCGACAGGTAGACGAGCGCGCCGTCACCGCGCCGGAGGTGCTCCGGCAGCTCCCACGTCTCGGTCGTGGACCGGACCGTCGAATCAAGCCGCTGCCAGGTCGGCCCGAGCGGCTGCTCGCGGCTGTAGTCGGCCTCGAGCGGGTACGAGTAGAGGTTGAGCCACGGCGACTCCCAGATGAGATCGGGGCCCAGCTCCGTCCAGGCCAGGCCCGGGGCTCCTCGCGCTCGGACGAAGGCGTCGAAGTCGGCCCACATCTCCCGGTGCGTCCGTTCGACCTCCTCGAGGAACGCCGGCCAGGCTGATCGGTCGGCCGCCGGGTAGCCGGACGAGAACGGCGGGATCGCCGCGTCCTTCAGCTCCGCGGGGTTGCACGAGACGATCCGGACCCACGGTCGTCCGGACGCGGGCAGGGCCGCGAAGCCCACGACGTTGTCCTCGACGATGACGTCCGGGTCGAGCTCATCGAATATCGCCCGAAGCCGGTCGTCGACGTACTTCGAGCCGTCGATGAGGGCTTGCCAGGTCGGCGCGATGAACTCGCCCAGCTGCTCGATGGTCGGCTTCCGGAAGATCGGCGCCGTGTCGCGGATGAAGTCGATCCAGAACTGGCCGGGCACTTCCGGCGTCTCGGGCGGTGGGCCCAGTCGCATCAGCCGCTCCTCGAAGCCCTGGGCCTCGAGGCTGCCGGCGAACGATTCCTCCACGATGAATACGACGCGGTGCCCGCGCTCCTGGAGGACCCGCCCGATCCCGACGCAGTTGTTCGTCGGCCCGAATGCACCTTCCGGAAAGAACACGACCGTCCGACGCTCGTCCACGGGCCCTCCTCGTCGTCAGCGGCTGCGGTGGCCCGGAGTATGCCCCCGAGCGAGCGGCCGAGCCGCGTCGTCGCGACCCCCGCGCCTCGCTCCCGCGGTTCGCCCTCGCGCCTCGCTCCCGGGTTCACCCCCGCGCTTCGCCCCCGCGCTTCACCCCCGTGGCGCCCCGTGAGCACCCCGAATGTTTCAGGTCGACACCGGGGGTCGATACGAACGGTCCGGCAGCGCGTACCCGGCTCGCCGCGCCGGACCGGCCCGCGCTCCACGCACGGCCGCCGCGCCGATTCGCCCGAACTCGGGCCCGGATGTGGT
>DASWGY010000161.1:0-5929 GCA_036393495.1 Candidatus Limnocylindrales bacterium
AGCGCGGCCCGCTGGCTCGGCTTGACCGTCGTCTGGTCTGCGCTGGCGCTTACGGCCGTCGCTCCCTCGCTCCAGACGGTCGTCGCCGGCCTGCCGAACGATCATTACCACGCCTACCTCGACCCGGTCGTGATCGTCCTCGTGGCCCTCGGCGTGCGGGCGGTCGCCCGGGGGCCGGAGCGGGCCGTCGACCCTCGCGTCCGCGTCGCCGCGCGGGCGGTCGCGACGGTCCCCCTCGCTGCTCTCATCGTGGTGGCCCTCACCCTCGCCCCGCCGAGCGATCCCAACGGCGGCTGGCCGCTGGCCAGGACGGCGGGTGCCCGCATCGTGGGGCTCTCGGAAGCCGGCTTGATCGACGTTCGCCAGTTGCCGGTCTTCAAGTCCGCCGAGGGCGTGGGCTTCCCGGTCATCGTCGCCGGCGGGGATGCCGTCATCGCAACGGACGAGGCGTCAGCTGATCGGATCGTCGATCCCGATGCGACGCTCGTCGTCGCCTGCGACCGGCTGTTCGAGGAGGTGATGGGGGCCGCTTGCGGCGGTCCCGCCGAGGGTGCGTACGTCGGCCGCCTCGGCCTCGACATTCGCCGCTTCGCTCCGGCGGTGCGCTTCGATCTGTCGCCCCGGATCAGCGTCTCGATCTACCGGCCGAGCTTGAGGTCTGCGCTGGGCCGCTGAGGACCGCCCTGGGCGGCCGAGGTCTGCGCTGGGCGGCCGAGGTCTGCGCTGGGCGGCCGAGGATTCCGCCGACTCACCGCCGATTTGTGCGGGATTCCATCCGGGATGGCGGTATGAACGAGGCCGCGACCGGTGGGCCCGTCCGACGATCAGGATCCGGGCCTAATGACACCCCGGGTGGAATTGTGCCCGTTCAGCGGCTCCGAATCGGCGGGTCACCTCGCAGTCCAGCGATGACTGCGTCATAACGCCATCCACGCTGGAATTACGCCCTCGACGGCGAAGTCGGCGCACGCCTGCGCGCGTTGGAGCGATCGGATCGCGGAGCGACCTCAACGGCGAGTCACCGGAGAATCGCGACCGCCGGCGCCCCGAACGCCGGCGTTCGCTGTCCCCGAGACCCGGACGTGGAGGGCATCCGGGTCACGTCGTGAAAAGCTGGTCAGTAGCGGTCGGTGCTCCGGCCGCTGGGTCGAGTCATCGTGGAGACCGGCTGGACCCGCGTCGCGACGCCGACCCGGGGTGCGATCCCCTGGGGCTGCGACGGCCGGAAGCCCATCGGTCGGGGAAGCGTGGGATCAGGTCGGCCCTGGCCGCCCCCGGAGGTCGTGTTGTCGGCCGACTGGAAGACGCGCCCGAAGCGGCGCATCCGGACGGCCAGGTAGTACTCCATGATCTGCCGGACCTGGGCCTCGGTGAGCGCCTCGTCGGCGCGCAGCGAATACTCGACCCGGGCCGTCGGGTTCTGGGTCCCGTTGGCGACGATCCCCAGGTACTGCGCGGCGTCGGCGTCCTCGCGGATCTCGCGCAGGCCCCGGGCGAGCTTCGTGGCCGTCCCGAGAGACGGCATCCGATCGCCGCGGATGAGGCGCGAGATCGTCGAGTGGTCGACGCCCGACTGCTGGGCGAGCTGGCGCTGGGACATCTTCTTCGCCTTGAGCTGGGCTCGGAGCCACTCGTTGAAGGCTCGTCCGTTCTGGGTCGTCATCGGCAGGTTCCGGGGACTCCATCGTGCTGCGCGGGCGGTGCCGCGATGCCCCGACTATCGGATTCCGACCTTTCGCTCCATATCACCCGTTCGTACCTCGGCCCGCCGGCCGACCGGCGACCGCGGGCGGTCAGGTGGTGTGCGGTTCGGGCGCCTTGGCGGCGGTCTGCGGTACCGGGACCGGGCCCTCAGGCCGGCGCGCTCGCGGAGGCTGAGGTCGCGGCGGGGGCGATCACGCCGGCGCGCTCAGGCCGGCGCGCTCAGGCCGTGGCGTCCACGTCGGGACGATCACGCGGGAACGATCACGCCGGCACCCCGCGGCTTGGCCGAGATCGCGTAGGCGATCGAGCCGAGGACGATGATCGAGAAGACGCTGATGACGCGGTCGAGGAGGGCGATCGCGGTCGCCTCGGGGAGGGGCACGCCGTAGGCGACCGTCAGGACGCCGACCACGCCCGCCTCCACGAAGCCCAGGCCCGCCGGGCTCAGCGGGACGGCCGTCAGGAGCGAGCCGATGAGGGCGACGAAGACGGCGCCCGAGAGCCCGAGCTGGACCTCGGGGAACGACAGCGCCTGGACGACGATGAAGAGGCGCAGCGCCTCGGTCGCCCAGATGGCCACGGTCACGCCGCCGAAGACGGGCAGGGCCCGCAGCTCGACGGCGCCGAAGACGCCCTCCTCGAAACGGTCGTAGAACTCGAGGAGCCGGCCCGGGAGGGGCAGCGCGGTGAAGATCCGGCGCCCGAAGTTGCGCATCGTGAAGAGGCCGAGGCCCAGGCCGCCGACGACGACGAGGCCGATGATGAAGACCGCCTGGATCGCCGGCGGCAGCCCGTCGCGGAAGCTCCACCAGCCCGCCGCCAGCCCGAGGATGGCGATCGCGAAGAGATCAAGGACGCGCTCGATGAAGACCGTCCCGAAGGTCCGGCTCAGCGACGCGGTGCTGTTGATCTTGAGCAGCCAGGCCCGATAGACATCGCCGAGCTTGGCCGGGACGATGCAGTTCACCAGCCACGACAGGAACAGGATCTCGGTCGCGTCACGGGTCCCGATCCGGAGGCCGGTGCCGCGGAGCAGCTTCGCCCAGCGGAACCCGCGCAGCGGAAAGCCCAGGTAGAAGATGAGGAAGGCGAGGGCGACGAGCGCGGGGTTCGCCTGGAGGATCAGGCCCGGGACGCGCCCCAGCTGATCCTGGTTGAGCAGGACGAAGATGACGATGATCGTGAGGGGGACGACGATCGACACGATCGTCCGGGGCTGACGAAGCCGGCCGAGGAGCGACAGTTGCTCGGCGGAGACCTCGGGCTCGGGTTCCACGGGGTCGTGGGGCGACGGCGGTGGGCCGCCGGTCGTGGCAAGGGGCGTTGCGGCAGTGGTCGTGGCCATGGCCGGGGACGCTATCGGGTCCGCCTGGCCCCCCGCAATCGGCCGATCGTCCCGGTCCGTCATGGGTTCGCCACCGGCCGGATCCGCCCGCGGCCGCGCGCTCGCTGGACGACCTTCGCCAGCGGTGTCGCGAGGCGGACATAGAACGAGGCCCGGCCGGTGGCCATGACCGGCCCGGCGGCGAGTGCGGCCCGGAGGCCATCCGGGGTCGAGGGATCGCCGCCGAGGATCGTCGACGCGACGCCGACCTCGAGGGTCGTATGGGCATCGGAGACGGCCACGCCCGGCACGCCCGCGGCCCTGGCCAGCTCCGCGGCCCGGGCATTGCCATCCCCGACCGCCAGGCGGGCGTTCCAGCTCTCCACCCAATCCACGGTCGCGGCGAGGGCCTCCAGGCCTCGAAGCGTCTCGCCCTTCGAGATCGAACCCCGGAAGCGATCGAAGGGATGGGGGATCCCCACGAGGCCGCCCTGTGCACGGACGGCGGCGATCGTCTCGGCGGCAGACAGCCCGGGCGGAACCGCGGTCGAGAGGAAGACCGCGATGAGGTCGCCATCGCGGGTTCGGATCTCCTCCCCGACGAGGACGGTCAGGCCGGCCGGCGCGACGTCGCGGGCCTCGAGCGCGCCCTCGATCCTGTCGTGATCGGTGATCGCGAGGTGAGTGAGCCCGCGCCGGGCCGCGGCGGCCACGACGGCTCGGGGCGAGGCAAGCGAGTCGAAGCTTGCCGAGGTGTGGCAGTGAAGGTCGACGAACGCGGTCACCGCGGTCCCTGGCGCGCCGGCGATGGCCACGGGCGCCCCGGCTGGCCCTAGAGCGACTGGACGAGCGACTTCTTGAAGAAGCCGTAGTGCTTGAGGGCCTCGCCCGTCCCCAGGGCGACGCAGTTGAGGGCGTTCTCTGCGACGTGGCAGGGCACCCCGGTCACCTGGGTCAGGAGCTTGTCGATGTTGCGGAGGAGGGCCCCGCCGCCGGACATGACCATGCCCTTGTCGATGATGTCCGAGGACAGCTCGGGCGGCGTCTGCTCGAGGACCGACCGGACGGCCGCGACCAGCTGCTGGAGTGGGGTCTCGATCGCCTCCATGACCTCGGACGAGGTGATCGGGATCGTTCGGGGCAGTCCGGCGATGAGGTCCCGACCGCGGACCTCCATCGACAGCTCCCGCTCCAGGGGCAGGGCCGTCCCGATCTGGATCTTGACCTCCTCCGCCGTCCGCTCCCCGATCATGAGGTTGTACTTCTTGCGGATGTACGAGGCGATGTGCTCGTCGAACTTCGTGCCGCCGACGCGGAGCGAGGTCGAGACAACGATCCCGCCGAGGGCGATGACCGCGATCTCGCTCGTCCCGCCACCGATGTCGATGACCATGTTCCCGGATGGGCCGCTGATCGGAACGTTGGCCCCGATCGCCGCGGCCAGGGGTTCCTCGATCAGGAAGGCCTCCTTGGCCCCGGCCTTCAGGGCGGCGTCGCGGACGGCCCGCTTCTCGACCGACGTCACGCCGGCCGGCACGCTGATCATGACCTCGGGGCGGGCGAACATGAGCCGGCCCTGGGTCGCCTTGCCGATGAAGAAGCGAAGCATCGCCTCGGTGATGACGTAGTCGGCGATGACGCCGTCCTTCATCGGCCGGATCGCGTGGATGTTGCCCGGCGTCCGGCCGATCATCTCGCGGGCTTCCTCGCCCACGGCCCGGATGCGGTTGTCGTCGTCCACCGCCACCACGGACGGCTCCTGGATCACGATGCCCTTGCCCTCGACGTGGACGAGGACGTTGGCGGTGCCGAGGTCGATGCCGATCTTCATGCCGGTGTGCCGGGATCCCCTTCAAGGACGTGCTCGAACCTCGCACCGAGGTCAAGGAAGCGTCGTTCGATGTTCTCATACCCTCGCCGGACGTGGTGCCCGCCGTGAATCGTCGACGTTCCCGCGGCGGCCAGCGCGGCGAGGATGAGCGAGGCGCCGGCCCGCAGGTCGGAGATCTCGACGTCGGCGCCGACGAGGCGGGCAGGACCGTGGATGGTCGCGTGATGGCCGTCCGGGATGTCGATCTCGGCGCCCATCTTGCGAAGCTCCGCCAGCCACTCGAGGCGATCCTCGAAGATCGTCTCGTGGACGGTCGAGCGGCCGCTGGCCTGGGTCAGGAGGACGCTCGTCGGCGGCTGGAGGTCCGTCGCCAGGCCCGGGTACGGGGCGGTCTCGATGTCGACCGGGGTGTAGGCGCCCGGGCCGACCGTCGTCGCATCGACGGTCAGGCGGTCCGTGCCGCAGGCGACATCGATGCCCATCCGTCCGAGGACCTCGACGAGGGCGTCGAGATGATCGCAGCGAGCCCGCTCCAGGGTCACGAGCCCGCCCGTCATCGCGGCCGCGATGGCGAAGGTCCCGGCCTCGATCCGGTCTGGGACGACCGAGTGGTCCGAGCCGCGAAGGCGCTTGCGGCCCTCGACCTCGATCGTGTCGGGATAGGTCCGATCGACCTCGGCGCCCATCTTGCGGAGGAACTCGATGAGGTCATCGACCTCGGGTTCCTGGGCTGCCGGCCGGATCACCGTGTGGCCCTCGGCCAGGGTCGCAGCGAGCATCGCGTTCTCGGTGCCCATGACGGACACGAACGGGAAGCTGACCTCGGCGCCACGGAGGCGGCCGGGGGCCTTCGCGTAGTAATAGCCGTAGCGATAGTCGATCTCGGCACCGAGGGTCCGCATCGCGTCCACGTGGAGATCGACCGGCCGCCGCCCGATCCGGTCGCCGCCGGGGTTGCTGATGATGACCTCCCCGAACCGGGTCAGGAGGGGTCCCAGGAGCATGAAGCTGGCCCGCATCTTGGCCGCCGCCTCGAGTGGCACGAACAGCCAGTCGACGTCGCCGGCGGC
>DASWGY010000162.1:0-6614 GCA_036393495.1 Candidatus Limnocylindrales bacterium
TGGTGGAGGATGATCGGCACGGCGTCGCGGAGCATCGTCGCCTGCTCGAGGATGACCTGGCCGATCCGGGGGTGCTGGACGACCGAGCGCCATTCGGCCGGCGTGAGCGACGACGGCTTCTCGAGGATGTCCTGGGGGATCCCGACCTTGCCGACGTCGTGGAGGAGGGCCGCGACCCGGATCTTGTCAATCTCGTGCTCGGGCAGGCTCAGCTGCCTGGCCAGGGCCGTCACGATCGTGGCGATGAGGGCCGATGGCTGGCCCCGGTAATGGGGCAGCGGCGAGATGATCTGGGCCAGGGCATCGGCGGCTGCGCCATGGGCCCGCCGTCCGAGCTCCATCGCCTGGCTCCGGCCGGCCGGTGAGATCGGCGAGCGGACAACGGTCGAGTCATCGCTCGGCGCCTCGAAGGCGTAGACCTGGTCGCGGCCGAGGGCCTTGGCCGAATACATCGCCGCGTCGGCCTCCCGGACGAGGGCGTCGACGCTGAGCCGGTCGCCGGCGCCACCGGTGACCCCGAGTGACACGGTCACCCGGACCTCGCTGCCGTCGGGCAGGCGGTGCGGCTCGCCGGCGACGATCAGGCGCAGCTTGTCTGCCAGGACGGCGGCATCCGCGACGCTCGTCTCGGGCAGGAGGACCATGAACTCCTCGCCGCCGTAGCGGCCGAGCCGGTCGGACGAGCGGAGGTTCCGGCGGAGGCTCGCCGCGACGCCCTGGAGCACGGCGTCGCCGGCCTCATGGCCATACGTGTCGTTGATCGACTTGAAGTGATCGATGTCGGCGAAGGCGACCGACAGCGGACGGCGATACCGGACCGATCGCTCGACCTCCGTGAACAGCGCGCCGATGATCGCCGGCCGGTTCGGGATGCCCGTCAGCCGGTCCGTCGTGGCCTCCGAATGGGCCTCGGCCATGCTCGAGCCGAGGGTCGTAATGGCGGCCGCCAGTCGCCGGCCGAGGGCATCCCGTCGGGCGGGCACGACGACACCCGATTCGCCTTTCGCAAGGCGCTCGGCGACCTTGACCAGGGGCTCGATCCTGGATCTGACATAGGACTGGGTGACCGACGCGGCAAGACCGACGCCGATGAGCGCGGCCACCACCGGGCGGGCCGTCGCGTCGACCGAATCGGGCATCGCCAGGAGGAAGATCGCGGCCGCAGCCGGCACGACCGGCCACAGCCCCCAGATGTACCGCATTCGATGTCGAGGCTACGGCCGAGGCCATCGCCGCCAACACGCACCGGAGGTACTGGCACCGCGACCGCGAAAGTCCGGGCGACCGGCCCGGGCTCCAGCGATGGGCCCGCAGCCACGCCGACCGTTGGTATACTCGGCCGGTCTCCGGGACGACACCGCAGCGGCCCGGACAGGGAGGTCCAGCGATCGCGCGAGGAGGGCGCATCGGCCGTCCCGTGAGGCGTCCGAGCGACCGGCAGGGATCCCGCCCGAACGGCGGGCGCACGACGCGGGAGATTTGCAACCAGGTCCCGGCGCAGCCCGGGGCCTTTTTCGTTGCGGTCGAGCCCGTCCGCCGCCGCCAGACGGATCCCGCCAAGGCGCCGGCCGAGCAGGCTCGCGAGCGCACTCAAACGTGCGTGAGCGAGGCGCGGAGGCCGGCAACGCGGGCCGGATCCGAGATGGCGGCGGCCCGCTGATGCCCGCCACGGTCATTGTCGGGCTCCAGTGGGGCGACGAGGGCAAGGGCAAGACGACCGACTTCCTGGCCGAGCAGGTGGCGATGGTCGTCCGCTACCAGGGCGGCGACAATGCCGGTCACACGG
Organism: Candidatus Limnocylindrales bacterium; assembly: GCA_036393495.1. Classification (GTDB taxonomy): domain Bacteria; phylum Chloroflexota; class Limnocylindria; order Limnocylindrales; family CSP1-4; genus UBA5189. The sequence continues at coordinate 1,787 of DASWGY010000162.1, forward strand.
TCGTCACCGGCGACGAGGTCTTCAAGCTCCACCTCGTCCCCTCGGGCGTCCTCTACCCGCACATCACCTCGGTGATCGGCAACGGCGTCGTGGTGAACCCGGCGACGCTCATCGCCGAGCTCGACATGCTGACCGTCCGGGGGATCGACGTCTCGAAGGTCAAGGTCAGCCGGAGCGCCCACGTGATCATGCCCTACCACCTCGCGCTCGACCGGGGCAACGAGGCTCGGCTGGGCGGGGCCAGGGTCGGCACGACGGGGCGGGGGATCGGGCCCGCCTACGGCGATCGGGCCTGGCGGATCGGCCTCCGAATGGAGGACCTCCTCGATCGGGCCGTCCTCACCGACCGCATCTCGCGGGTCCTGCCCGACAAGAACCTCCTCCTCGCCGGGATGGGCCTGGACACGATGACCGTCGACGCCCTCGTCGACGAGTGCCTCGCCTGGGGCCTCCGCCTGGAGCACCACCTCGACGATTCGACGTGGCTCGTCCAGGCGGCCCTGGCCCGCGGTGAGCATGTCCTCCTCGAGGGTGCCCAGGGCACGCTCCTCGACCTCGACCACGGGAGCTACCCATTCGTGACGTCGTCCAACCCGGTCGCCGGCGGGGCGTGCACCGGTGGCGGGATCGGGCCGCTCCAGGTCGACGAGGTCATGGGCGTGATGAAGGCCTACGCGACGAGGGTCGGCTCAGGGCCGTTCCCGACGGAGCTCCACGACGAGATCGGGTCAGGGATCGCGAGCCGCGGACACGAGGTCGGGACGACGACCGGGCGCCCCCGCCGGGTGGGCTGGTTCGACGCGATGCCGCTGCGCTATGCCGTGGCCGTCAATTCGATCAGCAGCATCATGCTCAACAAGCTCGACATCCTTTCGGGCATCCCGACCATCCGCCTCGGCGTCGCCTACGACGTCGGCGGTCGACGGATCGATCACTGGCCGTCGAGCGCCTCCGCGATGGCGGAGGCGGTCCCGATCTACGAGGACTTCCCCGGTTGGGACGCACCGATTCACGACGTCCGGGCCCTGGCCGACCTTCCCGAGAACGCCCGGCGCTACGTGACGGCCCTCGAGGAGCTGGCCGGCGTCCCGATCGTCCTCGTCTCGGTTGGCCCGGAGCGGACCCAGACGATCGAGCGGGCCTGGCGGCCGATGCGAGGGCGCAGCGGGATGGCGCTGTCATGAGCGTCGGTGGGCGCGGCAGCGTGCGCGACGGCGTGAGCGGCAGCGTGCGCGACGGCGTGAGCGTCCGATGACCCTGGTCATGCCGACGCGGATCCTCGTCGTGGGCGGTGGCGGGCGCGAGCACGCGCTGGCGTGGAAGCTGGCCACCGAGCCGGGCGTGAACGAGGTCGTCGTGGCGCCCGGCAGCGCCGCGATGGCGGCCGAGCCGCGAGTCCGGGTGCTGCCCACAGTGGAAGCCTCGGATCCAGCGTCGCTCGTCGCGGCAGCGCGGGCCATGGCCGCAGAGCTCGTCGTCGTCGGCCCGGAGGCGCCTCTTGCGGCCGGCGTAGCCGACGCCCTCGCCGACGCCGGGACGATGGTCTTCGGCCCGACCCGTGCGGCGGCTCGGCTGGAGACCTCGAAGGCGTTCTGCCATGAGGTCGCCGCGGCGGCCGGCGTCCGGATGGCGCTCGCGCGGGCCTACGCGGGCGGGCAGGTCGAGGCCGCGGCCGCCTTCATCCGTGAGCTCGGCAACAGCGGCGCCGGCATCGTCCTCAAGGCCGACGGCCTGGCGGGTGGCAAGGGCGTCATCGTCACCGATTCCGTTGACCAGGCCCTCGAGCTCGCGCCGTCGTTCCTGGCCGGCCGCCCGGGCGACGCCCCCGCGCTCGTCGTGGAGGAGCGACTCGACGGCCGCGAGGCGAGCGTCATCGCGATCTGCGACGGCGAGCGGGCGATCGCGCTCCCGGCGGCCCGCGACCACAAGCGCCTGTGTGACGGCGACGTCGGCCCGAACACCGGCGGTATGGGCGCCTACTCGCCAGTTCCGGACCTCGACGATCCGTCCGTGGAGGCCGTCCTCGACACCATCCATCGCCCGATCCTGGCCGAGATGGCACGTCGCGGGACGCCCTTCCGCGGATTCCTGTACGGCGGCCTCATGCTGACCCCCGATGGTCCGTCGCTCCTCGAGTGCAACGTCCGGCTCGGGGACCCGGAGGCACAGGCGATCCTGCCTCGGCTTGCGGTCCCGCTCGGGCCACTCCTCCTTGCCGCCGCCCGTGGCCGCCTGCCGCTCGGGCTCCCGGACCTGCTCCCGACCGTCGCCAGCGCCACCGTCGGCATCGTCCTCGCAGCGAGGGGCTACCCGGGCACCCCGAAGCGCGGTCACCCGATCGAGGGCCTCGAGGCCGCCACGAGCAGCGGCGCGCTCGTCTTCCATGCGGGGACGGTCCCGCGTCCCGGGGGCGGCTACGGCACCAACGGCGGGCGGGTCCTGACCGTCGTCGGGCGGGGGCGCGGCATCGCCGAGGCTCGCGCGGCCGCGGAATCGGCTGCAGACACGATCACCTGGGACGGTCTCCAGCGCCGCCACGACATCGGCGCGGACGCTGTGCCCAGCGCCACAGCGGTCGGGGCCGCCCGATGATCCGCCGCTACACCCTGCCCGAGATGGGGGCGATCTGGGAGGAGTCGGCCCGCTTCGAGCACATGCTCCGGGTCGAGCTCGCCGTCGCCAGCGCCCTCGCGACCCGGGGCCGGATCCCGGCCGCGGCGCTCGCGGCCATGGAAGCTCGCGCCAGCGTGGACGTGGCCCGGATCGCCGAGATCGAGCGCACGACCGACCACGACGTCATCGCCTTCGTGAGCCAGGTTGCGGAGTCGATCGGGCCGGAGGGTCGCTACCTCCACCACGGCCTGACGAGCAGCGATGTCCTGGACACCGCCTTGGCACTCCAGCTCGGGGAGGCCGGCGAGCTGCTGCTCCGCGACGCCGACCGGCTCGTCGGGGTCCTCGCGGCACGGGCGCGCGAGCACGGCCGGACGGTGATGATGGGCCGGACCCACTCGGTCCATGCCGAGCCGACGACGTTCGGCCTCAAGGTGGCCGGCTGGGCCTTCGAGGTCGATCGCGGGCGGCGACGCCTCGCGCAAGCCGTCGACGAGATCCGGACCGGCAAGATCTCCGGCCCGGTTGGAACGTACAGCCACCTCGGGCCGGACGTCGAGGCGGAGGTCCTCGGCTCGCTTGGCCTGAAGGTCGACCCCGTCTCGACCCAGATCGTGCAGCGCGACCGCCACGCCGCGCTCATTGCCGCGATCGCGATTCTCGGCGGCAGCCTGGAGCGCATCGCGACCGAGATCCGGAACCTCGCCCACACCGAGATCGGCGAGGTCATGGAGCCATTCCGGTCCGGCCAGAAGGGCTCCTCGGCGATGCCTCACAAGCGCAATCCGATCATCTCGGAACGGATCGCCGGGATCGCCCGGGTCCTCCGAGGCTATGCCCACACGGCGATGGAGGACCAGGCCCTGTGGCACGAGCGCGACATCAGCCACTCCTCCGCCGAGCGGGTCATCCTGCCCGACGCGACGATCCTCCTCGACTATGCCCTCCAGAAGATGGCGGGACTCGTGGAGGGCCTCGTCGTCCGGCCCGAGCGGATGCGCGAGAACATCGAGCGCGGCCTCGGGCTCCACGCCAGCTCGCGGGTCCTCGACGCGCTCGTCGCCCGCGATGCGATGAGCCGCGAGGAGGCGTACGGGATCGTCCAGCGGGCGGCCCTTGTGGCCGCCGATGAGCGGCGACCCCTGCGCGACGTCCTGGCCCTCGAGCCGGCGATCGCGTCGATCCTCCCACTCGGCGAGCTCGACGCCTGCTTCGATGACGCCCGTCACCTCGGCCACGTCGACGAGGTCCTGTCCCGGCTGGACGCCCTCGGCCGGGGCGAGCCACGCACGACGACGGTCGGAGCCGTGACGCCGGCCATCCCTGGAGGTGCCAGATGACAACCGCCCCGAGCTCCTACCTGCGGTCGGGCAAGGTCCGCGACCTCTACGCCATCGGCGAGGACCGGCTCCTCCTCGTGGCCTCCGATCGGATGTCGGCGTTCGACGTCGTCCTGCCGACGCCGATCCCGGACAAGGGGCGGGTGCTGACGGGCCTGTCGCGGTTCTGGTTCGAAACGACCCGCGATCTCATCCCGAACCACCTCCTCGGCACGGATCCCGCCGAGGTCCCGGGAGGGGCGGTTCCCGACGATGTCGTCGCGGACCTGCAGGGCCGGATGATGCTGTGCCGGCGCGCCACCGTCCTGCCGGTGGAGATCGTCATCCGCGGCTACATCTCGGGCTCGGGCTGGAAGGAGTACCGCGCCTCGGGCGCCGTCTGCGGTGTCGCCCTGCCGGCCGGGCTCCGGGAGAGCGATCGCCTGCCGGAGCCGATCCTGACGCCGGCGACGAAAGCCGAGATCGGCGAGCACGACGAGAACATCGACATCGAGGCGATGATTCACCACCTCGAGACGGTCGCCGGAGGCACCCAGGCGGCTCGCGAGCTGGCCGGCAGGGTCCGGGAGGTGGGGCTGGCCCTCTATCGCCGCGCATCGGCGGTCTGCGAATCGGTCGGGATCATCCTCGCCGACACCAAGTTCGAGATGGGCCTCGTGGACGGCGAGCTGACCCTGATCGACGAAGTGTTGACCCCGGATTCGTCGCGCTTCTGGGATGCCGCGACATATGCCCCGGGCGGTCCCCAGGCGAGCTTCGACAAGCAATTCGTCCGCGACTGGCTCGAGGATCAGCCGTGGGACAAGACGGCCCCCGGTCCCGAGCTCCCCACGGACGTCGTGGCGGGGACCCGCGAACGCTATGTCCAGGCCTAC
>DASWGY010000163.1:0-5026 GCA_036393495.1 Candidatus Limnocylindrales bacterium
CGGCTGCGGCCACGAGGACCGCTGCCTTGCGCAGAATCATCGGCGTTGTTTCCTCCTCAAAACGTTCGTCGTCCTACCTTGGCGAACTCTCGTAGGCTAGCACCCTCCTCAACGGCTGCTGCGACATTCAGGACACGGCTCCGCCTCCTCGGCCGCGGGTCGCGGCGCGCCCTTTGGCGGAGCGGAACGAATGGCGATCATGCGCTCGCCAGGCTGGCGACCGCGCCGCGCGGCGCGAGCCACGCGGCCGGATCGACGATGAGGGGCTCGAACGCCAGCTCGGCGGCGCCGAGCAGCGGTGCGTCGACGCCGAGGGTCGACGGGACGACGGAGACGAGCTCGCGGGACGCCACGAGGGCGCCCCGATCGAGGCCCCGAGCCACGATGTCATCGACAAAGGGGAAGATCCGCGCGAAGAGGCCGCCGAGTACGACCCTCCGCGGGTTCAGGATGTTGACCAGCCCGGCCAGGCCGATGCCCAGCCAGGTCCCGGTCTGCACGATCGCGGCCAGCGCCTCCGGGCGACCGGCGGCAGCCTCCCCGAGGACCGCGTCCACGGCGGCCCGACCGCCGTCGAGCGGGTAGCCCGCCCGGGACAGCAGGGCGCCTTCGCCGACCTCGGTTTCCCAGCACCCGGTCGAGCCGCAGCGGCAGGCGCGTCCGGCCGGGTTGACCGGCATGTGGCCGATCTCACCACCGTAGCCGCCGACCCCGTCGAGGGGCCGGCCGTCGACGATGATCCCACCGCCGACACCGACCTCACCATGCGTGTAGAGGACGTCGTCGGCGCCGCGCGCGGCACCCCGGCGGAATTCGGCCAGCGCGCCGAGATCCGATTCGTTGGCCACGTCGATCGGGATATCCAGCCCGAGTGCCTCGCCGAGGCGCGCGCCGAGCGGCACGTCGACCCAGCCGAGGTTCGGCGCGAAGCGGACGATGCCGCTGGCTCGGCTGACGATCCCGGCGACCGCGACGGCGACCCGGAAGGGCCGCTCCGCGGCGGGGCGGCGGGACCGCGCGTCCCGGGCCAGCTCCGCCAGGTCGGCGACGATGTCGTCGAGCGTCGAGTGTCCACGCGGGCGGTCGACCCGGCGGCGCTCGAGGATCACCCCGCCGGCGCCGACGATCGCGACGGCCAGCGAGTCGATCGCGATCTCGAGGGCCAGGACAACCGCGTTGGTGGCTTCGAGCCGGACGACCGGGGACGGCCGGCCCGGCGTCCCGAGGCGGATCGCCGGCTCCTCGGCCACGAGCTCACCGGCCACGAGCTCGCCGATCAGGGCCCGGATCGCGCTCCGGGTCAGGCCGGTCCTCGCCACGAGCTCGGACCGTGACAGCGGTCCGCGGAGGTGAAGCTCCCGGACGATCGCGCTCAGGTTCGCCCGGCGGACCGTTTCGCTGCGCTGCCCGACCTCGTCGCGACCCGTGAACACCGGTTTGTGTTCCTCTCTTGCAAATGTCTGTGCTAGGCTCGTCGATGGGAGCGGCGACTGTCAAGCCGGAACCTCGCGGACCGGGTCGCGCGGGCAGGTTTCAGCCCGGCCGGCCCGTCCCCCGAGACTCGGCTGTCCCCCGGCGACGACTGCACCGACCGCCCGCCGTACACACGTCCATGCCATCCGTCCCCGCCACCCCAGGGAGCCGCGCCATGAGCTCATTGCAGGATCGGGTCGCCCTCATCACGGGCGCGAGTCGCGGGATCGGGGCGGCCACCGGCCGGGCCCTCGCGGACGCCGGCGCGAAGGTCGCGCTGGCCTCGAGGAGCGGCGACAACCCGGGCATCGAGGGCGCCTTCACCCGGGCCTGCGACGTCCGCGACGCGGCCTCGCTCGAGGCGATGGTCGGCGCCACGGTTGACCACTTCGGCCGGCTCGACATCCTCGTATTGAACGCCGGCGTCGGCGCCTACGGGCCGTTCCTGGACCTGCCGGTCGACGACATCGAGGAGATGATCAACGTCAACGTGAAAGGCGCCATCTACGCCGTCCGGGCGGCGCTCCCCCATCTCGTCCGGAGCGACGCCGCCGATCTCGTCACGATCGCCTCGGAGGCCGGTCGCCGGGGCCTGCCGTACGAGGCGGTCTACTGCGCCTCGAAGTTCGCCCAGGTCGGCTTCACCGCGGCCCTCGACCACGAGCTGCGCGAGCAGGGCGTCCGGTGCACGAACGTCTGTCCCGGCGGGGTCGCCACCGACTTCGCGATGGGCCACGGCCGGACTCCGGAGATGCCCCAGCTCGCCGGCATGATGCGGCCCGAGGACGTCGCCGAGGCCGTCCTGTTCGTCGTCACCCGGCCCCGCAGCCACCGGATCCTGGAGGTGGCGTTCCGGCCGGTGACCGAGACGTCCTGGGGCTGAGGCTTCGACCATGAGCGAGCTGCGCTGGGGGGTCCTTTCGACTGCGGACATCGCCCGGAAGAAGGTGATCCCCGGGATCCGCCGGGCCGACCGCTGCCGGATCACGGCGATCGCGTCGCGCGACCTTGCCCGGGCCCAGGCCGCCGCGGCCGAGGCCGGCATCCCGACCGTCCACGGCTCGTACGAGGCACTCCTCGCGGACCCGGAGGTCGACGCGGTCTACATCCCCCTGCCGAACCACCTCCACGCCGAGTGGACGATCGCCGCGGCCCGGGCCGGCAAGCACGTCCTGTGCGAGAAGCCGCTGGCCATGACGGCCGCCGACGCCGAACGGATGATCGAGGTCGCGGAGGCCGAGGGCGTCCGACTCATGGAGGCCTTCATGTACCGCCACCACCCGTCGTGGCTGGCGGTCGTGGACCTCGTCCGGTCCGGCCGGATCGGGCGCCTCGTCGCCGTCCAGAGCTGGTTCTCGTACTACAACGACGACCCGACGAACATCCGGAACATCCGGCAGATCGGCGGCGGCGCCCTGTACGACATTGGCTGCTACAACGTGAACCTGTCGCGCCTGCTCTTCGGAGCCGAGCCCACCCGGGTCGAGGCGTCGATCGTCCGGGACGCGACCAGCGGCGTCGACGTGGTCACGAGCGGGCTCCTGGAGTTCGAGGGCGGCGGGACCGCGACGTTCACCTGTACCATCCGGGCCGAGGACGATCAACGGGTCGACATCTACGGGACCGAGGGCCGGATCTCGGTCGGGATCCCATTCAATATCCCGCCCGACCGGCCGACCCACGTCTACGTCACCCACGGCGGCAACCCGCCGGTCGAGCCGGCCACCGAGCGCCTGACCTTCGATACCGCCGACCCGTACACCGTCGAGGCGACGGCCTTCGCCGCGGCGATCCTCGACGGGACGCCGACGCCGGTCCCGCCGGCCGACGCGATCGCCAACCTCAGGGTCATCGAGCGGCTGTTCGCGGCCGATGCCCGTGAGCAGGCGCTGACGACCTAGGGTCGGACCGAGGAGGGCATCGGGATGGGCCTGGGCAGGATGCGGCTCACCATCGCGGGCCTGCTGGTGGCGGTCGTCGGGATCACGACCTTCGCCGTCGTCGTGCGGCCCTGGGAACCGACGCCGCGCTGTGCCGCCACGGCCGAGACCGAGCACCCCGAGTGGTCGGTCGCCCGGCGCTGGGACGAGGCCCTCCTCGACGCCATCCGCCGGGCCCTCCCGAATCCGCCCGTCCACGCCCGCAACCTGTACCACCTGTCGGCGGCGATGTGGGACGCCTGGGCGACCTACGACGGGACCGCCGACGGGGTGCTCTTCAGCGAGAGGCACACCGCCTCGAATCTCGCCGCCGCCCGCGAGGAGGCGATCAGCTACGCCGCGTACCGGGTCCTCAACGCCCGCTTCATCAAATCGGTCGGCGGCGAGGAATCGCTGTCCGAGTTCGCCGACGTGATGGACTCGCTGTGCTACGACCTTGCGGTCGAGACGATCGAGGGCGACAGCCCGGCCGCGATCGGGAACCGGATCGCGAAGACGGTCCTGGCCGCGGGCCTGGAGGACGGCTCGAACCAGGCGGGCGGGTACGCATCGCCCGACTACACGCCGCTGAACCCACCGCTCATCGTTGCCGAATCGGGGACGACGCTCGTCGATCCCAACCGCTGGCAGCCCCTCCAGATCGAGCACATGATCAGCCAGAACGGGATCCCGGTGACGAACGGGGTCCAGCAGGCGGTCGGACCGCACTGGGGCCACGTGACGAGCTTCGCCCTGCCGCCCGGCGACGACACCGGCGTCCCGATCGATCCCGGGCCGCCACCGCTGCTGGGGACGGCGACCGATGGGCAGTACAAGGCCCAGGCCGTCGAGGTCATCCGGGACAGCAGCCTGCTCGACCCGACGAGCGGCAGGCAGATCGACATCGGACCCGCGGCCCTCGGCGGCAACTCGCTGGGCGCCAACGACGGCAGCGGCCACGCGGTCAATCCCGCGACCGGCGAACCCTATCCTCCCGACATCGTCAACGAAGGGGACTTTGGCCGCGTGATGGCCGAGTTCTGGGCCGATGGACCGAGCTCCGAGACGCCGCCGGGACACTGGAACGTCCTGGCGAACTTCGTCTCGGACGAGCTGGACCCGGAGCTCCGGATCGGCGGTGCCGGAGAGCGCGTGGATCGCCTCCAGTGGGACGTCAAGCTCTACCTGGCCCTGAACGGCGCCGTCCACGACGCCGCGATCGCCGCCTGGGGACTCAAGGGCGCCTACGACAGCGTCCGACCGATCTCGATGATCCGCTACATGGGTGGCCTCGGCCAGTCGAGCGATCCAGCTGGTCCGTCCTACCATCCGGCGGGCCTGCCGCTCGTGCCCGACCTGATCGAGGTCATCACCGCGGAGACGACCGCACCAGGCGAGCGCCACGCCCATCTTGCGGGCCACGAAGGCGAGATCGCGATCCGGGCCTGGCGAGGCAACCCGGCGGACCCGGCAACGGAGCTCGGAGGCGTTGGCTGGATCCTCGCCGTGGACTGGGTTCCGTACCAGCTCCCGACGTTCGTCACGCCCGCCTTCCAGGGCTTCATCTCCGGCCACAGCACGTTCAGCCGGGCCGGCGCCGAGGTTCTCACGGCCTTCACCGGCAGCGAGTACTT
>DASWGY010000164.1:0-3551 GCA_036393495.1 Candidatus Limnocylindrales bacterium
AGTCGAGCCCGGCCGGCCAGCCGTGGGCGAGGCACTCGCGGCAGGCCTCGGTCGTGACCGTGAAGGCCGGCGGTACCGGCAGGCCGAGCTCGGCGGCCATGACCGCGAGGTTCGCGGCCTTGCCGCCCAGGAGCGCCGTAACCTCGGTGAGCGGGCGGTCAGGGGGCTGGTCGCAGTCGTAGACGTAGGGCACCGGGCATCTCTCCTGGAGCGCCCCGGACCGGCCGCGCCGTGGGCTCGCGCGGCCGGTCGATCAGGGCGCGACGATGATCTTGATGGCCCCGCTCGCGGGGTCCTTGAAGGTCGCCATGGCCTGCCCGTAGTCGCGCAGGCTGAAACGATGGGTCATGACGTCGCGCACGCGCATCCGGCCCTGCTCGACGAGGGGCATGACCCGGCGCATCTCGCCGGCGGTCGCCCGGCAGCCGACCAGCTCGAGCTCGTCGAGGACGAGGCGCTGCATGGCGATCTCGACCCCGACGGTGGGGATGCCGACGGCGGCGCAGCGGCCGCCGCGACGAAGCATCTCGAGGGCCCACTGGACGGTGACGGGCACGCCCGCACACTCGAGGACGACATCCACCCCGAAGCCGGCGGTCAGCTCGCGGACCGTGGCGACCGGGTCCCCGGTTGCGGCATCCACCGTCTCGAACCCCATCTCGGCCGCCTTTGCCAGCCGGGCCGGGTTGGGCTCGATCAGGATCACCCGGCCGGCGCCCCGGATGCGGGCGGCATCGGCGCCGAGGAGGCCGATCGCCCCGGCCCCGGTGATGGCCACGGTGTCACCCGGCGCGATCCCGCCGCGGTTGGCGACGTGGAGGGCGATCGAGGCGGGGTCGATGACCGCGCCCTCGTCGAAGCCCAGGGCGTCGGGCAGCGGGAAGATCGTCTTGACGCCCTGGACGACGTACGTCGCGTCGGCCCCCTGGACGTTGTGGCCGTACTGCTTGTGGAGCCCCGGCCGGCCGTAGTTCTCGCACAGGTTGTAGCGGCCCTCGACGCACTTCTGGCAGACCCCGCAGGCGTCGTGGCTGGTGCCCGCCACGCGGGCCCCGACCGCCCAGCCGTAGCGCTCGGCCCCGGGGCCCAGGGCGACGAGCTCGCCGGCCCACTCGTGGCCGGGGGTGAAGGGGAAGGCCGGTGGCCAGAAGCCGGGGTAGTCACCCCGGATGAGATGGGCGTCGGTGCCGCAGATCGAGACCGCTCTCACCCGGGCCAGGACCTCGTTGGGCCCGGGGACCGGGACCGCCACCTCGCGGAGCTCGAAGCGGCCGGGCTCGAGGACGACGAGCGCCTCCATGGTCTCGGGCACGTCAGGGCCTCCTCAGACGACGGCCACGGGATCGACCATCGACCCGGTGGCGCCACGGATCTTCACGGGCAGGGCGACGAACAGGAACTCGTAGATTCGCTCGCGCGCGAGCGCCTCGAGGTCCAGGCTCTCCATCAGGTAGATGGCGTTCTGGATCAGGAGCAGCGTGTGGACGGGCTGGGGGTTCCCGGTCGGCCCCGGGTCGGGCGCCGGCTGGACCTCGTAGGTCTCGGTGTCGGTGCCGGTCGCGACGACGCCCCGCTCCAGAAGCCAGCGGGCGGCCGAGATATCCGGGCCGGGCGTCTTGTGAGCGGCCATCGCCTCGGCGTCGGGCCAGAGGCTCATGTAGCCGGTCCGAATCGCGACGACGTCGCCGGCTCGGACCTCGACGCCCTCGGCCGCGCAGATCGCCTCGAGCTCGGCGGCATCGACCGGCGAGCCCTTCGGCAGGCACGCGAGGCCGCGGTGGCCGGCCGCGTCGAGGAGGACGCCGCGGGTGAAGAACGGCGGCAGCGTCGAAGCATCGAGGTGGGTCGGCCCGAAGTCGGTCAGGTGCTCGTCGGCGTTCCCGCCGCCGTACCAGTGCATGTCGTCGTCGACCGTCATGTGGGCCAGGGCGTCGATGTGAGCGCCCGAGTGGGACGTCGCCATCACGTACTCGGCCATGTAGCCGAGGCCGGCATCGTTGATCGGGCCCCACGGCTTGGCGCCGGTCACCCGGATCCCGCGCGGCGTCCGGTAGTTGAGGACCTGGAACGGCGGGTGGCCGGGGAACAGGGGCATGCCGGGATAACGAACGGCGGCCAGGGAGATCATCCGGCCCTGCCGGACGAGCGCGGCCGCCCGGACCACGTCGTCGGGCGTCTGGCGGCCGATCGGGCCGATGTCGGGCTTCGGGGTCATCGCCATCGCCGTTGCCTCCTCGGACGCCTCATCCCGGCCGGTCCCGGAGCGCCCGCCAGACCCGCTCCGGCGTCAGCGGCAGGTCCCGGATCGGGACGCCGATCGCGTCGCGGACGGCCGCGCCGATCGCGGACGAGACACACAGCAGGGCGCCCTCGCTCATGCCCTTCGAGCCGTACGGGCCCGGCCCATCCTCGTTCTCGATGACCTCGCTGACCATCTCGAGCGGCAGGTCGAGGCTCGTCGGGATCCGGTAATCGATCGCGCCGAGGTTCCGGATCCGGCCGCTCTCATCGAAGATGTAGTGCTCCATCAGGGTGTGGCCCATGCCCTGGATGGCAGCGCCCTCGTCCTGCATCCGGACCTGGAGCGGGTTGATGGCCTTGCCGACATCGGACACGGTCACATAGCGGACGAGGGTGATGTCGCCGGTCTCCTCGTCGACCACCGCCTCGACCGCGGTGCAGTTGAGCTCGAAGAAGGCGGCGCTCCCGCCGAGCGGGTGGTCCGGCTCCGCGTCCTTGCGCATCTCGCCGTTGCCGATGAGCTCGCCGCCGAGCCGGCCCAGGCCCGGCACGAGGACATCGAGCACGCTCAGCTCCCGATCAGGCAGCCGGACGACGCCGCGGTCCACGCTGACCGACGCCTCGTCGAGGTCGTGGAGGCGAGCGGCCATCGCCCGGAGCTTGGCCTGGATCTCACGGCAGGCCGCGAGGACCGCATTGCCCATGAGGACCGTCGAGCGGCTGGCGGACGTCTGCTGGTCGTAGGGCACGATCGCCGTGTCGCCCATGACGACGGTCACCCACTCGAGCGGCGCGCCGAGCTCCTGGGCCGCGATCTGGGCGAGGACGGTCCGGGCCCCCTGGCCCATGTCGGACGTCCCGGCGAATACGATGACGCTGCCGTCGATGAGGAGCCGGACCGTGGCGTAGGAGAGGCCGGTCGTGGGACCGGACTTGATGCCCATGGCGATCCCGCGGCCATGGCCGGCCGGCAGCGCCGTCCCCCAGCCGATGAGCTCGGCGGCCCGGCGGAGCGTCTGCTCCCACTCGCCGTCGGCGGGGGTGTCGAACGGGATGAACGCCTCGCCCCGCCGGGCGACGTTCCGGAGGCGCAGCTCGAGGCGGTCGATGCCGAGGGCCCGGGCGCCCGCATCGAGATTGGATTCGACCGCCCAGTTCACCTGGGGATTGCCGAAGCCGCGGAAGGCGGTCGAGGGCACGGTGTGGGACAGGACGCTCCGGGCGACGATCCGGGCCGCCGGGACGCGGTACGGGCCGCAGCCCGGGTAGCTGCCCTTGCCCACGACGCGGTCGGCGATGTCGGCGTAGGC
>DASWGY010000165.1:0-4363 GCA_036393495.1 Candidatus Limnocylindrales bacterium
TCACCCGCGAGCGAGTGGCGCTGCGACTGAGTAGCCCGGGGACAGCAACTGCTACAGCGGGGTAGGATCAGGGTTGAGCGTTGCATTCGAGACAGGGCATTCCCCGATCAGTCAACGCGCCCATATCCTGGAACGATCACCCACGAGGACCACCATGCAACTGCGCGTCATCACCATCGCTGCCGCGGCCGTCCTCCTCCTCGCCGCCTGTTCGGGCCCCGGCTCGACGGCGTCACCAACGGCGCCCGCGGCGTCTGCCAGCACCGGGGCGCAGCGGATCGAGGTGACCCTGACCGACACGTTCGCGATGGAGCCGGGGGAGATGTCGGTGAAGGCGGGACAGCCGGTCACCTTCGTCGTGACCAACACCGGCGCCATCCAGCACGAGTTCTACGTCGGCGACGAGGCCGCGCAGGATGCGCACGAGCAGGAGATGATGTCCGGCGGGATGGCCATGGACGAGCCTGACGGGATCGTGCTCAAGCCTGGTGAGACCAAGGAGCTGACGCACACCTTCACCACGACAGGCGCCTCCATCGCCGGCTGCCACGAGCCTGGCCACTATGCGGCCGGCATGAAGGCCTCGATCACCGTCACCGAGTAGCCACCCGCGCCGCCGCAGGGCCTGTACCCCTTCGCCCGCGCTCGGCGTCGTGTCGGACCGGCATTCGTTGGCCGGGCAACCGCCGCCGCGCGCTCAGCGCTCCGAAACCGCGCGCGCCGCCGTCCGGGCACACTAGGGACGTCATGGACCACCAGCATCGCCATCAGGCCGCGGAGCCGGGGGCGGAGGCCGAGCCAACACCCGCCGCTCAGCCGCCGGCGCACGACCACGCGACCATGGCGCAGGACCACGCGACCATGGCGCCCGCCCCTGCGACCCATGGCGGCCATGGCGCGAGCCCCGGTGCGCACCGCGGCGGGCACGATCGCCACGAGGGCCACTCCGTGGCGATGTTCCGCGACCGGTTCTGGCTCAGCCTCGCCCTGACCGTCCCGGTCGTCGTCCTGAGCGCCGACATCCAGGAGTGGTTCCGCTACACCGTCCCGGCATTCCCCGGCTCCGAGTACGCCGCGGCGATCGTGGGGACGGCGGTCTTCCTGTACGGCGGCCTCGTCTTCATCCGCGGCGCGCGGGGCGAGCTGGCCGATCGCCAGCCCGGGATGATGACCCTCATCTCGCTGGCGATCGTCGTCGCCTTCGTCACCAGCTGGGCCGGCACGCTCCGGCTGTTCGAGGTCGAGATCTGGTGGGAGCTGGCGACCCTGATCACGATCATGCTCCTCGGCCACTGGCTGGAGATGCGCTCGATCGCCCAGGCGCGGGGTGCCCTGGCGGCGCTCGCGGAGCTCCTGCCGGACACGGCCGAGCGGGTCACGGACGGCGGCACCGAGACGGTCCCGCTCGCCGCCCTGGCGGTGGGCGATGTCGTCCTCGTCAGGCCCGGCGCCCGGGTGCCCGCCGACGGGGCCATCGTCGAGGGCGAGGCCGACGTCGACGAATCGATGATCACGGGGGAGTCGAAGGCGGTCGCCAAGGGTCGGGGCGGCCGGGTGGTGGCCGGCACCGTCGCCGCCGGCGGGAGCCTCCGGGTCCGGGTCGCGGCGGTGGGCGATGAAACTGCCCTGTCGGGGATCATGCGGCTGGTCGAGGCGGCCCAGGCGTCGGCGTCGCGGGCCCAGGCCCTGGCCGATCGCGCCGCGGCGATCCTGTTCTACGTCGCCCTCGTCGCCGGGACGGTGACGCTCGGCTTCTGGTGGCTGCAGGGCGATCGCGAGGGCGCCCTCGTCCGGACCGCCACAGTCCTCGTCATCGCCTGCCCCCACGCCCTCGGCCTGGCGATCCCGCTCGTCATCGCCATCTCGACGTCGCTCGGGGCCCGCAACGGGCTCCTCGTCAAGAACCGGATCGCGCTCGAGCGGGCCCGCGAGCTGGAGGTCGTGATCTTCGACAAGACCGGCACCCTCACCCGGGGCCAGCCGGCCGTCGCGGCCGTCACTGCCGTCGATGTGGCCGGGAGCGACGAGGTCGAGGTGGTGCGCCTCGCGGCGGCCGTGGAGGCCGACTCGGAACACCCCCTCGCCCGGGCCATCGTGGCCGAGGCGAAGCGACGCGGGATCGACGCCCCGCCCGCGGCCGAGTTCGAGAGCCTGGCGGGTCGCGGGGCACAGGCGAGCGTCGGCGGCCGCCGGGTCGCCGTGGGCGGGCCGCGCCTCCTGGCCGACCTCGGGCTCGCGCCGATGCCCGAGACCGGGGCGTGGGCCGACGAGGGCAGGACGGTCCTCCACGTCGTCGCGGACGGCCGCGTCATCGGCGCCCTCGCCCTCGAGGACGAGATCCGCCCGGAATCGGCGGAGGCGGTCCGGGACCTCCACCGCCTCGGACTGAAGGTCGCGATGATCACCGGCGACAGCCAAGCCGTCGCCGATTCCGTCGCCCGGCGTCTGGGCATCGACGAGGTCGCGGCCCAGGTCCTGCCGGCCGATAAGGCCGCCGCCGTCGAGCGGTTCCAGGCCGGAGGTCGGCGGGTCGCGATGGTCGGTGACGGGGTCAATGATGCGCCCGCGCTCGCCACCGCCGACGTCGGCATCGCGATCGGGGCCGGCACGGACGTCGCAGTCGAATCGGCCGGCATCGTCCTCGTCCGGAGCGACCCGCGGGATGTCGTCGGGGCGATCGAGCTGTCCCGTGCCAGCTACGGCAAGATGGTCCAGAACCTCGTCTGGGCGACCGGCTACAACCTGGTGGCCATCCCCGTCGCGGCGGGCGTCCTCGTCGGCTGGGGCATCGACCTGCCGATGGCGGTCGGCGCAATTGCGATGAGCGCCTCGACGATCATCGTCGCCGCCAACGCCCAGCTCCTGCGCGGCCTGCACCTGCGCCGAGCGCCCGTCGGGCTCGACCCGGTGCCGACGCCAGGCTGAGCGGCTGCCGCCGAGCGTCCGTTCAGGCCAGGCGGCGGCGGCGCGGAGCGGCGCCGATGTGCTCGCGGAGCTCGGCCACGAGCTGGCGCTCCGTTGGGCGGTCGGCACGGCGGGCCTCGATCGAGCGCGAGCGGTGGCCCTGGCCATCCAGCTCGCGGAGCCGGGCCACGAGTCGCTCGTGGACCGTGCCGTGACCGACGACGACGATGTAGTCGTCGCCGGTCAGGCGGCCGGCCACCGCATCCACGAACCGGTCGAGGTGCTCGATCCGGCGCCGCTCGCCGGCCGACTGGCGGTCGGGGCCGCCGTGCCTGGTCAGCGGGTCGTAGCGGACGTGGCGGGTCGCCCGGGCATGGGCCGGGACATCCGATGGCAGCCGCTCGATCGCCGCCTCCTCGCCGGTCCAGCGGACCACGACGGCCTCCCGGGCATCGATCCAGACGAGGACGCCGAGGCGGGCCGGGTCGACGATCGGCCCGGCGCCGCGCGCCTCGGTCGCGGCGGTCATGAGCGGGCCCAGGCGGGCCGCGTGTCGAGGTCTTCGGCGAGATCGGCGTAGGCGACCCCGGTCGCGCGCTCCCAGGCCGGCCGGTCCACCCGGACGGCGCAGGTGTGCGTGCCCGCGTTGAAGCTCAGGGCGGTGCCCTCGCGGAGCGCCCGGTCGGCGACCATCGGCAGGTCGAAGAGATCCCCCACGGCCGGCATCGCGCCGGGCTCGCACTCGGGGGCCAGGACCGCCAGCTCGGCCTCGCTGAGGAGCCGCACGTCGTCGGCCAGGAGGGCCTCCCGGGCCTTGCGGAGATCGATGCGGTCGGCCGCGTCGATGACCAGCAGGACAGTCCGCTGGTTGTCGGTGCGAACGGCGACGACCTTGGCGAAGGTCCGCGGATCGACACCCTCGGCCCGGGCCGTCTGGCGTGCCGTGAACGTCTCGCTGTGCTCGTGGACGTCGTGCTCGACGGCGTGGCCGGCGAGCCACTCGAGGAGTGTGGGGAGGGCGCCCGGCTGGGGGCTCGCGGGGGTCGGCGGCATGGCTGGTCCTCCCGGATGCGTGGGAGGAGCGTCGCGCGGCTCGGCCTCACGCGCATCGGCCGTTCGGTATCGAGCGGCGTGCCGAACGTCCCGAAGCGATGCCAGCGGGCCTCAGACCGTCCGGCCGGGCAGGGGCGGGCGGAGCTCGGGTCCGCGGCATCGCCGACGCCCTTCGGCGGCACGTGGCTGATGACGAGGACCGGCCGGCCGCGACCAAGGAGGCGGCCCACCACGATCCGTCGCGTGAGGCGCGCGACCTGGCGCCAGGCCAGCCACGGCCGACGTCTGTTGCCCGGCTCGTCGACACCGGGCCATTCGAGGCCACCGACGGTGATGCCCGCCAGTCGGGTCATCGCCCCCGGGCCCAGCCAGTCCGGGACGGTGACGGAACCGTCGGCCCACGCAC
>DASWGY010000166.1:0-2179 GCA_036393495.1 Candidatus Limnocylindrales bacterium
CGGGCATGGGCGGGACCCATCGCATCCCAGAAGCCGGGCATCGTGCAGCCGATGCAGCCCTGGCCGGCCTTGACATTCCAGCTCGTGCCCGACGCGTACTGGACGGTCGGGCAGTTGGCGAAGGTCTCGGGACCCTTGCAGCCCAGCTTGTACAGGCACCAGCCCTTCTGGGCACCCTCGTCGCCCCAGGACAGGACGAACTCGCCGAATTCGAAGTGGGCGCGGCGCTCGCACTGATTGTGGACGAGCCCGCCATAGGCGAAGTACGGGCGTCGCCGCCAATCGACGGGCGGCAGCTCGTCGAAGGTCAGGTAGTGAACGATCGTTGCGGTGACGTTCTCGACGTTGATCGGGCAGCCCGGCAGGTTGACCAGTCGGTCTGACGACACGACGTTGCCGACGCCCACCGCGCCCGTGGCCCCGCCGCTCGCGGCCGCCGCGCCGCCATCGACGGCACACGCCCCGATCGCGATCGTGACCAGGGCACCGTCGCAGACCTCGCGGACCACGTCCCGGAAGGGCCGGCCACCAATCGCGCAGGCCATGCCGTCCCCGGCCGTCGGGATAGCGCCCTCGACGACCGCCAGGTAGCCATTCGGGTAGCGCTCGGCGAGGCCCTGACGGGCCGCCGTTGCGGCCTCGCCCGAGGCGCCCATCAGCGCTTCGTGGTAGTCGACCGACAGGAGTTCGAGGAGGAGCTCGCTGACCGAAGGATCGGCGGCGGCCAGGAAGGCCTCGCTGTCGCCGCCGCAGGCCTGGCCGCGAAGCCAGATGACGGGCAGCCGCGGTGCTCGCTCGATCGCCCGCGTGATCTGGGGTGCGTAGGTGGCCGGGAGCGCGAGCGTCGCGGTGATCGCGACCCCGAACTTGAGGAACGCTCGTCGTGTCAGGCCACGCTTCGTCAGCGCGGCATAGAGACCGTCCTCCGGCCTGTCCATGCCCGTCGATTCACTCCCGGTCGCGCCCGCCCGTTGCCGTGACCGAGTCCGGTCCCAGCAGAACGGGGACCGCGTTCCGTGGATTGACTATGGCGAGGTTCGACTCGAAGGGGACGAGCCGTCCAGCCCCATGGCTCCGAGCCGAAGGGCATCGAGATGGCGGCCCTTCGGGGCCCCGGTCACGTGACCAGGCGCCGGCCGGACCGGTCGACGAGGTGATCGGACGTCCTCGGCGGGTCGCGCCTAGACTCGGCGGCAACGAACGAGGTTCGCGCCCCGTGGAGGTGCCCCGTGACCCAGGACCCGGTATCCACCGCCGGCCCCCTGACACCCGCCGAGCTCGACCGGATCGATGCCTACTGGCGTGCGGCGAACTATCTCTCCGTCGGCCAGATCTACCTGCTCGACAACCCGCTCGTCCGCGAGCCCCTCCGACCGGAGCACGTGAAGCCCCGACTCCTCGGCCATTGGGGCACGACGCCGGGCCTCAACCTCATCTACGCCCACCTGAACCGCGTCATCCGGAACTGGGACCTGAACGCGATCTACGTCATCGGTCCCGGCCATGGCGGCCCCGCGGCGGTGGCCAACGCCTACCTCGAGGGCACCTACACCGAGCACTACCCGAGCATCACCCCCGACCTCGATGGCCTCCGCCGGCTGTTTCGCCAGTTCTCGTTCCCCGGCGGGATCCCGAGCCACGTGGCCCCCGAGACGCCAGGCTCGATTCACGAAGGCGGCGAGCTGGGCTATGCCCTGTCGCATGCCTACGGCGCGGCCTTCGACAACCCCGACCTCGTCGTCTGCTGCGTCGTCGGCGACGGCGAGGCGGAGACCGGGCCACTCGCCACGAGCTGGCACTCGAACAAGTTCCTCAACCCCGTCACCGACGGCGCGGTCCTGCCGATCCTCCACCTCAACGGCTACAAGATCGCCAACCCGACCGTCCTCGCCCGAATTCCCGAGGCCGAGCTCCGGTCCCTGCTCGAGGGCTACGGCCATCGCCCGTACTTCGTGACCGGCGACGACCCGGCGACGGTCCACCAGCAGCTGGCCGCGACCCTGGACGCGGTCGTCGAGGAGATCCACGAGATCCAGCGCGCGGCCCGCGGCGGCGGTCCGGTGGCTCGCCCGAGCTGGCCGATGATCGTCCTCCGGACGCCCAAGGGCTGGACCGGCCCGAAGGAGATCGACGGGGTGCCGGTCGAGGGCACCTGGCGCTCGCATCAGGTCCCGATGGG
>DASWGY010000167.1:0-3921 GCA_036393495.1 Candidatus Limnocylindrales bacterium
TGTGGTGCGTGTCGTTGTCGCCGCGGAACGTGAGCGCGATGCGATCGATCGAGATCCGATCGAGCTCACGAGCGTAGCGATTCGCCTTCTCGACCTTGCCGATCAGGGAGCTGTGCATCAGGCCAGACCCTCCGGCCCCCGCAGGGGCAGATCGCGAGCCGCCGTCCAGCACCACCCGACCGGGCGAGGCGGTCGCACCCGAAGCCTACAACCTCGGCCCGGATTCGGCATCCCGGAAATCGTCAGGCTCGCCGCAGGACTCCGAGTCAACAAAGATGGGCCCAGGCGGGAACGAAGGGTGTCGTGGGACGCTCCTTGGCTTATATCCGCGACTGGGAAACAACGACTGGCCGCGAGGCTCGGGTGCTGTGCAGCGCTCGGGACCTTCGACCGTCGAATGGTGACCCGGAGTCATGTCGCGCCCGGCGGCCGGTCTGCCTCAACGTCGACGCTGCAACGTCGACGCCGCGCCGGCCTACGGCGTGGAGGTCCCCTCGCGGCCGAAGTCGTCCTCGAGGCGGACGACGTCGGAGAGCTCCGGTGTCGAGACTTCGACCAGCTCGGCTCGCTCGATCGCCTCGTAGCGATGGCGCCGCAGGGGCGCGACATGAGCCCCTTCGCCCGGCCCGAGCTCCCGCTCGACGATGTCGCCGGCGTCGTCCTCGAGCGCCAGTCGCAGCCGCCCGGCAAGGACCTGGATCCACTCGTCCTTGACCTCGTGGTACTGGAGCGACAGGCGGCGACCCGTCTCGATGACGAGGATCTTGCCGACGTAGCGGTCGGTGACGGCCCAGATCAGCTCGTGGCCCCAGGGCTTCTCGACGCGCCGCGGCAGGGTGCTGTCGGTCATCCGCCGCGGACCAGCTGCTCGCCCGACGCGATGATCGCCTCGCGGACGTCGGGCGAGGTCGCCTCGGTGTAGACGCGCATCAGCGGCTCCGTCCCCGACGCCCGGACCAGGAGCCAGCTGCCGTCGGCGATCGTGAACTTGAAGCCGTCGTTGGTGCTCAGGGGCTGGGTCGCGGCGACCGCTTGGCCAGCCAGGGAGGTCGGTGCCTTCTCCAGGAGGTCCACGAGGACGTGCCGCTTCACCGCGTCGTACTCGCTCCGCTGGAAGTGGATGTCGACCCGCCGGTAGAACGACGGCCCGGCGATCTCGTGGAACGCCTCCATGATCCGGGACACCGGCCAGACGCCGCGCTCCCGCTCGCGCAGGAAGAGGTCGAGGAGAAGGAGATCGGCGTACACGCCGTCGCGCTCGGGCAGGTGCATCCCGAAACCGAAGCCGCCCGATTCCTCGGCCCCCATCATCGCGCCGGTCTCGATCATCCGCGGGCCGATGTACTTGAACCCGACCGGAGTCTCGTGGACCTCGATCCCGTAGCGCTCGCCGAGCCGCGTCGCCATCGAGGTGTTGTTGACCGAGATCACGACCGGCTCGCGGAGGCCGCGATGCTCGGCCAGGTAGTACATGAGCAGGCCGGTGACCTCGAGCTGGTGGATGAACGTGCCTCGCTCGTCGGCGGCACCCGCCCGATCCGCGTCGCCGTCCAGCAGGAGCCCCACGTCATAGCCGCCGGCAGCGAGCATCCCGAGCGATTCGTCGACGTTGGGTCGGATCGGCTCGGGGTTCACACCCCCAAAGTACGGATTCCGCTCCTGGTGGATCTCGGTGACCGCGATCCGGCCGCCGGCCAGGAGCCGGCTGATCCAGCCGGCGCCGGCACCCCACATCGGCTCCACGAGAACGCGGGCGTCGGCGGCCTTGAGGCCATCGAGGTCGAGGGTCCGGCGGAGGAAGCGCTCGTAGCCCTCGAAGGGATCGAAGCGCTCGACCTCGCCGGCCGCGTCGGCCTCGGCGAATGATCGCCGGGCGATCGCCGTGCCGCCGTTC
Organism: Candidatus Limnocylindrales bacterium; assembly: GCA_036393495.1. Lineage (GTDB taxonomy): Bacteria > Chloroflexota > Limnocylindria > Limnocylindrales > CSP1-4 > UBA5189. The sequence goes on from DASWGY010000167.1 coordinate 1,895, forward strand.
TCGGCGATGCCGGCCTCGACGACCTTCAGCATCTCCGGGCCAGCGGCCGAGCCCGACGGCGACTTGACCTTGAAGCCGTTGTCGGTCCAGGGGTTGTGGCTGGCGGTGATGACCACGCCGGCCGAGGCGCCCCGCTCGACGACCTCGTACGAGCTCATCTGGGTCGGCACGGCCCGGTCGCCGAAGAAGACCTTGATGTCGTGGGCCAGGAGAACCTCCGCGGCCGCCATCGCGAAGTGTTCCGAGGCGAACCGCCGGTCGTAGGCGATGACGACGCCCCGGGCCTGCTCGCCCCGCTCGACGACGTAGCGGGCGACGCCGTCCGCGCAGCGGCGGACGTTCTCGAACGTGAAGTCCTCCGCGATCCGCGCCCGCCAGCCGTCCGTGCCGAAGACGATCCGGGTCGGGGCGTGGACGTCGGTCACGATCGATCCTCCCAGGTGGTCACGCGGTCGATGAGCGCTTCGACGGCGGCACGCCCAGCGGCGGCACCGCGCAGCAGCGCCACGGGCGAGGAGGCGAGGATACCCCGGGGGCCGGGCGTCACGGCGAGGCGGCCATCGACCCGCTCGACGATGAGGTCGCCCTCCCCGGCCTCGGCCGGCTCGTTCGGCTGGATGACGCTCCCGGTTCCGGAGGCGCCGATCGCCTCGAGGAGGGCCGTCCAGCTGCCGAGATCGTTCCAGCCCACGTCCATGCCGACCATGACGACGCGGCGATCACTCGCCGCACCTTCCATCACCGCGTGATCGATGGAGGTGGGCCGAAGCTGGTCATAGGCCGCGGCAAGGCCGGCCTCGCTCCCCGCGAATGGCCCGAGGAGGGTCGTCAGGCTCGTGTACCGACCGAGGGCCTCGACGATCGCCCGGCGCCGCCAGGCGAAGATCCCGCCGTTCCAGGCGACGCCCGGCTCGGCGAGGAGGGCCTGGGCCCGGGACTGGTTCGGCTTCTCCTCGAAGGCCCGGAGCGGATAGGCCCGGAGCCCGTGGAGCGTGGCCCCGCCGTTGATGTCGGGCATGAGGTAGCCGTATTCCGTGGCCGGCCGGGAGACCCGGATGCCGAGGGTCACGAGTGGCGATTCGATGTCGAACGCGCCCTCCGCGATCGAGGCCGCGGCGACGAGCACGCCGCGAAAGACGTCCTCTCGCTCGATGAAGTGGTCGGCCGGCAGGACGACCATCACCTCGTCGTCGGGCCGCTCGAGATGGAGCGCCGCGAGGGCGATCGCGGCCGCCGTGTTCCGGCCGCTCGGCTCGCCGTGGATCCGGATGCCCGGCAGCTGGTCGCGCACGAGCTGGGCGTAGCGCCGGTCGGTGACCACGCTGACATCGTCGGGCCGGATCGGCAGCTCGACGTGGCCCGTGATCCGGTCGACCGTCAGCTGGAGGAGGGAGCGGTCGCCGAGAAGGGGCAGGAACGGCTTCGGCGTCTCGGGCCGGCTCATCGGCCAGAGCCGCGTTCCCCCGCCGCCGGCGAGGATGACGACGTACATCGAGCCGCCATCCTAGCCCGTCGGGCGGCGGTGGGCTCCGGAGCCCCTCGGTCCGGCCCTCGTCCGGCCCTCGCCCGGCCGAGGCGCACGCCGCGAGTCAACCCATCGGCGAGGCCCACGCAGCGGCCCGGGAACACGAGCAGAACGTTGACGCGCCGAGAAGGCGACTCGTACCATGCCGGCACGGCACGCGTCGGAATTCGGCGTTCCCGGCCTCAATCGCTGCGAAGTCCGCGAGGGAGCCCATATTGGCCACGGCCGTGGTCGACGAGAGCAGACAGGCGTCCAGTCGCTCCCGGGGCGGAGAGCGGATCGCGGACGTCCGGATCGACGCCGTCACGAAAGTCTTCGGGCCCGTGACCGCGGTCGACCAGATGACGCTCGAGATCGCGAGCGGCGAGTTCTACAGCCTCCTCGGGCCGTCCGGCTGCGGCAAGACGACAACCCTCCGGATGATCGCCGGCTTCGAGCAGCCGACCGAGGGCGAGATCTTCCTGGCCGGCCTGCCGGTCGCCGGCGTGCCGCCGTACCGCCG
>DASWGY010000168.1:0-3264 GCA_036393495.1 Candidatus Limnocylindrales bacterium
GTCAACGGCGAACCCGTGGACGGCATCGCCGCGATCGCCTTCGGGGACGAGCTCCAGCTCGGGAACGTCCGCCTCCGCCTCGAGCGTGCCCGGCGCTGATGCTGCCCCCGAACCAGTGATGCTCGCCGCCGGACCCGGCCAGTGATGCTCGCCGTCGGACCTCGCATCCACCCCCGGCTGCGCCGTCGCGAGCTCGGCCTGCTCGTCATCACCGGCATCGCCCTATCGGTCGGGAGCGTTACCCTCGAGCTCACCCGGCGAGCCTCGGCCGGTGCCGACGCCGCGCCGGGGACGGGCCTGCCGCTGGCGGATCCCACCGCCCTGGCGGTCTACCTCGGGGCCCTCTTCTCGGCCCACGCCATCCTCGTCCTGACCGGTCGCCGGACGGACGAGATCCTCCTTCCGACGGTCGGCCTCCTCGGCGGGATCAGCCTCCTGGTCATGGAACGCCTGCCCCAGGATCTCGCAGGGGGTATTGGCCTGGGGACGACACAGCTCGTCTGGCTGACGCTCTCGATCGCGGTCATCACCGCGATCGCGGCCTTCATCCGGAGCGATGCCTGGCTCCGCCTTTACAAGTACACCTGGGCGGCGCTCGGGGTGGGGCTCCTGCTCCTCACCTTCGTCCTCGGGCGCGAGGTGAACGGCCAGCGCCTGACGCTGTCGGTCGGTCCGCTGAGCGGCCAGCCCTCCGAGCTCCTGAAGGTGATCCTCGTCATCTTCCTGGCCGGCTACCTGTCGGAGAACCGGGCCCTCCTCGTCGAGCAGTCGACCCGGCTCGGGCCGATCCGGCTCCCGCCGCTGCCGTACCTCGCGCCGATGGTGGCGATGTGGGCGATCGCCCTCTCGATCGTCGTCGTCCAGCGCGACCTGGGCGCTGCCCTGCTGTTCTTCACGGTCTTCCTGCTGCTCCTCTACATCACCACCGGGCGGGCGTCGTTCGTGGCCCTCGGGCTCGTCGCTTTCGTCGCCGGCGGGGCCGTCCTGTACGAGGTCGTGCCCCACGTCAGGACCCGGGTGGACATCTGGGTCGACCCGTTCGCCACGGCCTCCGGCGCCGGCTACCAGGTCGTCCAGGCCCTCCACGCCTTCGCTCGTGGCGGCATCCTCGGAACGGGCCTCGGCGCCGGCCTGCCCGAGGTCGGGAGCCTGCCGCCGGGCGGCATCCCGGCGCTTCACACCGACTTCCCACTCGCGGCGATCGGGGAAGAGCTGGGCCTCATCGGGGTCGTGGCGATCCTGGGGCTGTACCTCGTGGTCATCGAGCGGGGGCTCCGGATCGCGGCTTCGGCGGCCGACGACTTCCGGGCGATCCTCGCGGCTGGCCTCAGCCTCGTGATCGGGGTCCAAGCGTTCATCATCGCCGCCGGGGTCCTGAAGCTCATCCCGCTGACGGGCATCACCCTGCCCTTCATCAGCTACGGCGGTTCGTCGCTCCTGACGAACGGACTCGTCGTGGGCCTGCTCATCGCCCTGTCGGACAGGGGCGTCGCCCCGCCGCCGCCACCGACGGCGCCGCGGGGGCTGCGGCGGGTCTTCGATCGAGGGGCGCCATGACGCTCGGAAGCCCCCTCGGAGGCCCTCTTGGCGCCTCCCTCGGCGGCAGCGCCGACCGCAACGCCGTCGGCTCGCCGGCCCGGCGTCCGGGCATTGGGGCGACCCTCGGCCGGATCGGGCTGGCGATGGCGGTGGCGTTCGGGGCGCTCGCGGCCGGCGCCGGCTACTGGCAGGTCTGGCGCGCCTCGGACCTCTCGTCCGCACCCGACGACGCGGCCGTCGTCCATGCGAGCCGGAATGTCGTCCGCGGCGAGATTACCGATCGGGACGGCGAGCGCCTTGCCTGGAGCATCGAGGACGAGAACGGCGAACCGTATCGCGTCTACCTCTCGCGCTCGCTCTCGGGGGTGCTCGGCTACGCCTCGCGAACATACGGCACAGCCGGCCTCGAGCGGGCATTCGACGCCGAGCTCTCGGGGGTCACCGCCGCCGACCCGGTCCAGGAGCTGCTCAAGAAGTTCCGGGCCGATCCGTCCGACCCCCAGGCGCTGCAGACGACGCTCGTCGCCTCGCTCCAGCAGTCGGCCGTCGCGGCGCTCGGCGACGACACCGGCGCGGTGATCATGCTCGACCCGCGCAGCGGCGAGGTCCTCGTCCTGGCCTCGACCCCGATCTACGACGCCTCTGCCATCGCGAATCCGGCGACCTCGACGAGGACGTTCGAGGCGCTGGCGGCCGATGACGTCGGTCGACCGCTCCTGCCACGGGCGACCCAGGGGCGCTACGTGCCGGGCTCCGTGTTCAAGATCGTGACGGCGATCGCGGCGCTGGGGTCCGGGGCGGTCAGCGGGTCGACGACGTTCGAGGAACAGCCGGCGGCCGAGGAGGATGGGCTGCTCGTGGCCGGCTTCCGGGTCCGCGACGGGCACCACCCGAACACCGGGTCGAAGGCCCTCGACTTCATCGAGGCGACCGAGGTCTCCTGCAACATCTGGTACGCGCTCGCGGGCCTCGAGACCGGCGGTGATCGGCTCGTGGACTGGGCGGGCCGGCTGGGCTTCGGCGAGGCGCTGCCGTTCGACCTGCCGACTTCGATCTCGCAGGTCACGGGCGGCGACGGCCCGGCGCCGGGGGGCTTCCTCGACGACGTCGAGCTGGCGAATGCGGCCTTCGGCCAGGGCGAGACGTTCGTGACGCCCCTCCAGATGGCGCTCGTCACCTCGGCCGTGGCCAACGACGGCGTGATCATGCGGCCGCACCTTGCCCTCGCCTTCACCGGCAAGGCCGGCACGACGACGATCTCGCCGGAGGCCTGGCGAGAGGTCCTCCCGGGCCGGATCGCGAGGCAGATCGGGGCGGCCATGGTCGAGGCCGTGAACGGCGACCTGGGGGTGGCCTACACGACCGGTGCGAAGGTGCCGGGGCTGACCGTCGCCGGCAAGTCGGGAACTGCGGAGCTGGGCGGTGAGGGCGAGCCGAACTCGTGGTTCATCGGTTTTGCCCCGGCCGAGGATCCGCAGATCGTCATCGCGGTCGTCGTGGAGCATGGCGGCCGGGGCGCCGCCCGCGCCGCCCCCATCGCGGGCAGCCTGCTCGCGGCCTGGAAGGCCTGGGCCGCGCAGTGAGCGGGGACCTCGAGCCTCGGCAGGCGGGCGGTGGCGAGAGCCCGGGCGCGGGCGGTGGCGAGAGCGCCCGGCGACCGCTGCTCGAGCGCCTCGGCCTGGCCGGAATCGCGGTCGTGCTCGCGATCCTGTTCGGCGGCGTCGC
>DASWGY010000169.1:0-2516 GCA_036393495.1 Candidatus Limnocylindrales bacterium
TCCTGGCGGCCATCCGTCGCCTGGAGGTCGAACGATGACACACCCCCTGGTCGAGCAGCTGCGGTTCGCCCGGCACGAGTGGCGCCGGGGCCTGCGGGGCGTGCCCGAGGCCGATGGCGGGCGCCGCTTCGAGCCGATGAATTCGATCAGCTGGATCGTCGCCCATATGGCCTGGCACGAGCAGCGCTACTGGCTGACACGGATGGCCGGCGAGACCCCCGTACCGATCCTCAACGAGCTCGCCGCGAGCGGCGGCCCGGCGACGACCCCGTCACTGCGGGCCATGCTCAAGGCCTGGAACGCGGTGACCGCGGCCGCCGATCCGCGCCTCGATACGCTCGACGAGGCATCGATGCTGGCTCCGATGCCGGGCTCGCCGTCCCGCCAGCTCGGGACGGCGATCCTCCGGGTGACCTATCACTACTGGTTCCACACCGGCGAGATCCTGGCGATCCGCCAGCTCCTCGGCCATCCCGATCGGCCCGAATACGTCGGTGACATCGACGCCCGCGCGCCCTATCGGGGCATGACCGCCGAGTGAGTCGCCCGTACGTCCCGCAGCCGGTCCTCGATGCGGCCCACGCCAGGTCCGCCGCCCGGGCGGCGGGCGACTGGCCGACGGCAGACCGGCTCCGGTCCGAGATCGAGGCCGCCGGCTGGCGGGTCGTGGATCGAGGCACCGATTTCCGTCTCGAGCCGATCCATCCCCCCGACGTCGCGGACGAGGCCGGCGTCCGCTTCGGCCGGAGCGACGCGGTGCCCAGCCGGCTGGCCGAAGCGTCGACCGTTGATACGACCGTCGTCCTCGTCGCCACCGACCAGCCCGACGACCTCGATCGGGCGCTGGCGGCTCTCCGCGCGACGTCGCCCGCCGGGACGCAGCTCGTCGTCGTCGCCGATGCTCCCGATGATGCCCAGGCCGCACGGCTGCCGGAGCCGGACCCGGAGCCGGCGCGCGCGCCCGCCGAGGGCGGGGCAGTCGATGTCGGCGTCGAGGTCGTCCGAACGAGCGCCCGGCTTGGTTGGGCCGCCGCCCTCAACATCGGCCTGCGCCGCGCGGCAGGGGAGATCGTCATCGTGATGGACACGAGCGTCGAGCCGATCGGCGACGTCATCGGGCCGATCCGGGAGGCCCTCGCCGATCCGGAAGTCGCGGTCGCCGGGCCGTTCGGCCTCCGATCGGCCGATCTGCGCCGCTTCGAAGAGGTGACGAGCGGCGCGGCGGCGGCGATCGAGGGGTACCTGCTCGGGGTGCGGCGGGCGGACGCCGCCTCGGCCGGTCCGCTCGATGAGGGCTTCCGCTTCTACCGCAACCTCGACATCTGGTGGAGCCTCGTCCTCCGCGACCGGGGGCCGGGCGTGGCACCGCGGCGGGCCGAGGTCATCGGTGACCTGCCGCTCGTTCGCCACGAGCATCGTGGCTGGACGTCCCTGCCGGATGCCGAGCGAGAGCGCCTCTCGAAGCGCAACTTCTACCGCGTCCTGGACCGCTTCCGCGACCGGCCGGACCTCGCCGTCCCGTAGCGGCGGCCTACCTCGTCCACGGCCCGGGCCTAGTCGTCCCTTGCCGGGGCCAGCGGCCGCAGCTCGCTCGTCCCGTCGGCCCGATCCACCGGCTCCAGGCCGAGCCCGCGCAACGTCTCGCGGATCCGGTCGGCCGCAACCCAGTCGCGGTCCGCTCGGGCGCGGGCCCGCTCGGCGAGGAGGGCGTCCGCCCGGGAGTCGATGACCATGGCCGCTGGCTGCTGTTCCCAGACCCGGTGGAGGTCCAGCCCCAGCACGGCGTCCGCGTCGAGGACGAGCCAGCGGCGCTCGTCGGGCTCGAGATCGGCCCTGAGCGTGGCATGGATCGTGGCGATGGCGCCCGGCAGGTCGAGGTCGTCGTCGATCGCGGCGACGAACTGGTCGTGGAGCTCGCGACCCGCGGACGAAAGCGAAGCCGTAGGCTGGCTCGCCCGATCGACGATCGCCGGTGCCGCCCGGCCGTCGGGGATGGCATGGCCGAGGACGCCGTCTGCGGCGCCGTTCGGTCGGTCGGGAGCTCGGCCGGCCGACAGGACCGGCGGCGCGGCCCAGGGGCCCGTGACGGGTGGGGGACCGAGCGCCCGGAGGCGGGACCGAAGGGTGGCCAGGGCCGCGGCCGCGGCGGCGAGCGACTCGTCGGAGTAGTCGAGCCGGCGCGAGTAGCGGGCCGTCAGGCACAGGTAGCGGAAGGCGGTCGCCTCGACCCCATCGTCGGCAAGCTCGGTGATCCGCCGGAAGTTGCCGGCCGACTTCGCCATCTTCCGGCCTGCGGTCAGCAGAAACGCTCCGTGGACCCAGAGACCAGCGGGGGGACCACCGACGAGCGGCCCTGACTGGGCGATCTCGTCCTCGTGGTGGGGGAAGACGTTGTCCTCGCCACCGGTGTGGATGTCGAAGCGGTCGCCGAGGTGGCGCATCGCCATCGCCGAGCACTCGAGATGCCAGCCCGGGAAGCCGTCGCCCCACCGCGACGGCCACTTCAGGAGCCGGCC
>DASWGY010000170.1:0-5304 GCA_036393495.1 Candidatus Limnocylindrales bacterium
GTGCGGACCCCCGGGCGCTCGGCCGGACGCTCGGCCGGGACTGTCTCGACGGGCTGCTCGGCTCCCTTCAGAGCCTTCTCAACCCGCTGGCTGAGGGACATGCACCGGACCTCCCTCGGGAACGAGCCGGGGACCGGTAGCCTCGGCTGCACCCGCCCCCGCTGACTGGTGGAGAGGATAGTCCCACCGCCGAGTATCGACCAAGGACCCAATCGGGCTACGCCGGACCGGATCGCCTGGTCGGGGTCGGGTCGCCTGATCGAGGTCGCGGGCGATGCACCCGTGCCATCATCGGGGCATGCAACGGCCACGGATCCTGGTCGTCGACGACGAGGCTCCGATCCTCGACCTCGTCCGCGGCTATCTCGAGCGTGAGGGATTCGAGGTCACGTCCGCAATGGATGGGCTGGCCGCCGTCGACGCCGTCCGCGCGACCACGCCCGACGTCGTCGTCCTCGACGTCATGCTGCCCGGCCTCGACGGGATCGAGGCCTGCCGCCGAATCCGGACCTTCTCCGACGCCTACGTCCTGATGCTGACGGCCCGCGGCGAGGAGATCGACCGGATCATCGGCCTGACCGTCGGAGCGGACGACTACCTGGTCAAGCCGTTCTCGCCCCGCGAGCTCGTCGCCCGCGTACGGGCCCTCCTCCGACGACCGCGTGGCGCGGCCGGCAGCCCGGGTGCGATCACGCCCGGCCTCGACCTGGACGAGAGTCGGCGGGCCGTCCGCGTTGACGGCGAGCCCGTCGAGCTGACCGCCCTCGAGTTCGACCTCCTCGCGGCCCTCGCCCGTGATCCGGGTGTCGTGGTCGGACGGCAGTCACTCCTCGATCGGGCGTGGGGGCCGGAATACGTCGCCGACGACCACCTCGTGGACGTCCACATCGGCAACCTGCGCCGGAAGCTGGGCGACGATCCGGGGCACCCGCGGTTCATCGAGACCGTCCGCGGGGTTGGCTACCGCCTCCGAGAGGCACCGTGATGCTGCCCCTGACGCGGTCCCTCCGGGCCCGGCTCCTCGTCGCGTTCCTGGTGGTCGTCGCGGCGTCGCTCGGCACGGTCGGCATCGCCGTCCTCTTCGTCGGCCCGGGGTACTTCGCCGACGCCATGGGACACCTGCCCGGCGACCCCATGGGCGAGGCGATGAGCGCGGCCACGGAAGCCGCGTTCACGGACGCGATGCGCCAGGCGCTCCTTGCGGCCACCGTGATTGCCGTCCTGACCGCGGCCATTGTCAGCCTCGCGGTGGCGGCACGGATTGCGCGACCGATCAGCACGCTGGCCGCCGCGGCCCGACGACTCGCCGATGGCCGCTACGCCGAGCGCGTGCCGGTCGATGACCCTCGTGAGCTCCGCGAGCTGGCGGCCTCGTTCAACGAGATGGCCGGCTCCCTCGAGGCCACGGAGCGGCGCCGCCTCCAGCTGGTCGGTGACGTCGCTCATGAGCTGCGGACGCCGCTCACCACGATCGACGGCTACCTCGAGGGGCTCGAGGACGGGGTCATCGAGGCCGCTCCCGAGACCTGGCGGCTGCTCAGGTCCGAAACCGCCCGGCTGACCCGGCTCGTGACCGACCTGTCGGAGCTGTGGCGGGCGGAGGCGCGCCAGCTGGAGCTCGAGATCGAGGCCGTCGACCTGGCCGAAGTCGCCGCCGAGGTCGCCGGGCGATTCGCCCCCCTCGCCGCCGCCCGGGGCATCCGGCTGGACGTCGATGCTTCGGTGGCCATCGCCCGGGTCGACCGCGATCGGGTCGCCGAGATCATCGACAACTACCTCTCCAACGCAGTCCGCCACGCGCCCGACGGGACGGCCATCGACGTCGTGACGGGCGTGGCGAAGCGCGGCCCCCGGATCTCGGTGATCGACCGTGGGCCAGGTCTCGAGGCGAATCAGCTGAACGCCGTCTTCGAGCGCTTCTACCGTGTTGACCCGGCCCGGAGCCGGGCCGGGGGCGGCTCCGGCATCGGCCTGGCGATCGTCCGCGCCCTGGCCGAGGCCATGGGCGGTCACGCCTGGGCCGAGAGCCCCGGTCCGGGGCGCGGCGCGACGTTCCTCGTCGAGTTCCCGCCAGCCGCCTGACCGAGGCCGCCCGCCCGGCGCCTGACCCAACCCGGCTTGATCGAATCGTGAGGAACCCTTGCCCGGGGCGCGACGACCGCCTGACCGGCGCGAGTCACGATGGTCATCGGCCGAGTCGCGCCCCACCGGCCCCGGACGAGGTGCCACGCGATGATGGGCGGTTGGACGATCGGGCTCGAAGGCTGGCTCTGGATGGGCGCCTGGGCGATCGTGCTGGTCGCCGTCGTCTGGCTCCTGGTCCGTGAGCCACGCCGCCCCGACCGCGAGGATCCGCTGGAGCTGCTCCGCGGACGGCTCGCCCGAGGCGAGATCACGCCCGACGAGTTCGAGCGGGCCGTCCACCTGCTCGACACTCGTCGGACCTCCTGACAGGAGCCACCGATGTCACGACTCACCCGCCTGGCCGGGACCGCAGCGCTCGTCGCAGGACTCGCGATTGCCGCGCCGGCCCTCGCTGCTGACCCCGGCGCATCCGCGCCGCCCGGCCCGGTCGTCGACTGGCAGACCCATCTCGACCACATGCGCTCGATGGGCGCCCCGCTCGGGATCCACGTCGAGGAGTGCATCGACGTCCACGGCTCGATCGCCGGACAGCTCGGCCCGAATGGCTCGATGGTCCAGATGATGGCCGATGGATGGATGGACGGAGGGATGATGCGATGACCCGCCTGGCCGAGAATCGGGCGGAGCAGCGGCGCCGGGCACGCGAGGCGAAGATCCGCGGGTACGCCTTCGGCGCGATCGCCGTGGCGGTCCTCGCCGTCGGCGGGGTCCTCGCGTTCGGTGACTTCTTCGACCGCCCCGGCTCGTCGGACAGCGGGGCCATCGACGTGCAGAGCTCGATGGCCGGGTTCACGCCGTCCGAGATCCGGGTCACGGCCGGGACCACCGCCACCTTGAGCTGGTGGACCGATGACGCCGCCGTGCACCTCGAAAGCGGCGTCCACACGATGATCGCCCCGGAGCTTGGCCTGTACGAGGAGCTCCCGGCCGAGGGCAACCGGATGGTCGTCTGGCAGGTGCCGAACCAGCCCGGGACCTACGACGTCTACTGCGACACGTGCTGCGGCGGCAAGGACAGCCCCCAGATGCACGGCAAGATCGTGATCGAGGCCGCCTGATGTCGACCGGGCCCGCGCCGGCCAGGATCACGGCGTCCCCGCTGATCCTCGGCTGGCCGCGCCCGGCGATCGCCCTCGCCGCCCTGATCGCGGGCGCGGGGACCATCGCCTCGACGTATGTCCTGGCGGCGCCCTTCGATGCCGGTGCCTTCGGCGGCCTGACCGTGCCCACGGTCCTTGCCGCCGGCGTCGCCGATGGGTTCAATCCGTGTGCCTTCGCTCTGCTCGTGCTGTTCGCCACGTTCACCCTCACCCTGGTGAACGCGGTGACCGCCGACGGGACGCCGACGGCGGAGGCTCGCCGTCGGCTCCTCGGCGCGGGCTCGCTGTACGTCGGGGCTGTCCTGATCACGTACTTCATCATCGGTCTCGGGCTCTTGAGCTTCCTGTCGTGGCTCGGGCGCGACCACCTGGTCGCGCGCGGCGCCTCGATCCTGGCGCTGCTCATGGCCCTCTGGATGCTGAAGGACGTCTTCCTGCCCGGGGTCGGGCCGTCGATGATCGCCCCTTCGGGAACCCACGGCCGGATGCAGAAGGCGATGGAGCGGGGCGGCCTCTCGGGCATGCTCCTGGCCGGCGTCCTCGTCGGGATCTGCACGGTGCCCTGCTCGGGGGCGATGTACCTCCAGATCACGGCCGTCCTCCACGCGTCCGGCGGCGGGCCGACGGGGATCGCCCTGCTGGTCCTCTACAACATCGCCTTCATCGTGCCGTTGATGGTCCTGCTGCTGGCCGTGAGCAATCGCCGGGTCCTCGGCCAGATGGGCCGCTGGAACCGCTCTAACTCGCCCTGGATCAAGGCGGGACTGGCCCTCGCGGTGATCGCGATGAGCTTCGGCCTGCTGGTGACGATGTGAGCGAGTCGCCGGTCCTCGAGACGATCCGCTTCCCCGTGGCGGGGATGACCTGCGGCTCATGCGCCAACCGGATCACGAGGGCCCTCCGGAAGCTCCACGGCGTGACGAGGGTCAGCGTCGATCTTCGCCGGGAGACCGCCACCGTCAGTCGTGAGCCCGCGTTGGTGTCGAACGCGGCGCTCGCGACGGCGGTGGTCGGCGCCGGCTATGAACCCGACCTCGACGCCGCGATCGCGGTCCCGTCGGCGACTCGGAGCGGGATCCTCTGGCGCCTCCTGGGGACGTGATCGACACGGGAGCCGAAGGAGGCTGGGTGATGGCAATCGCAGCGAGGCTCGTGGTCCTCGAGTCGAGCGACCAACCGGCCGCGCAGTGCATCGTGTGCGACCACGACATCCGTGCCGGAGAGGGGGTGACCGCTGCCTATCAGGGCCGGACGTACCGCTTCAAGTGCCCGAGGTGTCTGGTCAGCTTCGAGCTGAGCCCCGAGCGATTCCTCGCGGGTCCGCGCGCCTTGTGCTGCGGTGGAGCCCACGATCATTCGCCGGCCAGCGAGTGGTCTCTGTGACCGACCGGCGCAGCCTTCATTCCGTCGCGGTTTCCCTTTCCGGGTGTTGACTTACGATTCCGCCTGCAAGGTCCGATGAACGAGGAGAACCATGCGTCCACGTCACCTCGCGCTCGCTTCTGCCCTTATCGTCATCGTCGCTGCGTGCTCGGGCACAGGCACCACCGCTGCCCCAACCGCAGCCTCGAGTCCTTCGGCGGCGGCACCCTCCCCCTCGCCGGGTTCGGTCCGACTCGAGGTCGAGCTCATCGACAGCTTCATGATCGAGCCCTCGTCGATGACCGTGCCGGCCGGCGTCCCAGTGACGTTCGTGGTCACCAACAGCGGTGCCATCGAGCACGAGTTCTACCTCGGTGACGAGGCCGCCCAGGCCGAGCATGACGAGGAGATGCTGGCCGGCGGGATGCGCCACGACGAGCCCGAGGGAATCGGCCTCGATCCGGGCGAGACGAAGGAGCTGACGTTCACCTTCGCGGCACCAGGCAACAGCCTCGCCGGCTGCCACGTCCCCGGCCACTATGCGGCCGGCATGAAGGCCTCGATCACCGTCACCGAGTAGCCACCCGCGCCCGCCGCAGGGCCTGTACCCCTTCGCCCGCGCTCGGCGTCGTGTCGGACCGGCATTCGTTGGCCGGGCAACCGCCGCCGCGCGCTCAGCGCTCCGAAACCGCGCGCG
>DASWGY010000171.1:0-3160 GCA_036393495.1 Candidatus Limnocylindrales bacterium
GTCGATGACCGGCGAGCCGATCGGCTCGGCCCCGACGATCACGGTGCAGGACGCGGTCCCGCCGCGCATCTCGGGCCCGTAGGACGGGATCCAGAAGACCTCGAGTCCCTCGGCCATCGCGGCTCGGGCGAGGATGTTGCCGGCGAACAGGATGCCCTGGCCGCCGAAGCCGGCGAAGATCGTGGAGCGTTCCATCGTCAGGCCTCCGCCGTTGACACTGCCGCCGGTCGTGCTGCCGGCTGAGCCCCCGCCTGGCCCGAGGGCGTCGCCTTGAGGCGATCGACGATCACTCCGGTCGGGTAGGCATCGGCGACCTGGACCAGGTGGTCGATCGACTCCTGGGCGGTCATGCCCCAGCCAACCGGGCAATTGGAGAGGACCTCCACGATCGCGAAACCGGCATCCTTGACCTGGATCTCCATCGCCCGCCGGAGCATCGCTCGGAGGCGGCCGATGGACGCGGCGTCGGCGAGTGTGCCGCGGGCGGCGTAGGCGACGGTCGGGAGCACTGCCAGCATCTCGGTGATCGGGATCGGGCCGCCCATGCCGCGTGCCTCGCGGCCGCGTGGCGAGGACGTCGTCTTCTGGCCGAGGAGGGTGGTCGGGGCCATCTGGCCGCCGGTCATGCCGTAGATCCCGTTGTTGACGAAGACCGCGGTGATCCGCTCGCCGCGGGCGGCGGCGTGGACGATCTCGCCGGTGCCGATGGCGGCCAGGTCGCCGTCGCCCTGGTACATCAGGACGAAGGCCTCGGGCCGGACCCGCCGGATCCCGGTCGCGACCGCCGGGGCGCGTCCGTGCGGCGCCTCCACCCAATCGACGTCGATGTAGTCGTAGGCGAAGACGGAGCAGCCGACCGGCGCGACCGCGATCGTCCGCTCGGCGACGCCGAGGTCGCCGAGGAGCTCGGCGATGAGGCGATGGATGACGCCGTGGCCGCAGCCCGGACAGTAGTGGGTCGACTTGTCGACCAGGAGCGGCGGCCGCCCGGCGATGACCCGGGCTGGCGCCGGGGCCGGAGTGGGGCGCTCGATGAGCGGGGTGGTCATCGCCAGATCTCCTGGAGGGCGGGCTCATCGATCTCGGGCGGCGCCGAGACCGCCGGACGGAGCGGCGGCTCCGGCGGCACGGACCGGGCCGTCCGGCGAGGCGGCCGTTCGCCGGCCGGACGTTCGCCGGCCGGACGCTCGATCGGCGAACCTTCCGGCGACCGCGGCGAGGTGATCGCCCAGAGGCGCCGGAGCGCGACGAGGACCTCGTCCGGCGTCGGGACCATGCCCCCGGTCCGGCCGTGGAAGGCGACCGGGGAACGACCCTCGACGGCAAGCCGGACGTCCTCGACCATCTGGCCGGCGGACAGCTCGACGGTCAGGACACCACGGGCTCGGGTCGACAGCTCGGCCAGCGCGGCCGACGGGAACGGCCACAGGCTGATCGGTCGGAAGAGGCCGGCCCGGAGGCCGCCCTCCCGGGCCTGCCGGATCGCCGTTCGGGCGACCCGTGCCGCGGTGCCGTAGGCAACGATCACGAGCTCGGCGTCGTCGAGCAGCTCGCCGGTCCAGCGGACCTCGGCCGCCTCGATCGCCCGGTACTTGGCCTGGAGGTGCTCGTTGTGGACCTCGAGGTCCTCCGGCTTGAGGTGCAGCGACCGGACGACCCGCGGCCGCCGGCCGGCGGCGCCGGTGGCGGCCCAGTCGAACTCCTGGCGGGGCGGCAGCCGGTAGGCCGGCACGACCGGCTCCATCGCCTGGCCCAGCGTCCCGTCGGCGAGGATCACGACCGGGGTCCGGTAGCGTTCGGCGATCTCGAAGGCGTCCGCCACCAGGTCGATCGCCTCGGCGATCGAGGATGGCGCCAGGACCGGGGTCCGGTAGTCACCGTGACCGTGGCCCTTGACCATCTGGAAGTAGTCGCCCTGGC
This sequence comes from Candidatus Limnocylindrales bacterium, assembly GCA_036393495.1. Lineage (GTDB taxonomy): Bacteria > Chloroflexota > Limnocylindria > Limnocylindrales > CSP1-4 > UBA5189. The sequence continues at coordinate 1,921 of DASWGY010000171.1, forward strand.
TCGGCCCGATCGAGCCGAGGCCCGGGCCGCCGCGCATGACGTCGACGAAGACCAGCGGGACCTCGGAGCCGGCCATGTACGACATGCCCTCCGCCATGAGCGACGTGCCGGGCGACGACGAGCTCACCAGGACCCGGGCGCCGGTGGACGCAGCGCCGAGGGCCATGTTGATCGCCCCGAGCTCGCTCTCGGCTTGGATGAAGACCCGCCCGAGCTCGGGCATCCGGCGGGCCATCCATTCGAGGATCTCGGCCTGGGGCGTGATCGGATAGCCGAAGTAGGCGTCGCAGCCCGCCTGGATCGCGGCCTCGGCCATCGCCTCGTTACCCTTCATGAGGATGGGCTTGACGGGCTGGTCCGCCGTCGCGGCGCCCGGCGCCGCCGAGCGCGGCGCGGCATCGAGCAGCACGGTCATGTCAGGTCCCCTTTGGTCGCGCGTAGACGGTGAAGACGGTGTCCGGGCAGATCCGGGCACACAGGGCGCAACTGGTACACGCCCCGGCGTCGGTCAGGCGAACCGGGTGGTAGCCGTGTTCGTTGACGATCGTTTCGTCGAGGACGAGCACGTGCTTGGGGCAGACGTCGACGCAGAGTCCGCAGCCCTTGCAGCGCTCGGTCGCGATGTCCAGTGGCTCGATCGGAGGAGACTCGGCGACGGTTTCAGCAGGATGGATGGCGACGATCATCGACCACCTCCACGTGCCAGGCCGGTCAGGCGGCCAGCGCGCGTAACCGAGCGACGAGATCCTCGGTGTTGACGGCCCCGGCCGGCTCCACGTCCACGAGCCGATCGGGCCGGCGATAGATCGCGACGTATTCGCGCTCGAGAGCCAACCGTGCCGAGCTCGGACCGAGGATCACCACCCGCTCGCGATCGCCGAGGGCATGGACGACAAGCGCGAGGTAGGAAGGCTCCGGCGACAGCCCGCGGTTGATCTCGCAGGTGAAGATCTGACCGTCGCGAGCCATGGTGGCGACGATGGCCTGGCGCCCGTTGATCCACGCGACCGCGCTCTCGGGAACCGTGCGGGGACGATCCTGGTCGGTTGTCTCGATTGGGCCCATCGGTGGACCTCCTTCGCAGGAAGGCTATGACCGCCGCCTGTCTCACGACACTGCCAACCGGCCCGGCGCGAGGGGCACAACGGGCCGAAGTCGGTGTCGATTGCCTAGGACCGCCCGGATCGGCGGACTCGACGGCCACCCAGATCACAAGCCGGATCATCCCGATGATGACGAC
>DASWGY010000172.1:0-3470 GCA_036393495.1 Candidatus Limnocylindrales bacterium
GGGCCCGCCGTGGAGGAGCAACAGCTTGACGTCGGGGTTATTGCCGACGCGCTTCGTCCACACCCGGAAGTTACCCATGGGCGTCGTGATCGGGATCATCGCGACCCCGCCGCTCAGGCGGTCCGGGCGGCCCGTGTCGTCAAGGTACTGGCTGTGCATCCTCAGGTACCCAGGTCGTGATCTCGCGAATCAGCTCGCCCGAGAACGATAAACCACGACGGTTCGACCGATCTCGGGCAATCGCACTCGGCCCTCCAGCGGGCGGCTTGACCTCGACGAGTATGATCGTTTAGTCATGAGTAAACGCTCGAGCCTTGACCCCGTGACGTCGGCACTGGCGTCGGCGCCCCAGCGGGTCGACGAGCTTCCCCCGGCGCGGCGTTTCGCCGAGGAGTTCGGCGTCGTCGGCGAGCGGATCGGCATGCCACGGATGACGTCCCGGCTGCTCGGCTACATGCTCATCTGCGACCCGCCGACCCAGTCGATCGCGGACCTGGAGGACGCCCTCGGCGTAAGCCGCGCATCGATCAGCATCGCCACCCGGCTGCTCCAGGCATCGGGCCTGATCCGGCGGGTGGCGGCACCGGGAAGCCGCGGCTATCGCTTCGAGATCGATCCGGCGTTCTTCGCCGGCCAGATGAACCCGGCGAGCCCGTTCGGCATGCTCCGCCAGGCCCTCGACCGCGGGGTGGAGATGGCCGGTGGCGAGGGTGACCCTCGGTCTGCCCGGCTTCGGGAGGCGCGCGACTTCTACGCCTTCGTCGAGCGCGCCGTGCCCGAGGTCATCGAGCGCTATCGAGCAGATCGAATTCAAGCCAGGGAGGCCCCGTCCAGATGACCAGCCTGATCGAAACCGCGGGGCTGACGAAGTATTACGGCCGCCGGCGCGGCCTCGCGGGGCTCGACCTGGAGGTCCGCCAGGGCGAGGTCTACGGGTTCCTCGGTCCCAACGGCGCCGGCAAGACGACCACGATCCGGATCCTGCTCGATCTGATCCGACCGACGAGCGGCCGGGCGACCGTGCTGGGCGAGGTGCCGAGAGCCGGAGGCCCGGCCCTGCGTCGCCGCCTCGGGTACCTTCCTGGCGACTTCACGGTCATGGGCGACCAGACCGGTCGGGAGCTCCTGACCCACCTGGCGTCGCTGCGGGGCGGGGTACTGGCGAGCCACATCGACGATCTCGCCGGCCGCTTCGACCTCGACCTGTCGACGAAGATCCGCAGCCTCTCGAAGGGCAACCGCCAGAAGGTCGGCGTCGTGCAGGCATTCATGCACGAACCCGAGCTGCTCATCCTCGACGAGCCGACGAGCGGCCTCGACCCGATCCTTCAACAGCGCTTCCTCGCGCTCCTGTCGGAGGTGCGCCGCAACGGCCAGACCGTGTTCATGTCCTCGCACGTCCTGAGCGAGGTCCAACAGTCAGCCGACCGGGTCGGCATCGTCCGCGACGGCCGGCTCGTCGCGGTCGAGGCGGTCGACACCCTCCGGCGGCGGGCCGTGCGTCGCGCCGAGGTCCACTTCGACGAGCCCCCGCCGGCCGACGCCTTCCGCGACGTTCCCGATGTCCTCGACGTCGACCTCGACGGCCCGACCCTGCGCTGCCGGCTCGCCGGGCGACCCGATGCGCTCATCAAGGCGCTCGGTCGCTACTCCATTGCCAGCATCACCATCGAGGAGCCCGACCTCGAGGAGCTCTTCTTCGTCTACTACCGCGGCGAGGAGGCCGTCGATGCAGCGTAGCGTCTTCACCAAGACCCTCTGGGACCAGCGACGCTCTTTGGCGGCGTGGCTCGTCGGCATCACCGCCATCGGGACCTTCTACGCCGCCTTCTACCCGGTGATCAACAACCCCGAGATGCGGGCCGCCCTCGAGGCCTACCCGGAGGGCTTCCTCGACGCGATCGGCTTCACCGACATCACCTCGCCGGCGGGCTACCTCGGCTCGGCGACGTTCGGCCTCCTTGGCCCGGCTCTGATCATCGCCTTCGCGTCGTCCCTTGGCGGTTCGGCCATTGCCGGCGAGGAGGAGGGCGGCCGCCTGGACCTGCTGCTCGCCCACCCGGTGTCGCGCTGGAGCGTGGTGATCCAGCGCTTCGCCGCGATCGTCGTCGCGATGGTCGCCGTCGGGCTCGTGTTGGGGACAGCGCTCGTCGCAATCTCCGGCCCGGCCGATCTTGGTGACGTCGGGCCGGCGAACCTGTTCGCGACGTCGCTCCAGCTGGCGCTGTTCGGGAGCCTCTTCGGGGCCATCGCGCTCGGCGTTGGTGCCGCGACCGGTCGCCGGAGCCTGGCCTTTGCGATCGTCGCGAGCGTCGCCGTGGCCGGCTTCTTCGGCAACAACCTCGGTCCCTCGATCGAGGGGTTGGCGTGGCTGGCCGACGTCTCGCCGTTCGGCCTGTACCTCGGCGGGGAGCCGCTCAAGAACGGGCTCCAGATCGCCGACGCCGCTGTCCTCGCCGCCGCGAGCGTCGTCCTCGTCGGGGCCGGCGGCCTCCTCTTCAATCGGCGAGACGTCGCCGTGTGATGGACGGCCACGCCGGCGGCCTCGGCCGGGGCGCTCACCGCGAGGAGCCCGGCGCTCGCGCAGCCGGGCTCCTCGGTAGCTCGAATCTCGTTACTTGACGACGATCTCGCCCTGCATCCAGGGATGGATCGCGCAGAGGTACAGAAGCGTCGTGCCGGACGGGGCGGTGACGGGCGCCGAGACCGACTGGTCATCGAAGAAGAACAGCGAATCACCCGGCCCGTCGAGGCCCGCTCCGCCTGTCTCGACGACCGGATTGAAGCCGCCGGCGAAGTGCGCTGCCAGCGCGACCTCGCAGGGTTCGCCGGGTGCCCCACACGCGAAGATGGCGTCGAGCGTCGGCTCAGGGAAGGCCTCGACGATCGTCACCGTATGCGGCGCTGTGGTCGCGTCGTCGTGGGTCCAGGTGACCGTGTCGCCGCTGTCGACGACGATCATGCCCGGCGTGAATCGGAGCGTCGCCTGAACCATCGCGTTCGGGACGACGCGTTCGTCCCCCGTCGTCCTTACGCTGCGGTCGCCGACCGCGAGCGAGGCGTTCGCCGCAAGGGCGAGTGCCGCGATTGCCGCGGCGAGAGCCATGAGTCGTCGCATGAACCAACCTCCTTCACGATCTGCCTTGCCCCGCCGCGGCGAGGCACCTCCCCTCGACCGGAGCCGCGCGAGCCGAGGGCCCGGCGGCCGGTTAGACAGTGATTTCCTCGCGATTGTGGGTCTCCGCCAGCGGCCCAAGGGCGGCCGCATTCAACGCGTCCGGCGCGGCGGTCGCGATCCGGGCACGAGTGGTTGCACGCAGGGTCGCCGTCCGGAGGCCGCCCTCGCGTGCGGCCCGCTCGCCGACGACGGCTCCGGGCCCGATCTCGGCGACCCCATGGCCGTCGACCTCGACCACGAACATCCCGTCCAGGATGAGATAGATCTCCGTTGCCGCCTCTCCCTGCGTCGT
>DASWGY010000173.1:0-22131 GCA_036393495.1 Candidatus Limnocylindrales bacterium
CGCCGGCAGCGTCGCCGTCGGTCAGCTCGGACAGTCGCTCGGCCTGGTCGGTCGTGATGAGGGTGTCGATGAGCCGATCGAGCTCGCCGTCCATGACCCGGGGCAGGCTCGACAGGTCGACGTGGACGCGATGGTCGGTGACCCGGTCCTGCGGGAAGTTGTAGGTCCGGACCTTGTCGGCTCGATCGCCGGCCCCGATCATCGAGCGGCGCGCCGCGGAATCGGCCTCTCGCTGGCGTCTCCGTTCCGCCTCCTGGAGCCGGGCGCGGAGGACCGCCAGGGCCTTGGCCTTGTTCTTGTGCTGGCTCTTCTCATCCTGGATCTCGACGACGAGGCCGGTCGGCAGGTGCGTGATCCGGACGGCCGAATCCGTCGTGTTCACCGACTGGCCGCCGGGCCCCGAGGATCGCTTGACGTCGATTCGGAGGTCCTTCTCCTCGTCGATCTCGATGTCCGACTCCTCGACCGCGGGGAGGACGACCACCGTCGCCGTCGAGGTGTGGATGCGCCCCGACGATTCGGTCGCCGGGACCCGCTGGACGCGATGGGTCCCGCCCTCGAACTTCAGGCGTGAGTAGGCGCCGTCGCCGGAGACCTCGACGATCGCCTCCTTCACGCCGCCGATGCCGGTCTCGTTGAGGCTCATGACCTCGGTCCTGAACCGGTGGCGTTCGGCGTAGCGGAGGTACATCCGGAGGAGCTCGGCCGCGAAGAGCGCGGCTTCCTCGCCGCCGGCGCCCGCCCGGATCTCGAGGATGACGTCGCCGTCATCGGCGGGGTCACGGGGCAGGAGGAGGACCTTGAGCTCCTCGACAAGCCGGGCCTCATCGGCTTCCAGGCGCCCGATCTCCTCGCGGGCCATCGCCCGCAGCTCCTCGTCCGACTCGCCGTCCCGCATCTCGCGAGCCCCGGCGAGCTCGGCACGTGTTGCCTCGAGGCGGCGGTACGCCGCGACAACGGGTTCCAGCCGGGCCAGCTCGCGGCCGAGCCGGCGGATCGCGGCGGGGTCCCTGCTCGTCTCAGGCTGGGCCAGCTGGGCCTGGACGTCGTCGTACTGCCGGGCGACCTCCGCGAGCGTGGCCTCCAGGCCGCTCATGTCGCGGCGGTCGCGGGCTCGATCGGGTCAAGGGGCGAGCGCGCCGGCAGGTCCGATCCCTCGGGAACCGGCTCGCCATCGGCGTCGAGGGCCTGCTGCATCGAGACGATCGCGACCTCGATCTGGTCGTCCGAGGGCTGCTTCGTCGTGATCATCTGGACGAGGATCCCCGGCCACATGATCACCTTGACGATCGGGTTCCCCCGGTGCCGGGCCCCCCAGCGGAGGACCTCGTAGCCGACCGCGGCGAGGACCGGGATCAGCACGATCCGGCTGCCGACCATGACCAGCGGCTCCTGCTTCCCGACGAGGCTGAAGGCGATGATCGAGAGGGCGATCAGGACGACGAGGAACTCCGTCCCGCAGCGGGGATGGGCCGTCGGGTAGCGACGGACGTTGGCCGTCGTCAGGGGGTTGCCGGCCTCGAGAGCGTGGATGGTCATGTGCTCGGCGCCGTGGTACTGGAAGACCCGGGCGATGTCGGGCGCCCGCGAGATCAGGGCGAGGTAGCCGAGGAACAGGGCGACCCGGACCAGCCCCTCGACGAGGTGCTGGGCGAGGTCCTCCTCGACGTTGGCTGTCGTGAACGTGGCGATGACGAGCGGCAGGAGGAAAAAGACCCCGAGGCCGATGAGGAGGGTGAAGCCGAGCATGATGGCGACGGTTCCCTTGCCGAGCTCCTCGTCCTCGCCGACCTGGACGTTCGCGCTCCGGATCAGCCATTTCGTGCCGACGACGAGCGTCTCGTAGAGGACGACCAGGCCCCGCACGAGGGGCGCGCCGGCCAGCCGCCAGCCGTGGGGTCCGGTGGTCAGCGGTTCGGATGCCCAGACGATGTGCCCGTCGGGGTGGCGAAAGGCGACGGCGATCGCGTTCCGGCCGCGCATGAGGACGCCCTCGATGAGGGCCTGACCACCGTAGTTGAAGCGTGCCATGGCGGGAAGTCTAAGGGTCTGCCCGGCCGGCACCATCGGGCCTTCGGCGGCGTTCGTCCTCGATCTCCGAGGCGAGGCCGCCGCGAGCCGCGAGTGCGAGCCCTTCAGCCGGCGCGAACCTGGCGCTCGAGGCGCTTCTGGAAGCGCTCGACCTGGCCGGCGGTGTCGATGATGGTCTGCTTGCCCGTGAAGAACGGGTGGCAGTTGCCGCAGACGTCGACGCGCAGCTCGCTCCGCGTCGAGCCGACCGTCCACTCGGTCCCGCAGGACCCGCAGTGAACCGTCGCCTGGTGGTACTTGGGATGGATATCGGGCTTCACAGGTGCTCTCCTCGGCGCCGTCCGAGCGGGGTCACGTTGCCCCGCCGGTGGTCGCCGCTCGGGCGTCTCCGGTCAGGCCTCGGCCGCGGGCGCGGCTTCGACCGGGATGACGCGGACGCGCTTCTTGCTCTTCGTCGCGAACTCGAACTTGACCGTGCCGGTCTCGGTCGCGAAGACGGTGTAGTCGTCGCCGAGGCCGGTCCCCTTGCCGGCCAGGAAGGTCATTCCCCGCTGGCGGACGATGATCGAACCGGCCGGGACCAGCTGGCCGTCGCCGGCCTTGATCCCGAGGCGCTGGCCAACGCTGTCGCGGCCGTTCTTCGAGGTTCCGCCGGCCTTCTTGTGGGCCATCTCGTCTACGCGTCCTTCTTCGTGGCGCGGGGCCGCTTCGGCTTGTCGGCCGGGGCCGCCGCATCGGGGGGCGCGGCTTTCGCCGGCGCCTTCGTGGTCTTCGTCGCCTGGCGCTTCGCGGCCGTCGCCTTGGGCGGGGCCTCGGCGGCGGTCGACTTCGCGGCGGTTGGCTTCGCGGCGGCCGATTTCGCAGCAGTCGACTTCGAGGCGGGCTTGGCAGGCTTCTCGACGGCGTCTGCCTTGTCGGCCTTCGTGGGCCTGGCCGCCTTGGGGGCGGCCGGCGGGGTTGCCGGCTTGAGCTTCGCCGCGAGCGCGGCATCCGCCTCGGCCTGGCGGCGAGCCGCCTCCTCGAGCCGCTGGCGCTCGGTGATCTTCGCTTCCGCGGCCTTCTTCGCGTCCGCCGCCGCGCTCCGGCCGTCGAGGACGATGTCGCTGATCCGCAGCACCGTCAGCTCCTGGCGATGACCCTTCTTGACGCGGCGCCGCGTCTTGGGGCCGTACTTGAAGTTGATCAACTTGTCGCCGCGCGCGCGGCGGAGGACCTCGGCGTCGACGGACGCGTTCTCGACGAGCGGCCGACCGATCGTGGCGTTGTCGCCGTCGGCAACGAGGAGGACGCGGTCGAGCTTGATCGCGTCGCCGGGGCCCACCTCTAGGAGCTCGACCTCGAGCTCGGTGCCCACCTCGACGCGATATTGCTTCCCGCCGGTCTCGATGACTGCGTACATGGATCCTCTGCGGACGTGGCTGGCGGTCGCGCGGCTGAAAGGACCGCGGCCTGTGGAGACAGGGTGAGGCACCTCGATCCGATCGAGGCGCGAAAGCGGAGTGTACGGCGAGTTCCGCTCGAGCGTCAACGAGACCAGCGTCGGGTCGGAGGTCTCCAGCGCCCAGACGGTGGGACGGAATCGCGTCGCCGCTTCATTCGTCGCCGACGAGGATGAGGCGCTCGCGGACGATCGAACGTGCCTCGATCGGCTCGGCCAGGCGCTCGGAGAGTGCCATGAGCACCTCCTCGGGACGCCCGACGCCGCGTTCCGGGTCGAAGCGGGTTCGAATGCGCAGGCCCGTGGCGCGATCCGGCACCTCGGCGAGGACATCGATCGCCGCCACCAGAGGTCGGAGGTCATAGCTGACGGCGCGGCCGCCCTTGTCGCGGGTGCGGGGCAACGTCGGCGCGGCGAGCAGCGTCTCGCTCGCCAGGGCGAGCCTGCCCGGATCGGGGCCGCGGTCCGCCGCGGCCAGCTCGACCCGATAGTCGGCCGCGACGACGCGACCGGCGAGCGACGGCTCGCCAAGCCAGACATCGTGAAGATCGACGAGCTCGTGACCGACCGGCAGGGCCGCGGCGAGCCGGCCACGCACGACATCGACGGGCAGGCGTTCCACGAGGAGCAGGTCGACGAGCTCTCCCTCGGCGGGCATGCCGACGGTCAGGGGAGCGCCCATGACGATGCGCGGGCGGGGGACGGGCAGGTCGAGGCCGGCAAGGGGCAGCCCGCACGCGGCCAGTGCCTCCTCCCACGCGGCCTGCTGCTCGCGCTGGGGTAGCGCCGGCGCGTCCGGCAGGCGGCGAAACCGAACGCGCCAGCGCTGCCGTGGCTCGGCGGGCGCGACCGCATTGGCCGGCTCGAGCGACGGCGGCCGCATCGGCGAATCCATGCCTGCTAGTCTGCCGGAAGGATGGTCGCCACCGCCCGACGCCTCCCCCCGATGACCCCCCGGGTGGGGTTGCTCGCGATCGCGGCGGCGGTCGTCGGCATCGTCCTCTACGCCGGGCGCGAGGCCCTCGGCCCGTTCATCGTCGGGCTCCTGATCGTCTATCTCCTGGCTCCTCCGATCGAGCGCCTTGCCAGGTTGGGCCTGCCCCGGCCCGTGGCGATCCTCGTCGTGTACGCGGCGGCGCTCTTCGCCATCGTCGAGGGCTTGAACCTCATGCTCAGGCCGCTCGTCGAGCAGGTGCGTCGATTTGTCGATGATCTGCCCGGCTTGGTGGACCAGCTACGCAGCCAGCTCGAGCGGGTCGGCGCCGTCTACCGTGGCCTCGAGCTGCCACCGGCGATCCGGGAGGCGGTGGACGATTGGCTGGCCCGTCTGGCCGCCGGCGACATCGGCTTCGACCCGGCCGTCCTCCTGCCGGTGCTTCGGGCGACGACCGGGTTCGTCGGCACGCTCTTCGCCTTCCTGATCCTGCCGATCTGGGCGTTCTACCTGCTCAAGGACCGCCCGGCGCTCGTCCGATCGTTCCAGGCCTCGATCCCGTCCGAATGGCGCCCCGACATCGATGCCGTCATCGCGATCATCGCTCGCGTCTTCAGCGCCTGGGTCCGCGGCCAGTTGGTCCTGGGGCTGGCCGTCGGGATCGCCACGTTCGCCGGCCTGCTCGTCCTCGGGGCCGTCGTCGATCCGATCTTCAGCCGATTCGCCGTTCTCCTGGCGGTCATCGCCGGGCTCCTGGAGCTGCTGCCGATCATCGGCCCGATCATCGCCGCGATCCCGGCCATCCTCCTCGCCGCGACCGCCGGGATCGAGGCGGTCGCAGCAGCGTTCCTCCTCTACCTCGCCGTCCAGCAGATCGAGAACAACGTTCTGGTGCCGAAGATCCAGGGCGATGCGACCAACCTCCACCCGAGCGCGGTGATGCTGGCCCTCGTGATCGGCGGAACGGTCGCCGGCCTGCTGGGAGCGATCCTGGCATTGCCGGTCACCGCCGCGGCCCGTGATGCCTATCGCTACCTGTTCGCGCGGCTGAGCGTGCCGCTCGAGGCGGGCGCGATACCGGCGCCGCCTGAATCTGGGCCTGCCACGAGCCCGCCGCCGGAATCGGTACCGGCCACGGGCCGCCGGCCGGCGACCGCGGTCGAGGACGGGCGCTACCAGATCCAGGACCAGGGTGATGCGACCGCCGCGCGAGGCGACGCCTGACCCAACGGTCCGCGGCGACGGCCTCCGAGCTCAGGTGAGGTAGCGGAGCCAGACGTAGACCGTGCTGATCGGCAGGGCGACGAGCGTTCCGGCGACGCCGTACGGCAGGTACTCGCGGAACGTGATCGGATGCCCGGCCCGTGCGGCAAGGCTGGCGACGACGACGTTGGCCGATGCCCCGACGATGGTGGCGTTGCCGCCGAGGTCGGCACCGAGGGCCAGGGCCCACCACAGGGGTCCCGTGTCGAGCCCGGCGCCCCCCATCTGGGCCACGATCGGGATCGCGGTCGCCGTGTAGGGAATGTTGTCGACGATGGCCGAGGCGAGGCCGCTCAGCCACAGCAGGCCGAGCGTGGTGATGCTCTGGTCGCCACCCGTCGCGGAGAGCATCCCCTCGGTGATGGCCGCGATGATCCCGACGTGGACGATCCCCTCGACGAGCATGAACAGGCCGATGAAGAAGAACAGCGTTCGCCACTCGACCGCCGCCAGGACCTCCTCGGAATCGAGTCGACCGGCGATCATCAGGACCGTCGCGCCGAGCAGGGCGATCGTCGCCGGCTCGAGGCCGAAGAGCCCGTGGACCAGGAACGCCACGATGGTCGCGGCCAGGATCACGAGGCTGATCCGCAGCAGCGGCGTGTCCGTCAGGACCTCTCGCTCATCGAGGGCCAGGACGCTCTCCCGGACGTCGTCGTGGACCTCGAGAGCGCCCTTGAACATGATCCGCACGGCGACCATGTAGGCGAGGAAGATGACGACGGCCGGCGGCCCGAGGTGGGCGATGAAGGTCACGAAATCGATCCTGGCCGCCGAGGCGATGAGGATGTTCGGCGGATCGCCGATGAGGGTCGCCGTCCCGCCGATGTTCGACGCCGCGATCTCGGTGATCAGGAACGGCATCGGCGAGACCCGCAGCACGGTCGCGATGTAGAGGGTCACAGGGGCGATGAGGACGACCGTCGTGACGTTGTCCAGGAAGGCGCTGAGGACCGCCGTGATCGTGGCCAGGACGAGCAGGAGCCGGAAGGGATCGCCCCTCGTCGCCTTGACCGACCGGATCGCCAGCCACTGGAAGAAGCCCGTCCGCGCCAGGACGCCGGCCATCGCCATCATCCCGGCAAGCAGGAAGATGACGTTGAAGTCGATCGCCGCGAACGCTTCTTCCTGGTCGATGACCCCGAGCACGACCATGACCACGCCGCCGAGCAGGGCGGCGACCGTCTTGTCGAGCCGATCCGTCGCGATGATCGCGTACGTGACGACGAAGACCAGGCCCGCGACCCAGACGTCCATCGACGTCAGCCGTCAGCCCGCGGAGGCTCGACCTCGTCACCCGGATCAGGACCCGTTTCCCGCTCGCTGGCCTCGATCGCCTCGACGTAGACGATCGCCAGCTCGAGGAGGTCCAGATAGCCGGTCGGACGCCCATTGGCGTCGACGACGTACAGCCCGGAGAGCCGCCGCTGGTGCATCAGCCGAAACGCGTCGACGAGGGTCGCCGTTGGCTGGACGGTTGCCGGTGGGAGCATCGCGTCCTTCACCACGCGAGCCTCGACGGTGTGACCGAACTGCGCGGCCCCCGCGATGTCCGAGATGTCGCCGAGGAACGCCTCGGGAACGACGCGGGCAACGACCGACTCGGCGAGGCGGAGGATTGGCAGCATCCCGATGAGCCGACCGTCGGGATCCACGACGCCGACGAGCCGCGTGGCCGGCTGCGCCGCCGCCCGGCGCATCACCGCAAGGAGGTCATCGTCCGGCTCGACAAGGAGGGGCTCGATAGCGAGGTTCTTCTGGCAGACCGCGACGGGGGTCTGTCGGGCGATCCGGTAGCGGTCGCTCACGCGAGCGGCTCGAAGCCGGCCACCGCCACCGGTGTCGAGGGCGCCGCTCGCCACCCGACCGTCGGCGCCGGTCGCCACGCGGCCGTCGACTTCGGGATGGTGCCGCTGTTGCCGATCATGACCCGAGAATACCGTCCCACGTCACCACTCGGCACGGCCCTGGCGGATGTTGATGCTCTCGAGGATGCCCAGGCCGGCGGCGATGCTGATGAGCGACGCTCCACCGTGGGTGATGAACGGCAGCGGGATGCCGGTGATCGGCATGATCCCCGTGACCATGCCGACGTTGACGAACAGCTGGAACAGGAGCATCGAGGCCAGCCCAGCCGCGAACAGCGTGCCGAACGGATCCTTCGAGCGCCAGGCGGTGACGAGGATCCGCCAGATAAGGGCCATGAACAGGCCGATCACGACCAGGGCGCCCAGGTATCCCAACTCCTCGGCCAGGATCGCGAAGACGAAGTCCGTCGTCTGGACCGGCAGGAAATCGAGCTGATTCTGGGTGCTGTTCGTGAGGCCCTTGCCGAACCAGCCCCCGGACCCGACCGCGATCTGCGACTGGAAGAGTTGGTAGCCGGCGCCCTGGACGTCGGCGGTCGGATCCAGGAACGAGGTCAGGCGGAGCTTCTGGTAGTCCTCCAGCACATATGTCCAGATGAGCGGCAATGCGGCCACGACCGCCAGCGCCATGGCCCCCAGCCAGCGGAGGCTGGCGCCGCCCATGAAGAGCATCCCGACGAGGATCGCCCCGAAGACGAGCGAGCTCCCGAGGTCCGGCTGGACGAGCACGAGGACCCACGGCGGCCCGGCGAGGAGACAGGCCCCGGCGATCGACCAGATCGAATCGAGGCGGCCCCTGCGCGCACCGAGGTAGTTCGCGAGGACGACGATCATGAGGATCTTGGCCAGCTCGCTGAACTGGAACTGGAGGCCCAGGACGCCGACCCACCGCGACGACCCGCCGACCCCCGTCCCCACCGCCAACGTCAGCACCAGGAGCCCGAGCTGAAGGGCGTAGAGCGGCCACGACAGGGTTTTCAGCCAGTGGTAGTCGAATGAGGCCGCCACGGTGAAGACCACCAGGGCGATCCCCGCCCACATCAGGCCCCGAAGGAAGACCGAGCCGTTGACGAGCGCGCCCTCGCCGCCGGCAACCGAGTTGCTGTAGGCCATCGCCAGGCCGAAGCAGGTCAGGAGGATCGCGTACGTCGCGATCTGGAGGTCGAAGGCACGCCAGATCGCCCCGACGGATCGGTCGGTCCAGTCTGCGATCCGCGCCTCGCGCGCGTTCATGACGCCCATCGCCCGGTCAGTTCCCCTGGTAGAAGTTGCCGCGCTCGAGCAGATCGAAGATCCGGTAATCCTGCTCGATGCCGTAGTGGAGCTGCAGGTAGTACTTGACGATCTCGGTCGCGGCGTTGCCCTTCGTCCGCGAGTCGTAGGCGAAAGCCAGGACGGCGAGCTCCGAATCGGTCCCTGAAACGGCCTTGAAGCCCGACGCGTCGGATGCCGTCTTGGCAGGGTCCTTGGGCACGAACGCCACGAACCACGAGTGGAACGGCAATCGGCCCTCCGCGTCACGGGTCCCGAACTCGGCCGTTCCTGACTTGCCGGCAACCACGATGGGCAGGTCGACGAGGTTGTAGGTGTGACGGATCAGGACGGTGTTCCGGGCTGCCTTGCGAATGGCCTCGAGCACGCCGGGGTCCACGTCCAGCTCCGAACGAACGGTCGGCTCGAAGGCCTGGACGACGTTGCCCTGCGGGTCGAGGACGTTGCGAACGACCCGCGGTTCGTAGAGCGTCCCCCCGTTGGCGAGGGCCGTGTAGGCGTTGATCAGCTGCATCGGCGTCACCACGTCGTAGCCCTGGCCGATGCCGGCCTGGTAGACCTCGCCCGGGTAGATCTCGGCGCCGAGCGTCTCCAGCTTCCACTGGTTCGAGGGGACCGTTCCGGAGACCTCGCCGGGCAGGTCGACGCCGGTCGGCTCGCCGAATCCATACTCGTTCGCCCAGTACGCGAGCCGGTCGATGCCGAGCATGCCGGCGACCTGGAAGAAGTACGTGTCGCTCGAATGCCCGAAGCCGCACAGGAGGTTGCAGGCGCCCCAGCCACGGCGATTCCACTCGTAGAAGCGGGTCGTGCCGAGGGTCAGGTACGACACCGTGTTCAGTTTCGTGGACGGGGTGATCTTGCCGTCGGCAAGCCCGCCCGTTCCGGCCACCAGCTTGTACGTCGAACCCGGGGGATAGTGCTCGGCGATGGCGTGGTTGGTCAGTGGCTTCTCGGGATCCGAGGCGAGTGCCTGGTAGTCGGCGTTGCTGATGCCGTGGGCGAACAGGTTGTTGTCGTAGGTGGGCAGGCTCACGATCGCCAGGATCTCGCCGGTCTGCGGATTCATGACGATCACGACCCCGCGTTTGAGACCTGCCTCGTCCATGCCCCACTCGAGGGCCTGCTGCGCCCAGCGCTGTTCCTGCACGTCGATCGTGAGCTCGAGCGAGTTGCCGGGCACCGGTTCCTGCAGCGTCCGGAGCACCTGGATCCTGCGGCCCTGGGCGTCCCGCTCGATGCTCTCCATGCCGTACGTGCCCCGCAGCGCTGCCTCGTACTCGGCCTCTACTCCGGCCAGCCCGAGGAGGTCAGCTGGCAGGTAGCCGAGCGCCTTCAGCTCCCGCAGCTGCTGCGCGTTGATCGGCCCCGTGTAGCCGAGGACCTGCGAGAGGAGCGGGCCGGTCGCGTACTCGCGGCGGGACTCCACGACGATCTCGATCCCGGGCAGGTCCAAGCGCGACTCGGAGATGAAGTTCGCCACGTTCGGATCGACATCCGAGGCGATCCGGACCAGGTCGAACCGGGACCCGGGGTTCGAGTCGATCGCGATGTTGATATCGGCGGGGTCCATCCCGAGCAGGGCTCCGAGTCGCTCGACGACTTCGGCCCGGCGGGCCTCAGGCAGGTCGGCGGGCCGGACCTTGACCGAGTAGCCCGGGACATTGGCCACGAGAGGAACGCCATTGCGGTCGTAGATCACGCCCCGGGTCGAGGGAATTGCCTGGCTCGTCGTCCGATTGCTCTCGGCGAGGGCGGTGAACTGGCCGCCGCCGGCGATCTGGAGGGCGAACAGTCGCGCGCTGAGGATCGTGGCCGCCAGGACGACGGCAACGCCGAAGGCGATGAATCGGAGCGGCGAGCGCTCGTCGCCGGGTCGCGTCCGCACGAACGGCGGCGTATCGGCGCTCACCAGTCCACTCGCTCCTCGAGGATGCGGCGATCGCGGATCGAGACGGTGAGCGGACCGAAGACCACGCCGAGCACGGCGTCATACGCGGCGCCGGGCATGAAGGCGGCCACCGGGTCGCCGATCGTGACGGGCGGGCTGATGGCGGCGAGGAGAGCGAAGACGGTCATCGAGTAGACGAGGCTCAAGACGGGGACGGCGATGATTGGCGCCAGGGGCCGGATGCGGATGAACGAGCGTCCGATGAGGCCGGCACCCCCCAGCGCGAGCAGGAGGGCGAACGCCGAGACCCCCAACGGGTTGCTGGCGAGGCTGTCGAGCGCGATTCCTCCCACGAATGCCCAGGTCAGGCCACTCTCGACCCCGACGGCGATGGTCCAGATCACCCCGAAGACGACCACGGGATGCGGATGGGCACCCCCGACGCCGAGATACGGCACGAGGCTGAGCTCCACGAGGGCGGCAGCCGTCGCTCCGACCGCGGCGAGAAGGTGACTCATCTGGGCGGCGGTGACCCTCGCGTGCCGGCCTGGCGTCGAGGACGGGATCGGCGCACCCCGACGACGGACGGCCCGGTCGCGTCCGCGTCGCAGTATCCCACGGGCACCGACACCGGGCAACGAGCGCCGGTTCTCTCGTGGCAATGGCCGGTGTCGTCGCGCCGCGGGCGCTCGGTGCCGGTCGGGGATCGGGATCCCGGCTGTTTCACGTGAAACACATCTGGCCAGGTCGTGCCTCCCTGCGCCGCGATCCGCAGCGCGTCCGACGATGCTGGTAATCGCGAGTGAAGCGCGATGTGAGAGGCTCTCAGGGGCTCGCCGGCCGGCGATCGCCGGGCTCGTGCCCCGAGCTGTGACGACCGGTTTGACGACCGGTCCTGAAGGGCTGAACTGGTAGAATTCAATCCTGTGAATCAACTTCGGCCGGGGACCTGAGTGGGCCGCGCATTCGCCTGTGCAAACCAGAAGGGCGGCGTCGGCAAGACCACCACGGTCGTCAATCTTTCGAGCTATCTCGCCCTGGCGGGCGACCGCGTCCTCATCATCGACCTCGACCCGCAGGGCAACGCGACGAGTGGCCTCGGGGGGGATCGATCGGACGCGCCGTCCGTGTACGAGGCGATCGTCGACACGACGGCGCTCGAGACGCTGATTCGGTCGACGGCCGTTCCCGGGCTCGACCTCGTTCCCTCGTCGATCGCCCTCGCCGGTGCCGAAGTCGAGCTCGCACCGCTCGATCAGCGGGAACGACGCCTCGCCCGCCTCCTGGCACCGATCATGGATCGCTACGACCACGTCTTCATCGACTGTCCGCCGTCGCTCGGCCTGCTGACCGTGAATGCGCTCACTGCCGCGGACGGCACCCTCATCCCGATCCAGTGCGAGTACTACGCGCTCGAGGGCCTCAACCAGCTCATCGCCACGATCAACCTCGTTCGAGACCACCTGAATCCCAGGTTGGCCGTCGACGGCGTGGTGATGACGATGTTCGACGCCCGAACGAACCTCTCGGCCCAGGTAACCGCCGAGGTGCGTGCTCACCTCGGTGATCGGGTCTTCCAGACGGTCATTCCGCGCAGCGTCCGGCTGTCCGAGGCGCCGAGCCACGGGAAGCCGATCCATCTGTATGCCCCGACATCGTCCGGGGCGGCGGCCTACCGGGCGCTTTCGGATGAATTCCGACGCGCCGTTGGTGAGCGCCCCGGCGTCGAATCAGCGCCCCCCGGCCAGGCAATGGTCGCCTGATGAGCGGACAGCCCGAACGTGCCCACGGCCTGGGGCGTGGCCTGGCGGCCCTGATCCCCCAGCGCCCGCTCCAGGCAACGGGCTCCACCGAGATCGATCTGGACCGGATCGCCGGGAACCCGCGTCAGCCCCGGACGAAGATCGATCCCGCGGCGCTGGCGACCCTGGCCGCGAGCATTCGCGAGCACGGCGTGATCCAGCCGATCCTCGTGACCGAGACGATCGATGGCTATCAGCTCGTCGCCGGAGAGCGTCGCGTCGCCGCTGCCCGCCTCGCCGGCCTGGCGCGGATCCCGGCGGTCATCCGCCAGCTCGCGGACCGGGAGCAGCTCGAGCTCGCGCTCGTGGAGAACCTCCAGCGTGAGGATCTCGATCCCCTCGAATCGGCCCACGCCTATCAGCAGCTGATCGAGGAGTTTGGCTTCACCCAGGATCGCCTCGCCGAGCGCGTCGGCCGGGCGCGCTCGACCGTCGCCAACACGCTCCGCCTTCTCGAGCTCCACGACGCGGTCCAGCGGGCCGTCGCCGACGGGAGCATCAGCGAGGGCCATGGGCGAGCGATCGGGGGCCTGCCGTTCGAGATCCAGGAGAAGATCGTCGCGACCGTCATCGACCGGGACCTCTCGGTCCGCCAGACGGAGGAGCTCGTTCGCCGCCTGCGCGAACCTCGGCCCGATCGCTCGGGCCCTGCCCCACGCTCCACCGATCCCGACCTGGAGCGTGTCGAGGAAGACCTCAGGCGGGCACTCGGGACGAAGGTCCGGTTGGCCCGATCCCGGCGCGGTGGTCGGATCGTGATCGAGTACTACAGCGACGAAGAGCTCGGCCGCCTCTACGAGCGGCTGATCGGAGGGAATGCGTGACCGAGCCCAACCGGGCCGCCGAACCAGGGCCCAGGGCTACTCCTGGTGCCGCACTGCCGAGGGGTCGCCGCAAGGCGGCGGCCGGATCGGACTACACGGCCGCGAGCATCCAGGTCCTCGAAGGCCTGGAGGCCGTGCGGCGCCGGCCCGGAATGTACATCGGCTCGACCGATGGTCGAGGCCTCCATCACCTCATCTGGGAGGTCGTCGACAACTCGATCGACGAGGCCATGGCGGGCCATGCGACCACGATCCGGGTCACGATCAGCCCCGACAACACCGTCGAGGTCATCGATGACGGCCGGGGCGTCCCGGTCGGCAAGCACACCACCGGCAAGGATGCCCTCGAGGTCGTCCACACCGTCCTGCATGCGGGCGGCAAGTTCGGCGGCGGCGGCTACAAGGTCTCGGGTGGGCTGCACGGGGTCGGCGTCAGCGTCGTCAACGCGCTGTCGGAGTTCCTGCGCGTCGAGACGGCTCGGGACGGCCACGTCTGGGCCCAGGAATACCGCCGCGGCAAGCCGCTGAAGGCGGTCGCCAAGATCGGGCCCCAGGGCTCCCGGCGTGGCACGCGGACGGTGTTCCGGGCCGATCCCGAGATGTTCGAGACCGTCGAGTACTCGTTCGAGACCGTGTCCCAGCGCCTGCGCGAATCGGCCTACCTCACGAAGGGCGTCTGGATCACGCTCATCGACGATCGGGCCGACCGGGAGCGATCGTTCTACTTCGAGGGCGGGCTCCAGTCGTTCGTCCGCCACCTGAACCGCAACAAGGAGGCGCTCCATTCGCGTCCGATCTACGTCGAGCGGAAGCAGGGCTCGACCGCCGTCGAGGTCGCCCTCCAGTACAACGACACCTACACCGAGAACGTCCTCGCCTTCGCCAACAACATCAACACCGTCGACGGCGGCACCCACGTCACCGGCTTCAGGGCGGCGCTGACGAGCTCCCTCAACGACTGGGCCCACAAGGCCGGCGTCCTGAAGGACTCCGACGGCAACCTGTCGGGCGATGACGTCCGGGAGGGCCTGACCGCGGTCATCAGCGTCAAACTCACTGATCCCCAGTTCGAGGGCCAGACGAAGGCGAAGCTTGGCAACGCCGAGGTCAAGGGCCAGGTCCAGGCCGCGGTCACCGACAGCCTGACCCAGTACCTCGAGGAGAATCCCGGCGACGGCCGCCGGATCATCGAGAAGTGCCTCACCGCGGCCCGGGCCAGGGAGGCCGCCCGCAAGGCGCGCGACCTCGTCATCCGGAAGGGCGCCCTCGACGGGCTGTCGCTGCCGGGCAAGCTGGCCGACTGCCAGGAACGCGATCCCGCCCGCAGCGAGCTGTTCATCGTCGAGGGCGATTCGGCGGGCGGCTCGGCGAAGCAGGGTCGCGATCGGCGCTTCCAGGCGATCCTGCCGCTGCGAGGCAAGGTCCTCAACGTCGAGAAGGCGCGCCTCGACAAGATCGTGGCCAGCGAGAACGTCCGGCCCCTGATCATCGCCCTGGGGGCCGGGATCGAGGGGATCGGCGACAGCTTCGATCTCTCGAAGCTGCGTTATCACCGGATCATCATCATGACCGACGCCGACGTCGACGGGGCCCACATCCGGACCCTGCTGCTGACCCTGTTCTACCGCTTCATGCCCCAGGTGATCGCCGCCGGCTATCTCTACATCGCTCAGCCGCCGCTCTACCGGGTGTCCACCGGCAAGGTCACGAAGTACGCGCACTCCGAGCGCGAGCGCGACTCGATCGTCAAGGACCTGAACGTCAAGAACATCTCCGTCCAGCGCTTCAAGGGCCTCGGCGAGATGAACGCCGACCAGCTCTGGGAGACGACGATGAACCCGGAGTCGCGGATCCTCCTGCGGGCCGAGATCGACGACGCCGCCGAAGCCGATTCGATCTTCACGATGCTGATGGGCGAGAAGGTCGCGCCCCGCAAGGAGTTCATCAAGAGCGAGGCCCGGAAGGTTCGGAACCTTGACGTCTGAGGCCCGGCCCGCGACCGAGATCGGCGGCATCGCCTTCCGCTTCGAGCCGCACCGCTGCTTTGCCTGCGGCGAGCTGAACGAGCACGGGCTTCGCCTGGAGCTCCACACCGACGCGACGGGCTGCCGGACCGAGCTCAGCCTCGATCCGCGATTTCAGGGCTGGGAGGGCGTCGCCCATGGCGGAATCATTGCCACGATCCTCGACGAGGTCATGGCCTGGTCAGTCATCGGGCGCGGCACGTGGGGCGTCACCGCCCGGATGACCGTCGACTTCCGGCGTCCGGTGCCGGTTGGCCGGGCAATCCAGGCCGTGGGCGAGGTCGTCCACTCGAGCCGCCGCCTCTTCCGGACCGCCGGCGAGATCCTCGACGCCGAGACGGGCGAATCGCTGGCCACAGGCGAGGGTACCTACGTCGCGGCTCCGCCCGAGCGCCTCGCCGAGCTCCAGGCTCGCTACCGCTTCCGGCCGGTCGATGACCGGCCGGTGGCCGATCAGGCGATCAATCCACCCGGCGGGGTGGACGCGTGACGACAGGCGCGGCCGTGGCAACCCGCGAAACCTCCGACGCCGTCACGCCAAGGACGCGCGCCGCAGCAAGCCCACCGGGACGGACCACGGAACGAGCTCGGGCCTTCGTGGCCCAGCGGCTGGCTCAGGCCGAGACCCTGGGCCGCGCCCTGGGCGACCACGTCCAGGACCCGACCGAGCTCGCGACCAGGCTCCGGGCCGCCCTCGCCGCTCTGGCCGATCCCGAGTACCTCGCCGGACAGCAGCTCATCGCCCCAGGGATCGGTCCGACCCACGGGGTCCGGACACCCCTCCAGGGAGGCCTGCGGCGCGGCTTCCGGGCCGCCACCCGGCGCGACTCACCCGCCACGCTCCTCTTCGTCGCAGATCGCCTCCTCGGCGAGCGGGAGCTCGAAGCGCGTTGGTTCGCCTTCGACCTCCTCGAGCGGACGCTGCCGCGCGAGCCCGAGCGGAGCTGGCAACTGCTCCGCAGGGCCGGACGGGACGCCGGGGACTGGATCACGGTGGACTCGCTGGCCCATCCGGTGGCCAGGGGCGTCCTCGCCGAGCAGTACCGATGGGCCGAGCTCGAGCAGCTCGTCTACGCGCCGTCCCGGTGGGAGCGGCGGCTGGTCGGCTCGGCGATCGCCACGATCCCGTTCGCGAACCGGACCGCCGGTCGCGAGCCGGATGTCGCCCGTCGCGGCCTGGAGCTCCTGGGCCTCCTGATCGGAGACGCCGAGCCGGACGTGCAGAAGGCCCTGGCATGGGCCTATCGCTCGATGGCCATCGTCGACGTCGAGGCCACGACCGCCGCCCTCGCCTCGGAGGCCGACACCGCGGCCGCGACCGCGGACGGTCACCGCGCCTGGGTCATCCGGGACGCGCTGACGAAGGTCGATCCTGCCGACGCCGCTCGCATTCGGACCCGCCTCGAGGGCCTCCGACGCCACCGCGGCGCGACGTCGACCTCGATCGCCGCGGCCACGGCCGCCCGATTCGCCGACCTTTCCCTGGGCGGGCCGATCCCCGAACCACCGCTGACCTGACCGAAGGAGCCGCCACCCCGTGACCGACAACATCGGCGCCATCAAGGGCATCCTCATCGAGGACGAGATGCGAACCTCGTACCTCGATTACGCGATGAGCGTCATCGTGGCCCGTGCCCTGCCCGATGTCCGGGACGGCCTGAAGCCGGTGCATCGCCGGATCCTCTACACGATGGGCGAGATGGGGCTCTCGGCGACGAGCTCCTTCCGCAAGTGCGCCGCGATCGTCGGCGAGGTCATGGGCAAGTATCACCCCCACGGCGACGTGGCCCTGTACGACGCCCTCGTCAGGTTGGCCCAGGACTTCTCGATGCGCTACCCGCTCGTCGACGGCCAGGGCAACTTCGGCTCGGTCGATGGCGACGCGGCCGCAGCGATGCGCTACACGGAGGCGCGCCTCACCGCGATCGCCGCCGAGATGCTGGCCGACATCGACAAGGAGACCGTCGACTTCACCGAGAACTACGACGGCACCCAGAAGGAGCCGTCGGTCCTGCCGGCCAAGCTGCCGAACCTGCTCATCAATGGCAGCTCCGGGATCGCGGTTGGCATGGCGACGAACATCCCGCCCCACCACCTGGGCGAGGTCGTCGACGCCACGATCGCCCTCATCGACGACCCCGCGATCACGTCCGACGACCTGTGCCACTACGTGACCGGCCCCGACTTCCCGACCGGCGGCACGATCTTCCGCTTCGAGCGCCAGCGGAACTCGATCAGCGGCGACTGGGAGACGATCGACGCCATCCGCCAGATGTACGCCCACGGTCGGGGCCGGGTCGTGATGCGGGCCCAGGTCGCGTTCGAGGAAGTCCGCGGCGACCGGATGGCGATCATCGTCACCGAGCTGCCGTACCAGGTGAACAAGGCCACCCTGCTCGAGAAGATCGCCGACCTGGTCAAGGACAAGAAGATCGACGGCATCGCCGACCTCCGCGACGAGTCGGACCGCGACGGGATGCGGATCTTCATCGAGATCAAGCGCGACGCCAATCCGCACAAGGTGCTGAACAACCTGTTCAAGCACACCCCGATGCAGATGGCCTTCAACATGAACATGCTGGCCCTCGTCGACGGCCAGCCCCAGACGCTGCCGCTGAAGTCGGTCCTTCAGCACCATGTCGACCACCGCCGCGAGATCGTTCGGCGTCGGACGGAGTTCGATCTCGGCAAGGCCCGTGATCGGGCCCACATCCTCGAAGGGCTCAAGAAGGCCCTCGACAACCTCGACGCGGTCATCAAGACCATCCGGGAATCGGCCGACACCGACACCGCCCGAACGAACCTCGAGGTCCGCTTCGAGCTCTCCGAGCGCCAGGCCCAGGCGATCCTCGACATGCGCCTGGCCCGCCTCGCGGCCCTCGAGCGCAAGAAGATCGAGGACGAATACCTCCAGGTCATCCAGCTCATCGCCGAGCTCGAGGACATCCTGGCCAACCCGGCCCGGGTCCTCTCGATCATCCGCGACGAGCTCAACGAGCTGAAGCGGAAGTACGCCGGCGAACGCAAGACGCGAGTCCAGGAGGACGCGTCGCGCGAGCTGACCGATGACGACCTGATCGCCGACGAGGACGTCGTCATCACGATCAGCGGGCGAGGCTACATCAAGCGCCAGCCGGTGGCGACGTACCGCCGCCAGCACCGCGGCGGCAAGGGCATCATCGGCCACGTCACCCGCGAGGAGGACGCTGTCGAGCATCTCCTCGTGGCCAACACCCACGACTGGGCCCTGTTCTTCACGAACCGCGGTCGGGTCTTCTCGGCCAAGGTTCACGCCATCCCCGACGCCTCGCGCCAGGCCAAGGGCCTGCCGATCATCAACATGCCGGGCGTCCAGGTGGAGGCCGGCGAGGTGCCGGTCGCAACGATCACGCTCCGGGAGTTCGCGCCCGGCTCGTACCTCGTCCTGGCGACCCGTCGGGGGATCATCAAGAAGACCCCGCTCGAGCAGTTCGAGCGGGTCCGCTCGACCGGGATCCGGGCGATCATCCTGAGCGAGGCCGACGAGCTCGCCTGGGTCGACGTCTCCTCGGGCGAGGACGACATCATCCTGGCCACGGCCCAGGGCATGCTCGCGAAGTTCCACGAGGACGAGGTCCGGGCGATGGGTCGCGACGCCGGCGGCGTTATCGGCATCCGGCTCCTCAAGAAGGAGGGCGACGAGGTCGTCGCGATGAGCGTCGTGCAGCCGGGGGCCGATCTCCTCGTCCTGACCGAGACCGGCTACGGCAAGCGCGTCTCGATCGACGAGTTCCGGCTCAAGCACCGCGGCGGCCAGGGCGTCCGGCTGATCTCGCTCGAGGGCCGCAAGACCGGCCTCGTCGCTGCCGTCCAGCAGGTCACGGAGATGGACGAGGAGCTCGTCCTGATCTCGGCCCAGGGCCAGGTCGTGCGAACCGAGCTCGACACGGTCAACCGCTACTCGTCCGGCGCCCGCGGGGTCATCGTCATGCGCCTCAACGAGGGCGACCGGGTCGTCGGCATCGCGGCCTTCCGGCCGGGGTTGGCAGAAGGGCTCGCCAGCGACGACAATGGCGATCCGGGAGCGGCCGACTCGGGCGACCGTGGCGGGACGTCTCCGGATCGCGGCGTCTGAGCGTCGCGGTCGGGCCCGGCGAAGGGGAGGAGCCCTCCGTGTACGCGGACCAGTTCGAGATCTACCACGGCAACTCGAACCCGGACCTCGCCCGGAAGATCAGCCGCTACCTGGGCACGGAGCCGGGACGCCTGGAAGCCTTCCAGTTCGCCAACGAGAACATCTTCGTCAAGATCCTCGACAACGTCCGCGAGAAGGACGTCTTCATCGTCCAGCCGACCTGCCGCCCGGTGAATGACTCGATCATGGAGCTCCTGATCATGATCGACGCCTTCAAGCGGGCGTCGGCCGGGCGGATCACCGCGGTCGTCCCGTACTACGCCTACGGCCGCTCGGACAAGAAGGACCAGCCGCGGGTCCCGATCACGGCCCGCCTGGTGGCCGACATGATCACCGTCGCCGGCGCCGACCGGATGCTGACGATGGACCTCCACCAGGGCCAGATCCAGGGCTTCTTCAACATCCCCGTGGACGAGCTGACAGCGGTCCACATCCTGAGCAACTACTTCAAGCACAAGCACCTCGAGGACCTCGTCGTCGTCACCGACCTCGGGTTCGCGAAGCGGGCCAGGACGTTCGCCGAGCTCCTCGACGCGCCCCTCGCGATCATCGAGAAGCGGCGGGTCGGGAACCTCGACCGGGCCGAGCTCATGAACGTCATCGGCGACGTCCGCGGCCGGCGCGCGGTGATCGTCGATGATGAGATCGACACGGCCGGGACGCTCACGGAGACGGTCACGGCCCTCGAGCGGGAAGGCGTCCACGAGATCTACGCCTGCGCGACCCACGGGATCCTGTCCGATCCCGCCGTCGAGCGGCTGGCCGAATCGGGGCTCAGCGAGATCGTCCTCACCGACACCGTCCCGCTCCCGCCGGCGAAGCGGATCCCGAAGATCACGACCCTCTCGATCGCGCCGCTCATCGGCGAGGCGATCAAGCGCATCCATCGCGGCGAATCGGTCGGCGCGCTGTTCAGCAGCGAGGTCGAGTTCACCCAGGAGATGCTCCTCTGGGAGGACGGCGTCGCGCGGAAGCTCGATACTCGCGCCGAGCCGGGCCACGGGCCCGGCGACGGGCCGGCCGACGCGGCCGGTGGCGACCCCGATACCGAAGATCGCGATCCCGCGATCCTCGCCGCGGCCCAGGCAGGAGATCGATGAGCCTCCAGCTCCACAGACCGGACGGCAAGGGCGGCCTCGAGCCGCGGGTCGTCACCGAGAAGGATTGGCGCCGCCAGCTCCGGTCATCGCGCTGGGGCGCCGCGCTCGAGCGCGGCCGCCTGCCGGACCTGACCAACCCGGACATGAACCCGACGTCGGTGGGTCGCTCGGTCGCCCTGTGGGTCGTCCTCGCGATCCTCACCTTCGGGGTCCTCGTCGTCGGCTACGGCATCGGCTTCTGGTCGTTCCCGAGCTGAGCGGGTCCGCGCGGGTCACCGTCCGCCCGCTCGACCCGGAGCGAGACCTCGCCTGGGCAGAGGCCCTCCTCGACGCCGAGTTCGGCGGCCGGATGCAAGCCCGACTGGGCGAGCTCGTGGATGCGCTCGAGGGCAGCGGGCTGGTCGAGGAGCTCGATGGCAGGCCGGTCGGTCTCGTCACGTGGGTCGTTTCCGGCGCGGCCGCTGCCCGAGCGAACGAAGCCGAGATCCGAGTCCTCGTCGTGGCGCCGGACGAGCGGCGGCAGGGAGCCGGGAGCGTGCTCCTGGCCTGGGCCCGTCGCTCGCTGCACGGCCAGGGCGTCGAGCGCGCCTGGCTCGTGACGACGAACGACAACCTCGAGGCCCTCGCGTTCTACCAGCGCCGTGGCTGGCGGCTTGCGGCCGTCCACGCCGGGGCGGTCGACGAGGCACGCCGAACGCTGAAGCCCGCGATTCCGCGGCGGGCCGCGAACGCGATCCCGATTCGCGACGAGCTCGTCCTCGAGATCGGCGTTGACGACGATGGCTGGGGAAGCGCCCCAGACTCGGCCTCCGGGCCCCTCGGCTAGACTGCATCGGCCATGCTGGGTTTCCTGTCCCGCTTCGTCGACTCGAACGACCGCGAGCTGAAGCGCATCCAACCCCTCGTCGACGAGGTCAACGAGCTCGAGCCCGAGATCAGCGCCCTCGCCGACGACGAGATCCGGGCGCGCTTCGCCGAAATCCGGGCGGACGTCGGCAAGGCGGCCGTGCCGGACGAGCCGTCCGACGACGAGCTCCACCACCCCGATCTCGAGCGCCGCCGCGAGCTGGCGAAGGACCGCCGGAAACACGAGAACGAGCGCATCCAGGACGCCCTCGACGAGGTCCTGCCCGAGGTCTTCGCGATGGGCCGCGAGGCGATGCGGCGGGCCCTCGGGATGCGCCAGTTCGATGTTCAGCTCCTCGGCGGCATCGTCCTCCATCAGGGCAAGATCGCGGAGATGAAGACGGGCGAGGGCAAGACCCTCCTCCCGACGCTGGCCGCGGCCCTGAACGCCCTGGCCGGTCGCGGGGCCCACATCGTGACCGTCAACGACTACCTCGCCCGGCGCGACCCGCAGTGGATGGGTCCCGTCTTCCACTTCCTCGGCCTGAGCGTCGGGATGATCACCCACGACGCGTCGTTCGTGTTCGAGCCGGGCTACCCGACCAACGACGAGCGCCTCATCAACCTCCGCCCGGTCACCCGCCGCGAGGCCTACGCGGCCGAC
>DASWGY010000174.1:0-6174 GCA_036393495.1 Candidatus Limnocylindrales bacterium
ACCACCGAGATCCTCGCGACCGTGGAGGGACATCACGGCGATGCTGCGCAGGACGTGGCAGCTGCGATCGCCGACCTCGAGGCGCTCCTTCGAGCCCATGCGCGGGCGGAGGTCATCGAGTCCGGCGTCGTGGCCGCTGACCGTCCCGATTTTCGGTGCTGAACCCGCCCCCCGACCCGGGAGCCCTGGTCCGCCGCACCGGCTCACAGGGCCTCGCCGCGGTTGCGCGCGTCCGCCGCGTCGCCACAATGCAGGCATGGCCCAGGCCGTCGAGCTGATCCTGGCCCGCCAGCTCGCGAGCGGGCTGTCCGTCCCGATCCTGCTCGTAGACGCCCGCGGCGACACGTTGTTTTACAACGAGCCGGCCGAGGCGATCTTCGGGCGGTCGTTCGACGAGATCGATACCCTCGGCTTCGAGGAGCGGACATCGATCCTTGCCCCGCGCCGAGCGAACGGCGAACGGCTGCCGGTCGAGCAGCTGCCGGGGATGCTCGCGATGCGCGAGCGCCGGCCGGCCCACGCCCAGTTCTTCATCCACGGCCTCGACGGCGTCGTTCGGGACGTGGAGGCGACCGCGGTCCCGATCGAAAGCGCCGGTGGCCACGTCCTCGGCGTCATCGTGGTCATGTGGCACGGCCGGATGGCCGGCCCGGAATGAGGATCACGATCTGGGGCTCGCGGGGATCCCTCGCCGCGGCCGGGCCCGACACGATCCGGTACGGTGGCAACACCGCCTGCGTCCAGGTCGACGCCTTCGACGGGTCGGTCGCGATCCTTGACGCGGGGACGGGGATGCGCCATGCGGGCCTGCGGCTGGCCGGCGACGGGCGGCCGATCCACGTGCTCCTCACGCATCTCCACATGGATCATATCCAGGGCCTCGGCTTCTTCCGGCCGCTGTTCGAGCCCGGGCGCGAGGTCCACGTCTGGGGACCGCCGTCGACGACCCGGAACCTCCGAGCCCGCTTGACCCGCTACCTCTCGCCGCCGCTGTTCCCGGTCCGGCTGCGGGACCTGCCCTCGAAGGTCGAGCTCCACGATGTCGAGCCCGAGCCGTGGTCGGTCGGCGCGTTTCGCGTCACCGCCGCCGGCGTGATCCATCCGGGCCCAACCGTCGGGTACCGGCTCGAGGCGGACGGCGCCGCGCTGGCGTACCTGCCGGACCACGAGCCGCGGCTGGGCAGCGACCTGCTCGACCCGGCCTGGACCTCGGGGTTCGAGCTGGCACGGGACGTCAACGTGCTCCTCCACGACGGGCAGTTCGGCGACGAGGAGTACGCCCGCCGGGTCGGCTGGGGCCACAGCAGCGTGACCCACGCGGCCCGCCTGGCCGACCTTTCCCAGGCGCGCGAGCTGCTGCTCATCCACCACGACCCGGACCACGCGGACGCGGTGGTCGACGAGCTGGTCGCGGTGGCCGCCGCCGAGCGCCGATCCGGAACGGTTCGAGCCGCCAGCGAGGGCCTGGCGCTGCAGCTCTGACCTACGCCGCGCGCGACGGCGTAACCCGCAGGTGAGCGCGCGCGCCTACCCTTGAGCGGTGCCCCGTCCCACGACCCTCGATCCCGACGCGCTCCTCGCCGACCTGGACCCCGAGCAGCGCGAGGCCGTCCTCGCGACGAGCGGCCCGGTCGCGATCCACGCCGGCGCGGGCAGCGGCAAGACCCGGGTCATCAGCCGCCGGACCGCCTACGCGATCGGGACGGGGGTCGTGCCGGCGGACCAGGTCCTCGTCGTCACCTTCACCGACAAGGCGGCGAAGGAGATGGTCGAGCGGCTGCGGTCGCTCGGACTCCCGGGAGTCACGGCCCGGACGTTCCACGCCCACGCGCTGTCGCAGCTTCGCCACTTCTGGCCGGCCCGCCACGAAGGCGCGCCGCTGCCCGAGATCCTCGATTCGAAGGCCCAGCTCGTCGGCCGGCTGGCCCGCCAGCTGCCCGGCCACTACCGCTTCACCCCGTCGAAGGACCTTGCCGACGAGATCGAGTGGGCCAAGGCCCGTCGGGTGGCGCCCCGCGACTACGAGCGCCAGGCGGCGGCCGCCGGCCGCGAGCCGCCGATCCCCGGCGATCTCGTCACCCGCGTCTTCGCCGACTACGAGCGAGCCAAGGCCCGGGCCGGGCGGATCGACTTCGACGATCTGCTCGTCGAGACGGTCGACCTCCTCGAGACCGATTCCGACGCCGTCGCCACCGTCCGCGCCCGGAAGGGCTGGTTCAGCGTCGACGAATACCAGGACACGAACCCGCTCCAGCAGCGACTCCTGGAGCTGTGGTGCGGCGAGCGCGACGACCTGTGTGTGGTCGGCGACGAGGACCAGACGATCTACACCTTCACCGGCGCGACGTCGTCGTACCTCACCGGGTTCGTGGAGCGGCATCCGGCCGCCCGTGAGATCACGCTGTCGCAGAATTACCGGTCCTCGCCCGAGATCCTCGAGCTCGCCAACCGCCTGCTGTCGGCGGAGGGTCGGCGGAAGCGGCTCGTGGCGACGCAGCCCGCCGGGCCGGTGCCCTCGATCCGGCGAGTGGCCGATGGCGAGGCCGAGCTGGACCTGTTGGTCGCCGGGATCCAGAAGCTCATGGCCGATATCGACGGCGCATCCGCGCCTGCGCCTGCGCCCGGCCTCGAGGGTGCGCCCGCAGGCCCGATCGCGGCCTCCGAGATCGCCGTTCTCGTCCGGATCAATGCCCAGATCCCGCCGATCGAGGCGGCCCTGACGAAGGCCCGGATCCCGTTCCGAGTCCGGGGACAGCGATTCTTCGAGCGGACCGAGGTTCGCGACGCGCTCAGGATCCTGCGGCGGATGGCCGGCGGCGCGGCTGCCGCAGACGCCGCCGATGCCGCGGGCGCCGCCCGCGCACTCCCGCCCACCGGCTCCCAGCTCCTCGCCGCGCTCGATCACCGGCTCCGGACCGACCTCGGCTTCGAGGCGGACGACGACGGCGGCCGCGGCGGCGCCGAGGCCCGTGAGCGGACGGCATCGCTGGCCCTCGTCCTCGAGATCGTGGCCGAGGCCGTGGCGGCCCGCCACGACATCGATGCTCCCGGGCTCCTCGCCGACTTCGATGCCCGCGTCGCCGCTGAGGCGGAGGGCTCGGTCGACGGGGTCAACCTCCTCACGCTCCACCGGGCGAAGGGCCTGGAGTGGGATGCGGTGTTCCTGCCCCAGCTCGAGGAAGGGATGCTGCCGATCCGCCAGGCCGAGACCGACGACGCGATCGCCGAGGAGCGCCGCCTCCTCTACGTCGGCCTGACGCGGGCTCGCCGCCACCTCGCCCTGTCGTGGGCCGAGCGCCGCGACACCGGGCGTCGCCGGCCCAGCCGGTTCCTCGCCGCGCTGGAGGGGCAGAGCGCCCGGCCGGAACACGTCCGTGGCCGCGTCACCGTCCTGCCCGGCGCCCCGATGAACGCCGGTCGTCGCGCCCGCGACCGCCACGACGACTCGCCGCTCATGGCAGCCCTCCGCGAGTGGCGAACCGTCACCGCTCGGTCCGACGGCGTCCCGGCGTACGTGGTCGCGTCCGACGCCCTCCTCATCGAGATCGCCGATCGTCGCCCGACGACCATGCCTGCCCTGGGCCGGGTGAAGGGCATCGGCCCCTCCAAGCTGGCTCGCTGGGGCGACGAGATCCTCGCCATCACCCGCGCCGACCGCTGAGGAGCGGCGTTCGTCGCCCGCTTCGCCCGCGCGATCCGCGCCACCGCTTCGGCAGCCACGGCAGGTGACGCCGGCGATCCCGGTCGCATGACATCCGCAGGCCCGGGTCGTGCCGTCCGGCTCTGGTGGGCGGCCGGCGCCGCTGCTTGGATGGAGACACCCACACGCGCCCCGAGGTGGGCCGACCTTGTCACGCGCTGGAGGTGCGCCAGATGTTCAAACGGATCTTGCCGTTCGTGGTCGTCGCGATCGTGCTGGGCGCCGTGCTCAGCCTGCTCGTTGCGACCCAGCGAATGGGCTGCTCTCGCCCGGCCCTCGGCCGGTTCATGATGCGTGCCGGCGACCTGCCGGTCGACGCCCCAGTCGACGTCCCCGTTGACGTTCCTGTCCCGGCAGAGCCGGACGCGGGGGCCTGACGTGATGAAGCGGCTCCTCGGCGCAGGCACCGGCCTGCTGCTGGCACTCCTGTTCCTGGTTCCGGCCGTCGCCGCGGCGGATCCGACCATGCCCCAGACCGGTCGAGTCCTCATCTCGACCCAGGGCGACGTCACGGTCCCGTCCACGGACCGGTACGACGTGGTCTTCGTGGTGAACGGCGAGGCCACGATCGAGGGCGACGTCACCACCGTCGTCGTTGTCGACGGCATCCTCACCATGACCGGTGCCCAAGCCGAGACGGTCGTCGCCATTCGAACGCCGGTCTTCCTGGGGCCCGACACCGTCATCGAGACAGAGCTCTTCAAGCTCGATGCCCTGGTCACGAAGTCGGGCAACGCCGCGATCAACGGCTCGATCCGTGACATCGGCAGCGAGCTGTCGGGTATCGGCTTCGTCCTCGGCCCGCTCCTGATCCTGTTCTTCCTCGGCTTTGCGCTGGCCGCGGTGGTTGCCGGACTCGTCGTCGCTGCCCTTGGCGCCCGCCAGGCTCGTGCCGCCGAGGCGCTCATCCGGCATCGACCGGTGGAGACGTTCCTGGTCGGCATCCTCGGCGTGGTCGCCCCGATCTTCGTCCTCGGCGGGCTGTTCGCCTCGGTCGTCGGGATCCCGCTGGCGCTGGCCCTGCTGTTCCTGGTCTGGCCGCTGCTCGCCTTTCTCGGCTACATCGTGGCCGGGATCTGGATCGGCGACTGGATCCTTGCCCGGCTCTACCCGGGCGTGGTTCGGGAGCGCCCGTACCTGGCCTCGGTCATCGGGCTCCTGGCCCTGGCGATCCTGGCGATCTTCCCGCCGATTACGGCGATCGCCTCGTTGTTCGGCTATGGCGCGGTCCTGTACCTGGCATGGCGGACGTTCCGAGGCCACGGCCTTGCCGACGCCCCTCTCCGGGGCGCCGCCCCCGCCCCGCCGAGCACCTCGGCGCCCCAGCCCGCCTAGGCGCGACCCTGCAACGCCGAAGCCCCGGCCGCACGGCCGGGGCTTCGGGCTGATCGCGATGGATGGGAACGCGGCGCGCGGCCTCCGCGCGCGGCCTATGGCACGGCCACCACGTCGGCAAGGCCGGGGACGAGCGACCAGATCGTGGTGTAGAGACTGCCGTCGCCGCCGATCGTGGTCGACATCGGGATCGGCAGCCCCGTCGCAACCTCGCTGCACGTGAGCGGGAACGAGCCCCACTCGCAGGCATTGATCGTCCCGCCGGTCGGCGCCTGGAAGACCTCGACGGCCCACCAGCTGGCCTCGTCGAGCTCGGTCACGTAGAGCGTCCCATCCGGCCCAACGTCGAGATCGACGATCGAGGTGAAGCCGTCGGCGACGACCTGGCAGGCATCGCTCGTGCCGCACTCGGCGTGGACCGATCCGGGCTCGATCCGCCAGACCCGCGACTCACCGGCGGGCGCGGGGAAGCCCTTGAGCTCGCTGACGTAGGCGGCCCCGTCGGGCCCGATCACGACGTCGGTGGCCACGGGTTCGGTCGGGATCATGTCGGGCAGGAGGCAGAAGTCGGGCGGGCCGGCCGGGCAACCGAAGAGGGCCTTGATGTTGGCCGTCGAGCCGAGCTCGGTCGGGAGGGTCGCGACCCAGTCGATCACGCCGGTGACATCGGCGTAGATGATGCTGTTGCCGCCGGCATCGGCGACGAGGACGCCACCGCCGTTGAGGACCGTCAGGCCGAAGGGGTTCGAGTCGAACTCGGCCGGGTGGGGGTTGTTCTGGATCTCGAACAGGCCGAGGTCCGCGATCTCCTGGGCCTGGCCGCGGGAAACGCGGTACAGGCGGGCGGCGGTGCCGTTCGGGT
This sequence comes from Candidatus Limnocylindrales bacterium, assembly GCA_036393495.1. GTDB lineage: Bacteria > Chloroflexota > Limnocylindria > Limnocylindrales > CSP1-4 > UBA5189. The sequence continues at coordinate 5,898 of DASWGY010000174.1, forward strand.
CGTGGTTCGACTCGCCGTCATAGATGCCCACCGGTCCGCCGGTGATCGCGAAGACGACGCCGTTGCCGATCGCGGCAACGTCGGTCACGCCGGGCAGGGGAGCGAAGAGCGTCCGTTCACCGCCGCGAATCGCGACGATACCCTGGGTGGCATCGGCGACGAGCAGGCTGCCATCTTTGGAGGTCGACAGCCCGAACAGGAAGCCGAGGTCGGCGGCGGCCGACTTCGCAGCCGACGCGACGGCCGGGCCCGCGAGCAGGACCGCGGCCGCGCCGAG
>DASWGY010000175.1:0-17987 GCA_036393495.1 Candidatus Limnocylindrales bacterium
AGGGCCGACCACCAGTCCGTTCGGTCCATGGTCCTCGTCCTCCTACCCGGCTCGGCGTCGCGATGTGGTCACGCCCGCACCGCCTCGACCGCGAGGCAGCGGTCCATCACGACTGCGAGCCCGGCGGCGGACGCAATCTCGCCCGCCTCGCGACTGGCGATCCCAAGCTGCAGCCACAGGCATCGGGAACCGGCCGCGACCGCCTCGCGAGCGTGGCCGGGACAGGCCTCCGGCCGACGGAACACGTCGACGAGATCGACCGGACCGGTCGCCTCGACGGCGGCGGCGAGGTTCGGGTGGCAGCGCCGGCCCTCGACTGAGGCAACCGTGGGATTCACCGGCACGACGTCGAAGCCGAGCGCGACGAGATCGCGCAGGACGCCGTTCGAAGGGCGCGATGGGTCCGGCGAGGCGCCGATCATGGCGATCCGCGGCCGCGAAGCGAGCAGGTCCCTGATCCCGGCGTCATCGAGGAGCGAGACGCCGAGACGTCCGTCGTGGAGATCGAGGAGATCGGCCAGCCGGCGGGCGTCGCCGCGATCGATCGTCATCTGGCTCGAGATCCTCCAGCGACTTGTTTCTCCGGCTTCCAGCCGGGCGTCCGACGGTGCAAGATAGTGGTCCGCAGGAGCCATCTGGGGCGTCGACGCACCGGCACCGGGTAGCGTATCCTGCGCCGGACGACCGGCATCTCGTGAACGAACGTGCCGGGATTGATCAGGAGGAGGATTTACCTTGCGCATCTCCACGCGGCTGCTCGCGCTCGGCGCGACCGCAGCCATCGCCTTCGCGGCGTGTGGGCCGGGGGCGACCACGGCCCCCACGGAGGCGCCAACGGCCTCCGAGCCGACGGCGACCGATGAGCCGACGGCGACCGATGAGCCGACGGCGATGACCACGGTTGCCTGCGTCGCCTTCGACACGGGCGGCCTCGGTGACCGCAACTTCAATGACCTCGCCAAGAAGGGTCTCGACGACGCGGCCGCAGAAGGCTTCACGACCCACTTCAGCGAGGCCCAGGGCGCGACCGACTACGCGGCCAACATCACCCGCCTCGTCGACCAAGGCTGCACCGCGATCGTGACGATCGGCTTCCTCCAGGGCGAGGCAACGGCCGCGGCGACCGCGCTGTACCCCGACATCGCGTTCGCCCAGGTCGACACCGCCTGGAACCTCTGCGGTCCAGACTTCACCTGTGGCAACGACGACGACACCCCGCATCCCGACAACTTCACAGGCCTCGACTACCTCATCGATCAGGCGGCGATGCTCGGCGGCTACCTGGCAGCCGGCTTCAGCGAGACCGGCAAGATCGGCACGTACGGCGGCCAGCAGTTCCCCGGCGTGACCCGGTTCATGGATGGCATGTACGCCGGCATCGCCCGGTACAACGAGGTCCACAGCACGACCGTCGAGCTCCTTGGCTGGGACGGCGATTCGACCGGCACGTTCGTCGGCGGCGACAACCCGTGGAACGATCCGGCCAAGGGCGAGCAGCTCGCCCAGACCCTCATCGACCAGGGCGTCGACGTCGTCCATCCGGTCGCCGGCGCCACCGGCAACGGCTCGATCAAGGCGATGTTCGACAACGGCCTGTGGGCGATCGGCGTCGACACCGACCAGTACATCAGCCTCGGCGCACCGACCAACGGGGCGCTGCTGACGTCGGCCCAGAAGGCCATCGACGTGTCGGTCCTCGATTTCTTCCACCAGGTCGAAGGCGGCTACCTTGGCGGCACGGACTACGCCGGCACGCTCGCCAACGACGGCGTGCTGCTGTCCCCGTACCACGATTACGAGGACGAGATCTCAGCCGAGCTGAAGGCTGAGATCGAGGCGCTCCGCGCGTCCATCATCAAGGGCGAGATTTCGGTCTGCGAGTACCTCGCTCGCGGCTGCTAGGCGCGGCGAGAGCCTTCCAGCAACGCCTCACCTCTCGCCCCCGGCCCGCAGTCGCGGGCCGGGGGCGGGTTCCATCCCCGACACGAGGGCAGCTCCGCGCAATGCGGCTCGAACTTCGCGAGATCACGAAGCGGTTTCCCGGCGTCCTGGCCAACGACAAGATTTCGATCTCGGTCGACAAGGGCCAGGTCCTCGGCATGCTCGGCGAGAACGGGGCCGGCAAGACGACGCTGATGAACATCCTGTCCGGCCTGTACAGGCCGGACTCGGGTGAGATCCTCATCGACGAGCAGCCGCGGGTCTTCGGTGATCCGCACGCCGCGATTGCGGCCGGCGTCGGGATGATCCATCAGCACTTCATGCTCGTTCCGGTGTTCGACGTCGTCGAAGCGGTCGCGCTCGGCGCGGAGACGGTCAGCGGCCCCTTCGGGGCCTTCGATCGCGCCGCCGCCAGGCGACGCATCGTGGAGCTGTCCGAGCAGTACAAGCTGAACGTCAATCCCGACGCCAGGATCGAGAACCTGCCGGTCGGCGTCCGGCAGCGGGTGGAGATCCTCAAGGCCCTCTATCGCCAGAGCGACATCCTCGTCCTCGACGAGCCGAGCGCGGTCCTGACGCCGAGCGAGACGGAAGAGCTTTTCGGCATCATCCGGTCGCTGGCGGCGGCCGGCACGACCGTCATCTTCATCACCCACAAGCTCAACGAGGTCATCGAGGTCGCCGACAAGATCGTCGTCCTGCGCCGCGGCCGGGTTGCCGGGACGGCCGACCCGACGACGACGACGCGCCAGGAGCTGGCGAACCTGATGGTCGGCCGCGACGTCGAGCTGATCGTGCCCAAGGGCCCCGCGAAGCCGGGCGATGTCGTCCTCAGCGTGAAGGATCTCTTCGTCCGGGATGGCCGCCTGGAGCTCGCCGTCAAGGGGGTCAACCTCGAGGTCCGAGCCGGCGAGATCCTGGTCATCGCGGGCGTCCAGGGCAACGGCCAGACCGAGCTCGTGGAGGCGATCACCGGCCTCCGGACGATCGACTCGGGCGAGATCGCGATCGGCGGCCGGCACGTCGAGAAGGCGACGCCGCGCCAGGTATCAGACCTCGGTGTCGCCCACATCCCGGAGGATCGCGGCCGCGACGGCCTCATCGCCTTCATGACCGTGGCCGAGAACTACATCCTCGACACCTACCACCGTGAGCCGTACAGCCGGCGCGGCGTGATGAACCTGAAGGCCATCAACGAGCGGGCCGCCCAGGGGGTCGAGGACTTCGACATCCGAACCCCGTCGATCGGCACGCTCGCCACGGCCCTGTCGGGCGGCAACCAGCAGAAGGTCGTGGTGGCCCGCGAGTTCTCGGTGCCGGTCCAGCTCGTCATTGCCGCCCAGCCGACGCGGGGCCTCGACGTCGGCTCGATCGAGTACATCCACCGGCGGATCGTCGAGCAGCGCGACGCCGGCGCGGCGATCGTCATCGTCAGCACCGAGCTGGACGAGGTCCTCGCGGTCGGTGATCGGATCGCAGTGATGTACGACGGCCAGATCGTCGGCATCCTGTCGGGCGCCGACGCGACGCTCGAGAACCTCGGCCTGCTCATGGGCGGAGCGGTGTTCGGCGAAGGGGCCGTGGCGTGATCGCCGTACGGATTCTCCTCCGGCGGGCCCTCGTCCCGGTCCTGGCGGTGGCCACGGCGCTCCTCCTCGGCGGGGTCGTGATCATCCTGACCGACTTCGAGAACCTGTCGCGGATCGGGACCGACCCGGTGGGTGCGATCGGCTCAGCGGTCGGTGGCGTCTTCAACGGCTACGGCGCGATGCTCACCGGCGCGTTCGGCGATCCGGAGCGAATCAGGCTGGCGTTCGAGAACCCCAGCGATCGCACGATCGCCACCGCGATCCGGCCGATCACAGAGACGCTCGTCGCGGCAACCCCGCTGATCTTCGTCGGCCTGGCCGTGGCGATCTCGTTCCGCACGGGCATGTTCAACATCGGCGGCGACGGCCAGCTGATCCTGGGCGCCCTCGGCGCAACGATCGTCGGCGTCGGCCTCCAGACCTCCGGGCTTCCGTCGTTCGTGATCCTCGTCCTGGCCATCGCGGCCGCGGTCGTGTTCGGCGGCTTCTGGGGCTTCATCCCCGGGTTTCTCAAGGCCCGGACGGGCGCCCACGAGGTCATTACCACGATCATGCTCAACTACATCGGCGCGCAGGTCGTGCTGTTCGCGCTCCTCGGGCCGTACCTGCGCCAGGCCGGCAGCTCGCAGCCGATCTCCAAGAACATGTCGGCCTGGGTCGACGTTCCGTCGATCATCAGCCTCCCGGCGATCCGTCTCGACTACGGCTTCGTCGCCTCCCTGGTGATGGCGGGGGTCGTGTCGTGGCTGCTGTTCCGGACGACGAAGGGCTACGAGCTCCGTGCCTCCGGCTTCAACGCGACGGCCGCACGGTACGCTGGGATGAGCGCCGGCGGATCGATGATGCTCGGGATGGCGCTGTCCGGCGGGCTCGCCGGGATGGGCGGCGGGTTCCTCGTCATCGGGGCCACCGGCCAGCTCACGAACGACCTGTCCGGCGGCATCGGCTTCAACGCCATCGCCCTGGCCCTGCTCGCCGGCCTCCGGCCCAGCGGCGTCGTCGCCGCCGGCCTGCTGTTCGGGGCCCTGACGACCGGCGGCAAGGTCATGGGCATCCAGTCCGGAATCCCGTTCGACCTGCTGTTCTTCATCATGGCCATGGTCATCATGTTCGTGGCGGCGCCGGGTCTGATCCGGACGATCTGGCGGGTGAAGGTAGCCAAGCCCGCGCCCGAGCTCGCATCTGTGGCGCCATCCGCGCCCGCGGAGCCGATATGAGCGCCGCCGTTGCGACCGCGGCGCTCCAGGGCGAGGGCCTGGCCGCCCGGCGAGCGCATCGCGACGCCCGGATCCGCGGCGGCGTCCTCCTCGCCCTCGGCGTGCTGTCGTTCTACGCCGCCTCGAGCAGCTTCTCGGTCCCCGCGTCCTTCCTGTTCCGGGTCTACAACAGGGGCCAGGACCGGTTCGAGGTCGCGACCACTGTCGGCCTGCTGTGGGTGATCGCCGGCCTCGCGGCGGTCCTCGTCGGCGCCCTTCAGCTCCGGCGTGGCTCGATGTTCCGGTGGCGGCCGTGGCTGCTCCTGCTCCTGGGACCGTACGTCGCGGTCATCCTGGCTGCGCTTCTCGACGGGACGAAGGCGAACGTCACCCAGGTCCTCAGCGGCAGCTTCGAGCTCGCGACTCCGCTCACGCTCGGGGCGCTGGCGGGGATCCTGTCCGAACGGAGCGGGATGCTCAACATCGCCCTCGAGGGCAAGATGCTCGTCGGCGCCTGCGTGTCGGTGATCGTCGGCAGCGTGGTCCTCGGCGCGACCGGCGACCAGTTCCTCGCAACCATCGCCGGCGTCTCGGCAGCGATGGGCGCAAGCGGGTTGTTGGGCCTGCTCCTGGCCTGGCTCGGGATCCGCCACAAGGTCGATCAGATCATCGCCGGGACGGTCATCAACATCGGCGCCGTCGGGATCACGAACTTCCTGTTCCTGCGCGTCCTCGGCAGCAACCCCCAGCTCAACACCCCGCCGAACGTCTCGCCGATGCAGCTGCCGTTCCTGTCCGACCTCCCCGTGCTCGGGCCGCTGGTGTTCTCGCTCCGGCCGTACGTCTATCTCAGCATCATCCTCGTCATCATCCTGACCTACTTCATCTTCCGGACCCGCTGGGGGCTGCGGCTCCGGGCCTCGGGCGAGAAGCCGGCTGCAGCCGGGACCGTCGGGATCAACGTCCTCCAGATCCGCTATCGGGCGCTCCTGTTCGCCGGTCTGATCTGTGGCCTCGCCGGGTCATACCTGCCGCTGGCGACGGCCGGTAGCTTCCAGATGCAGATGACCGCCGGCAAGGGCTTCATCGCGCTGGCCGCGATGATCTTCGGGGCCTGGCATCCAGTCGGCGCGCTCGCCGCGGCGCTGGTGTTCGGATTCGCCGATTCGGCCCAGGCGCTGCTGTCCATCCTGGGCGTCCATGTCCCGCCACAGCTCCTCAACAGCGTCCCGTACATCATCACGATCGTCGTCGTCGCCGGCGTCGTCGGCCGTGTCCGCGGCCCTGCCTCGGCCGGCCAACCGTACGAACAGGGTTGAGAGGCTGTTGACCGGCCGGTCCCACGACGCCCCGATCGTCGCCAGCCCAACCTTCTTCCCCGCGCCCGCCGTAACGCGTTCGGCGCCCCTCGGGACCGCGGACCGGCCCCTGCCGCTGATCATCGACAGCGACCCCGGGCTCGACGACGCCCTCGCCATCGGCCTGGCCGTGGCCCGCCCCGAGCTCGCGCTCCTGGCGGTCACGACCGTCGGCGGCAACGCCGACGTCGGGCACTGCACCGACAACGCCCTGCGCCTGCTGCACGCCTTCGGGCGGGCGGACATCCCGGTCGCCGAGGGCGCCGACGGGCCGATCAGCGGCGAGGTCGTCCGGGCCACGGGGATCCACGGCGAGGGTGGGATCGGCCGCACCGTCCTGCCGCCCTCCACGGCCACCGCCCGGCCCGAGGGGGCCGTCGAGCTCATCGCCCGGATCCTTCGCGAGTCCGTCGCGCCGGTGACCATCGCCCCGATCGGGCCGCTCACGAACATCGCCCTCCTCCTCCGCCTCCATCCAGGGCTGGCGGAGCGGATCGCTCACCTCTCGATCATGGGCGGCTCGATCGGGGAGGGGAACGCGACGATCTCCGCCGAGTTCAACATCTACGCCGACCCCGAGGCGGCCGACATCGTCTTCCGGTCCGGTCTTCCGATCACGATGATGGGCCTCGACGTGACCCACCAGGCGACGCTCGACGGGACCGGCGCCGCGCGCCTCCGGGCGCTGGGGACGACATCGGCGACGATCGCCGCCGAGCTCGTCGAGTTCGCCATCGAGCGAGTCGGCCAGTGGTACGGCGGGACGACGACGGCGATCCACGACGCGGTCGCGGTCGCCCATCTCGCCATCGAGGACCTCGTCGATGTCGCCAGCTACAACGTCCGGCTCGACACGACCGACGGGCCGGCTCGCGGCCGGACGGTCTGCGAGGGACTGGCCCGCCGCATGGAGCGCCACGGCCTCTCGCCGAACGCCGAGGTCGGAATCAAGATCGATCGCGAGCGGTTCGAGGGCATCCTCGTCGACGCCTTCGGGCGGCTGCCCTGAGGTCGTGCTCCGACGTGGCGCCTGGCTCGTCGTCGGCCTGGCGCTGGTGGGCTGCGCCACCGCCGGCGGCTCGCCCGCAGCGACGCCGATCGCGACAGGGGCGCCGGCGACCGCGAGCCCGGTCATGAGCGACGATCCTCTCCGCTACGTCGCGCTCGGCGACTCGTACACGATCGGCACTTCGGTCGGGATCGAGGAGCGCTGGCCCGACCAGCTCGTCGCGGCGCTCGGCCCGGAGCCGCCGTCCCTCGAGCTCGTCGCCAACCTTGCCGTGAACGGCTTCACCTCGGCCGATGTCATCGCCGTCGAGCTGCCCGCCCTGGACGGGCTCGCCCCCGACTTCGTGACGCTCCTCATCGGCGTCAACGACGTCGTCCAGGGCGTGTCGGAGGCGACGTTTCGCCGGAATCTCGTGCGGATCCTCGACGAGCTCGTCGAGCGCCTCGGTGCGCGCCGCGTCCTCGTCATGACGACGCCCGACTACACGGTCACGCCTGCCGGCGGCGACTACGGCGATCCGGCCACGCAGGCGGCCGGGATCCGTCGCTTCAACGCGCTGCTGACCGAGCTCGCCGAGTCACGCGCCATCCGCGTGGTCGATATTCATGACCTGTCGCTCCGCGCGGCCAGCGACCGCTCGCTCGTCGCTCGCGACGGGCTCCACCCGAGCGGCGCGCAGTACGCCCTGTGGGTCGAGCGGATCCTGCCCGTCGTCGAGGACCTGCTGGGCCGCGGCTGACGAGGCGCACGGTCAGGATGGCCGCGGCGCGGCGCTACGCTCCAGCTGGCACAGCCAGGCGCGGCGGCCCGGCGGCGATCCGGGCTTCCACCTCCGGTAGTGGGCCGCGCCAGCCGTTGAGGCCCTCCGACCACCAGGTCACACCGGCAGCTGCATACGGCTCCAGGATTTGACCGGCCGCGCGAGGGTCGGCCGGGGTCGCTCCAGAGATCATCACGTCGAAGCCGGCCAGGCCCCGCGGTGCCCGCGCCGCGGCCACGACATCGAGGACTGAGCGCAGCTCGTCGAGTGGCATCGGTTCTCCGGTCGTCTCGGTCGAGTGGCTCGCCGGAAAGACCCCGTCCCAACTGGCCGCTCGCTCGAACGGCGGGCGGTGAGGCACGAAGCCGGCTACCCAGACGGGGATGCGCGGGCGCTGGATCGGCCGCGGCAGGAATCGCATCCTGGCGAGGCGGTGATGGACGCCGTCGAACTCGAACGGCTCGCCGCGCCACAGGCCGTCGAGGATGGCGAGGCCCTCGTCGAGCTTCGCCGCCCTGACCCGGGCATCAGCGGCCTCGCCAAACGCCTCGAACTCGGCCGCCGGCGGCTCACCGAGCCCGACCCCGAGGGTGAGCCGACCCCCGCTCAGGTGATCGAGGCTGACCGCCTGCCGGGCAACGACCCATGGCCGCCGGCGGGCGAGCGGGGTGACCATCGGCCCGAGTCGGATCCGCTCCGTGACGGCCGCAGCGGCCGCCAGGAGGACCCACGGGTCGGCGATCTCGACCCGCCAGTCCGGATCGATCAGGAGATGGTCCCAGATCCACAGCCCGTCCCAGCCGGCGGCCTCCGCCTCGACCGCGAGACGCATGACGGTCCGAGGATCGGCGTACTCCCCGAAGTTGGGGACATTCACAGCGAAGCGCATTGGCGAAACCTCCCGGTCGTGGCGATCGTCGCCCTCCGAGCCGCGCGGCGTCAGGTGCCAGACCGCCCGAGATGGCGGGGTCGTCCGGCGAGCCCCGCGCGCCACCGGGCCGGCCTGACCAGCCGCATCGGAGGGCCGGCGCGGCTACCATTGGCCTCCCGTGACTATCGCCGCGAACGACTTCGTCCACCTGCACAGCCACTCGGAGTTCAGCCTCCTCGACGGGCTCGGGCGGATCACCGAAATGGTCGACGAGGCCGGCGCGCAGGGCTTCGACAGCCTGGCCCTCACCGACCACGGGGCGCTCTACGGCGCCGTCGCCTTCCACCAGGCGGCGCGCAACAAGGGGATCACGCCGATCATTGGCGTCGAGACCTACGTCGCTCGCCGATCGATGACCGACAAGGAGGGCAAGGCCGACGCCCAGCCCTTCCACCTGGTCCTGCTGGCCTCGGATCTCGTCGGCTACCGGAACCTCTGCCGCCTGGTCACGGACGCCCATATCGACGGCTACTACTACAAGCCCCGCATCGACCGCGAGCACCTCGCCCGCCACAGCGAGGGCCTCATCGGCCTGTCGGCCTGCCTCAACGGCGAGGTCGCCCGGGCGCTCGAGGTCGAGGATTGGGACCTCGCCCGGAGCGTGGCCGGGAGCTACCGGGACATCCTTGGGCCCGACCGCTTCTACCTCGAGCTCCAGGACCACGGGCTCCCGGAACAGCGGCGCCTCAACGAGCAGCTCCTCCGGTTGGCGCCGGAGGTCGGCCTGCCGCTCGTCGTCACCAACGACCTCCATTACGTCCACCAGCGCCAGGCCCCGGCCCAGGATGTCCTGCTGTGCGTCGGGACCGGGAACAACCTCGACACGCCGGGGCGCCTCAGGTTCGAAACGGACGCCTTCTACCTGAAATCGGCCGCCGAGATGGCGGCGCTGTTCCCGGACCAGCGCGAGGCCCTTCTCAACACCCGCCGGATCGCCGAGATGTGCGACGTCCGGCTGCCGCTCGGCCAGCTTCGGATCCCGCACTTCCCGGTGCCCGAGGGCGAGACGGTCGAGTCGTGGCTTCGGGCGGAATGCGAGCGCGGCCTCGCCTGGCGCTACGGAACGGTCACGCCCGAGCTCCAGGCGCGCCTCGAGTACGAGCTCGGGGTCATCATCTCGATGGGCTACGCCGGCTACTTCCTCATCGTCGCCGACTTCATCCGGTTCGCCCGCGACCAGGGCATCCAGACGACCTGCCGCGGCAGCGCGCCGGGCTCGATCGTGACCTACACCCTCGGCATCACGCCGGTCGACCCGATCGCCTATGAGCTGCCGTTCGAACGCTTCCTCAACCCCGACCGGGTCACGATGCCGGACATCGACGTCGACTTCCAGGATGACCGCCGGGACGAGGTCATCGCCTATGTCTCGCGGAAGTACGGCCAGGACCACGTCGCCCAGATCATCACCTTCGGCACGATGCTGGCCCGGGCCGCGATCCGCGACGTCGGGCGGGTCCTGGGGCACAGCTACGGCGAGGTCGACCGGATCGCGAAGGCCGTCCCGAACCAGCTCGGGATCAGGCTCGAGGAGGCCCTCGAGATCAGCCCGGCGCTCCGCGAGCAGCACGACGCCGACGAGGGCGTCCGGCGGGTCATCGACTTCGCCCGCCAGCTCGAGGGGGTCGCCCGGAACGCTTCGACCCACGCCGCCGGCGTGGTCATCTCGCGCGAGCCCCTGACCGAGCTCATGCCGCTCCAGAAGGCCACGAACTCGGATTCGCTGATGACCCAGTACGAGATGCACGCGATCGAGTCGCTGGGGCTTCTCAAGTTCGACTTCCTGGGCCTCTCCAACCTGACGATCCTCAAGAACGCCGTCGACCAGGTGAGGGCCCATCGGGGCGTCGACATCGACCTCGATCACATCCCGCTCGACGACGCCACCACGTTCGAGCTCCTCGCCTCGGGCGAGACGACCGGGGTCTTCCAGCTGGAGTCGGCGGGCATGCGGCGTTACGTCCGGGAGCTGCAGCCGACGTCGGTCTTCGACCTCGCGGCGATGGTCGCTCTCTACCGACCCGGGCCGATGGACAACATCCCGGCCTACATCCGGCGGAAGCACGGCCAGGAGGCGGTGACCTACCTCCACCCGCTGCTCGAGCCGTTCCTGGCGCGAACGTACGGGATCTTCGTCTACCAGGAGGACATCATGGCCGCCGCGATCGCGCTCGGCGGCTTCACCGGCCCCGAGGCGGACACCCTGGGCTACGCGATCCGGAAGAAGAAGTCATCCGTCCTCCGGGCCCAGAAGGAGAAGTTCGTCTCCCAGGCAGCCGAGCGCGGCGTGGAGCCGCGGACCATCGACGCGGTGTTCAAGGCCTTCGAGCCCTTCGAGCGCTACGGCTTCAACAAGGCCCACGCCACGTGCTACGGCCTGATCGCCTACCAGACCGCGTTCCTCAAGGCGAACTACACCGTCGAGTACATGACCTCGGTCCTGTCGGCCTTCCGGAGCTCGGAGGAGAAGGTCGCCGCGGCCGTGGCCGAGTGCCGCCGCCTCGGGATCGAGGTCCGGCCGCCGGACATCCACCTGAGCCAGCTCGAGTTCACGGTCGAGGGCGACGCCATCCGGTTCGGGCTGCTGGCGGTCAAGAACGTCGGCCAGGGGGCGATCGAATCGATCATCGCGGCGCGCGAGGCGGACGGGCCATTCCGGTCCCTGACCGACTTCTGCACCCGGATCGATCTCCGTCTCTCGAACCGGAAGGTCCTCGAGTCGCTGGCCAAGGTCGGAGCCCTGAACGGGTTCGGCCACCCGGCCCAGGTGCTGCTGGGCCTCGACGAGGCGGTCGCCGCGGGCCAGGCCACCCAGCGAGACCGGGTCACCGGGCAGGTCTCGCTCTTCGACATGGGCGCCGCCGACGCCGCGATCCTGGAGCGGCCGCTGCCGACGACGCCCGAGGCGCCCGTCCGAGAGCGGCTCCGCTGGGAGAAGGAGCTCCTCGGGTTGTACCTGTCCGAGCACCCGATGGGCGAGGTCGCCGATCGGGTGGGCGACTTCGTGACCGCCTACTCGGGCGATCTCAAGTCTGACGAAACGCTCGACGGGCAGCGCCTCGTCATCGGCGGGATCGTGGTCGGGTCCCGGACCGTCGTGACCAGGGCCCGGGCCACGATGGCCGTCGTGACCCTCGAAGACCTCCAGGGATCCATCGAGGTCGTCGTCTTCCCGAAGCTCTACGAGCAGACCGGACCGACCTGGGCTGAGGGCGCGATCCTCCTCGTCGCCGGTCGGGTCGACCATCGGGGTGAGGACGTCTCGCTCCTGGCCGACCTGGTCCTGCCCTGGGACGAGGCGGTCGCCCAGGGGGCCGATGCGTTCGCCAGGTCGGTCGCGGCCGGGGACCGGGGCTCCTACCGCCGCCGGGTGCCGGTCGGACCGGGTGCGCCCGTCGCGGTGCTGTCGAACGGCTCCGGGAACGGCAACGGCGGTGGTGCGGCCGCGGCCGGCGTCGCCGTGGCCGGCGTCGCCACCGGGCCTGGCGGTGCGTCCGCGCCTCGTGGCGCCGGACCCGGCCTGCCGACCCGTCGCGCCGACGTCCCGTACGTCTCGCCGCTTCGTGCCGGGGCCGCGGCAGCGGTTGCCGCCGATCCGGTCGGCGGCGTTCGCGATGCGCCCGCGGCACTGCCCTCGATCGATCCGCCGGCGCCGGTCCCGACGTATGCGGACGCCTCGCCCGACGCCGTGGCCCGGGAGCGCGACGACGAGCCGCCGCTGCCCGACGAAGCCCGGATCCGCGCGGTCGCCGAGGCGGGCGCGGTCACGGCGCCGCTCGAGGCAGCCGGCCAGGATCACGTCCTCCACGTGCGCTTCGGCGGCGCGCCCGCCGATCAGCTCGTTCGGGCGATGGAGCTCTTTCGCCAGCTCGTCCGGGAACGACCGGGCGAAACCCGGGTCGTCGTCCACGTCCCCGCGCCCGGTGGGTCGGCCCTGCCGATGGAGCTGAAGCAAGCCGTCGCCTACGACGCCGAGCTGCTCGCGGAGGTCCACCGCCGCCTCGGCGAGGTCGCCCGCGTGTCCCTCGCCTAGCTTGGCCCCGCTTACCCCCGGGCGAGGCGGCGGGCGGCTCGGATGGCCGCGAACTGGTCGACGTAGGCCTCGCGGATGGCGTTGAGGGTCGGCCGATCGAGGCCCAGCTCCTTCGCGATCTGGTTGATCGCCTGGGCCTCGTCGCTCGAGATCTCGTCGTCGGCGGCCCCGACTGCGAAACAGGCGCGGACGAGGGCCTGCTTCTCCTCCTCCGTGGCGAACCCGGCGAACTCGCGGGTCACCAGGTAGTCCTCGGTCCCGAACTTTGCCCGCGACTGGAACTTCGCCATCTGGACGACGAGGACGGCCTGGGCGGGATCCAGGCCGCCGAGCTCGCCGACGGCCGATTCCATGATCGCCGTCTCCTCCTCGCTTATGTCCAGATCGGCGTGGGCGGCACGGGCCAGGATGTAGGCGTAACCGGCGAGGAAGCGTGCCCGCGCCGGTTCCAGGGAATCGAGGCGCGCGACGATCCGACGAACCGTCTCCGTCTCGCCGGCGGCCGCACCGGGCGCCGGGGCCGGTCCACTGACCTCGGCGGCCGCTTTCAGTCGATCGAGGAAGCCGCTCATCCGCGCCACCGATCGTGCGCCGGATGACCGGGCCGGACGGCGACGAATGTGCCTCGCGCCGTCGCGGTCTCGCGGCCGTCGCCGGCGGCGAGGATGGCCTCGACGGTCGCCCGATCGGCGCTCGCCTCGAGGACGTGCGAGCGGACCGTCAGCGGGCCGGCCCGGGTGGGGGTTGGCCGGTGATAGCGGATCGAAAGCTCGGCCGTCACGCAGCCGGGTGCCTCGGTCACCGCCCGGGCGCGCATCAGGTGGCTGACCGCGGCCCAGTTGCCGTGGCAATCGAGGAGCGTCCCCACGATCCCGCCGTTCAGCGCGTCGTCGAAGGCCTCGTAGCGGATCTCCGGCTGCCACGTCGCTCCGAGCCAGCCATCGGCGGCCTCGAAGCTCCGGAGCCGGAGGCCGTCCGGATTCGCCGGGCCGCAGCCGAAGCACCGGCTCGCGGGGGCATACCGTTCCTGGAGCGAGCGCTCGTCCATGGGTGCACTCTACGAGATGCTGGCTCGTCGAGCCGCGTACGGCCAGGATGACGGGACACGGAGGTCGGCAATGAAAGAGGTCACCTGCCTATGCGGCTGGCAGTGCCGTGGGTCGGAGGACGAGATCGTCGACCAGGTCATCGCCCATGGCCGGGAAGCCCACGGCGTCGAATCGACGCGGGACGAGATCCTGGCGATCGCGGTCGAGGTGTCCGGATCGGCCGGCGACGCCGATGGCCGTCCCGCCTGACGACACCGGCACGGCGCCGCTGCCGATCGTGGCACCGATCGTCGAGGCGCCCTGGTCGGCCGACTTCATCGCCCAGGCGCTCGAGGTCTTCATCGTCGCCAACGGCTCGGCTGGCCTGGCGAATCTCAGGCCGGTCCACGCCTCGTCGCTGCGCCTTGCGATGGCCGTGGGCCGAGAGCCGGCCGACGTCGTCGTATCCGCGGTCTCCCGCTATGGGCTCACCCCGCTGGTGGTCCATTCGACGTCGTGGCGGTCGGAGCCGGGCCGGATCGTCCTGTCCTACATCGCCGCCGTCCAGCCGCCGGGAACCCTCAGCCCGTTCCTCTCCGAGGACCCGATCGGGCGGTCCGACCTGGCCCGCGGCGAGGCGACTGCCGCTCCGACGTCGATCGGTACCCTCCAGGTCCTGGAGCATGCACTCCGTCACCTGTCCTGGCTGGTCCGCGACGACCCCGCCGTCGCGGGCGCACTCGCCGACTGGGGCCCGGCGCTCGACGACTACGTGCCGGAGCCGTTCCGGAACCTGTAGCGTCCCGACACCAGGAGCACGGCTCGGGCGGTGCCGGCCGCGAGCCGCCGGCCGCGAGCCGTCTGCCGCGAGCTGTCGGCCAGCTGACACGCCGCCTGTCGCGGGGTCGATCCCCGGCCCGGCGCGGGCCGACTATGCTCGCGGCGGTGCCCGTCGCGTTGCCAGAATCCGTTCCCCCGGCGGTCGGTATCGCGGCGGGCATCCGCATGCCTCCTGGCTATAGTGGGCGTCTGCGGCGGTGCTGGAATCGGTATACAGAGCAGACTCAAACTCTGCCGTCCGCAAGGACATGTGGGTTCGACTCCCACCCGCCGCACCAGAATCCGCTGGTCCTCGACGGGTTCCCCGTGCCTCGGGATGTGGGCGGATCGGGGATGACCTGGGTCATGGTCCGGTGGCGGCTGGAGGTCGCTGGCTGAGCGGCGGGAACCGGAGCCGGGGCCTCCGCGTCCCGTGCGCGACCGATGCTAGACTCGCGCCGCCTCAGTATTGCCGTCCGGAGGACCCCCCTGGCCGTGGAGGATCGTCGCCCGATCACGGCGCCTGACGACCCCGTCCAGCGTCGTGACCTGATCCTCCTCGAGGGGGCACGAAACGGCGACCTCGATGCCTTCAACGACCTTGTCCTGTGCTACCAGGACATGCTCTTCGCCCTGGTGGTCAGGATGGTCCCGGACCGGGATCAGGCCTCCGACGCCGTCCAGGAGGCGTTCTTCTCGGCGTATCGGAACATGGGCGCGTTCCGCGGCGGGTCTGTCCGGTCGTGGCTCAGCCGGATCGCCATCAATGCCGCGATGGATGCCCAGCGACTGCGGAAGCGGCGCCCGGCGGAGCCCTACCCGGAGCTCGAGGACGACACCTGGCAGCCGCCGTCCACGGACGCCGACGATCCCGTCTCGAGCTCCCTGCGAGCCGAGCGCCATCGTGCGCTGAACGAGGCCCTTGCCAGGATCACGGACGACCAGCGGACGGCGATCGTCCTGTTCGACGTCGAAGGCTTCGACTACGCCGAGATCGCCCAGCTGACCGGGGTGTCGTTGGGGACCGTCAAGTCGCGGATCCATCGGGGACGGCTCGCCCTCCGAGATCGGCTGGCTGACCGGATGGACCTCTTCCGTGAGTGACCCAGGGCGCGCGTCCGGCGCCAGTCACCGTGCCCACGACCTCGAGCTCGTGGCCCGCGCCGCCGCCGGCGATCTTCGATCCGGGGAGGCGAGCGTGGCCCGCGACCGTCTCGCGAGCTGTCCTGAGTGTGCGGCGCTGGCCGCCGACCTCCGGG
Source organism: Candidatus Limnocylindrales bacterium (assembly GCA_036393495.1). Classification (GTDB taxonomy): domain Bacteria; phylum Chloroflexota; class Limnocylindria; order Limnocylindrales; family CSP1-4; genus UBA5189. The sequence goes on from DASWGY010000175.1 coordinate 15,924, forward strand.
CCATCGCCGCGGCGACCCGCGAGCTGGGTCCAGCCAGCCAGGCCGGAACGATCCGCGCGCCACGGGACTTCCGCCTCAGCGAGACGGACGCGATGCGGCTGCGCGGCCGTTCCCGCCCGGGCCGCGCCGGCGCCATGGCCTGGTGGAGCGCGCGGAGCCGTGGGCTTGGGGGTGCCATGGCGACGTTGGGGCTCGTCGGCCTGCTCCTGGCCGCCGGGCTGCCCGGCCTCGGCAGCGGCGCGGCGAGCCCCACTGCGGGCCGGGAGTTCGGCGCCGTCGAGCAGCAGGACTCGGCGACCGCAGCCCCGGCGGTGATGCCTGCCGCGAGCGCCATCGATGCCATGCGATCGAGCGGCGACCCCGCCCAGTTCGGAGACCCGAGCGACGACGGTCCGGTGTCCACGATCCCGGCCCGGGCGGCGCTCGCCGGGGTGTCTGTCGCGGCCCTCGTCGTGGGGCTCACCCTCCTCATCGCGGGCCGTCGGGGGAGACCTGCCGCGCGGTGATCCAGGAAGAAGGGAACCGCAGCGTCGACGGGCCCGTCAGAACGGCGAGATGACCATGCGCAGTCCCCGGCCGGGGCCAGATCGCGAGCCCGACACGCAGGCCACGCAGGCCACGCAGGCCACGCATGCCACGCATGAGCGAGGCCTGATCGCGGCCAGGGCGGCCGGCGATCTCATCGGGCCGGAGCTGGCGGACGCTGACGCGCTCCTCGAGCGTTGCCCGGCGTGCCGGGCCCTCCATGACGACCTCCTCGCCATCGCCGCGGCCACGCGCGCGCTCCCGGCCCCCGCCCGCTCGACCGAGCTCGACTACCGGATCTCGGCTGACCGGGCATCCCGGCTTCGCCGGGGTGCGTTCTGGCGGCGGCTGCTCCGGCCGTTCGGCCGCCAGGGCAGCCCGACGGTCCGTCCGCTGGCGGCCGCATTCACGACCCTCGGCCTGGCCGGCCTGATGCTCGTCGCGCTGCCGTCCCTCCAGCTTGGCTCCGGAGCGGCGGCGCCCCTTGCCGCCATCGGATCGGAGGTCCCCCGGGACGCCCAGGGGTTGACGGCCAGCCCTGAGATCGCCCAACCCGACACGATGGCGAGCCCGGGTGCCACGGGACGCGCAGCGGCGGGCGGCGAAGGCACCATCGACACGAGCAACGGCTACGGCCCTGCCCCGACGGCGGACGACCAGGGCGTCGGGCCCACGGCCGCCCCCAACGCCGGCGGCACCAGCACCGATGGTGACCTCGCTGGAGAAAAGACCGGCGAGCCCACCACGCCCGCCGGAGTCTCGAGCGGTTCGACGCCGCTCCTCGCCCTGAGCGTCGGGTTCCTCGGCCTCGGGCTGGGCCTCTTCGTCATCCGGAAGGTCGCCCTCCGGATCCGCTGAGACGAGGGCCACCGCGCACGGCGCCGGTACACTTGCAGGCACGTCTCGCATCACGCCGGACACATCCCGTCGAGGCCTGCCCATGGAACGCCTCATGCTGCTCGACGGCTTCGGGCTCGTCTACCGCGGCTACTACGCCCTGCCACCGCTCACCACCGCGAAGGGCGAGCTGGTCAACGGCGTCTTCGGGTTCTGCAGCATCGTGCTGCGCGGGTTCGCCGACCTGAAGCCGGACTACGTCGCTGTCGCCTTCGATCTGTCCGGGCCGACCTTCCGGCATGAGCAGTACGCCGACTACAAGGCGACCCGGACGCGGATGCCCGACGACCTCCGCGACCAGTTCCCCAAGGTCCGCGAGGTGGTCAAGGCCCTCCGGATCCCGGTCTATGAGCTCCAGGGCTTCGAGGCCGACGACGTCATCGGGACGCTCACCGGCCAGGCCGACCGGCAGGATCTCGAGACGACGATCGTGTCGGTCGATCTCGACATGCTCCAGCTCGTCAGCGACCGGACCCGGCTCATGACGACAAGGTCCGGGGTCGAGAACACGGTCATCTACGACCCGGCCCGGATCCGGGAGCGATTCGGGCTGCGACCGGACCAGATGATCGACTACAAGTCGCTCAAGGGCGACCCGACCGACAACATCCCGGGCGTGCCCGGGGTCGGGGAGAAGACGGC
>DASWGY010000176.1:0-1737 GCA_036393495.1 Candidatus Limnocylindrales bacterium
TCTCGGCCAGCAGCTCGAGGGTCCGCGGGCGCCGGATGTTCCGGGCCAGCTGGACCCGGCCCCAGACCGCGGCCCGGGCATCGGCCGGGGCGTCCGGCTGGGCCTCGCGATTCCGACCGAGGAGGCGGTCAACCATCGGACGCCTCGCGGCCGTGGCGGGCCGAGACCGGCTCGGGCGCAGACTCCGCCTCGGGCGCGGGCTCCATCGCGGGCGCACGCTCCTTCGGGGCCGTGCCAGCGTCCGCGTCCGGCGTTGCGGGCCCCACCGACTCCGCGGGCGCGGCCGACTCCGCGGGCACAGTCGAAGGGCCCTCCGCCGCCAGCGGTGCCGGCGCGGCGACCGGCGGCAGCGCCGCGTCCGGGACGACCTTGTCGGCCAGCGAGGACAGGAACCCGATCGGGTCGAACGTCGGCCGGACCTCGACCGCGGTCCCGTTCTCGGCAACCCTCGGAGGCGCGAGGTAGCGCAGGAGGAGGGCGACCTCGTGACGCAGATCGCGACGGTGGACGACCCGGTCGACGAAGCCGTGCTCGTACAGGAACTCGGCCCGCTGGAAGCCAGCCGGCAGCTCCTGGGCGATCGTCCCGGCCGTCACCCTCGCCCCGGCAAACCCGATCAGCGCGTTCGGCTCCGCCAGGTTGACGTCACCCAGGACGGCGTACGAGGCGAACACGCCTCCGGTCGTGGGGTCGCTCATGATCGAGAGGTAAGGCACGCCGGCGGCCCGTAGCCGCTCAAGGGCCGCGCAGGTCTTGGCCAGCTGCATCAGGGCCAAGGTGCCCTCCTGCATCCGGGCGCCGCCGGAGGCCGAGACGACGATCAGGGGGACCCGTTCGGCCAGGGCCAGCTCCGCGGCTCGAGTCACCTTCTCGCCGACGACCGCCCCCATCGATCCGCCCATGAACCCGAAGTCCATGACGCAGACCGAGACCCGCCGGCCTTCGACGAGGCCGATTCCCCGGACGGCCGCGTCCCGCAGCCCCGTCGCGAGCTGGGCCGCCGCGATCCGGTCCGGGTACGGCTTCTGATCGACGAAGCCGAGGGGATCGAGGCTCTGGAGGCCGGCATCGAGCTCCTGGAAGCTGTCGCGGTCGAGCAGGCCGTCGAGGCGGGCCTGGGCGCTGAGCCGGAAGTGGTGGCCGCAGGTGGGGCAGACCCGGTCGGCCTTGTCGAGCTGCTTGTTGAAGAGCATCTCGGAGCACGACGGGCACTTCGTCCAGAGGTCGGGCGGGTAGGCGTCCTTGCGGGGCCGGAACGAGGGCAGCTTGATTGGCATGGTCGGCCGCCCTACGCCGGTCGGCCGCGGAGAGCGTGAGCCGCCCGTGCGGCCCTGGCCATCGGGGAGGAGCCCCGGGTCCGTCGCCAGGCGACCCAGGCGGCGCCGGCGAGGCTGAGCGCCGAGGCCGCGACGGCGCCGCGGACGAGAAACGGTCGGGCGGCCGGCAGGCCCGGGTCGCCGGCCTCCGCGTCGGGCTCGTCGGCGAAGAGATCGACGTCGTCGCCGAGGCCACCCGGCCGGATCGGGACCACCACCCGCACATCGGCCTCGGCCCCGACGGCCGCGGGGAGGCGCATCCCGGCAGCGACCTCAGCGAGGCGGACGGCCAGCCGCTCCTCGAACCGGAACGACGGGTGGAAGCGCGGCAGGTCCCGGGTCAATCGCGCCGACGCGAGCCGAACCGCGTCATCGAGCGCCAGCTCGTCGGCCCGAGGGCGCCTGCCGCGGAGGCCGGGAC
>DASWGY010000177.1:0-6874 GCA_036393495.1 Candidatus Limnocylindrales bacterium
GAGTCTTACCCAGTTGGCGGCCTGGGACGACCGCTGTGGGTGCAATCGGGAATGCGTTGGGCGGTCCTGAGCTCTTGTCCGACCTGGAGGTTCCCGAGCGCCCGGCGAGATAGCGCTTCAAGATCCCATGGGCATGTCGTGCCGATGCGGGTCGGCAACGTCGCCGACCCCCGCCACCCGAACGACAGCACATAACCCACCGTCCGTCGGCACACGGGCCAATCGGGATGCCATGGCGTTCAGCCCGATCTGGTCCGAAGCCACATGCTCTGGTCCGCTGAGCTACGGGCGCGCAGGAGGCTAGGGTAGCAGCCGGCCTCGATCGGACCGAGTCGCGCTGACTCGAGGGCGTCGGTCGCTCGAGGGGACGGCGCTCGGGAGAACGGTCCTGACCGCTCGCCGAGCTCGCCGCGCCAGCTGAGCCAATCCCCGCCGCGCACACTCGATGAACGCCCTGAAGGGCCTGCTACCGTAGCCTTCGGGCATCGACCGCGACGGGCGGCAAGAGCACGACGGACAGCGCGGCTCGCGACGAGCGGAGGGGGCAGCACACGTGGCGACAGGCAGTGGCACGAAGGCCGATCCATGGCAGCTGACGACGGCGCCGGGCACATCCGACTACCAGATGTGGCGGGACGAAGCGGCCGATCCACCGGCCCTCGTCTGCCAGGTCGGGACGACCCAGCTCCGCTACCACCTCCGGGGGATCGATGATCTCCACGCGATGCTGAAAGCGCATGGCGACTGGATGGACCTCGGCGCAGCGGACGAGCAGAAGGACCCGAAGGCGGGGACGGTCGAGGCCTGGGGCCGGGCGGACTACAACCCGGTCGGAGGCTGGTACGGGCTCAGGAAGGGCTACCGAGGCCGGTTCGGGATGTACTTGCCGCCACTCCTCGAAGCCCTCGGCCTGGCCGAGCTGACCCACGACCCGAAGAACAATCGGATGCGGGCCCGCTGATCCGCCGACCGCACGCCGGATCGGCTGGCCGCGATCCGGCTCGGTCCGGTCCGACGTAGGGAAGCCGTGCGAACGTCGTGCATCGGGCCCGGGAGGAGCCGGGCGGCAACGCCGTGGTCGCACTGGATGACAGGCCGGCCAACCTGCGCTACGGTTCGACCATGCCGGTACGCGTCAGGGGTCCCCGCCGGCTCCCGATCGTCCTCCTGGTCGCTCTTGGTCTGGTGCTCGCCGCGCCCCTCGACGCGCTCGGGCGGGGTACTTCGCTTGCCGCCTCGAACTTGCGGGCGGCGGCCTCCGCGTCCTTCACCCTGGATCTCTCCACCAAGGGCGACTTCGTCGCCCAGGCCAACTTCGTCCAGTGTGTCGGCGCGAGCATGCAGATGATGTTGAACATGGTCCGCACGTCCGACGATCGGACGAAGGGCACCCAGTCGGAGCTCCAGTCCCTCGCCCGCGTCCTCAGTGGCCAACGCCCCGACGGCAACCAGCGCAAGGGCGCCAGCGTGCGCGGCTGGACGACCGGGCTCAACGTTCTCGGGGCGGGACCCTATCGGACCGTCGGCTCAGCCGACATCCAGGGGGCACTGAAGCTTGCCGCCACAGCGATGCGCCAGACCAACCGGCCCGTCGGGCTGCTCGTCTGGCGTGGCCGCCATGCCTGGGTCATGGCCGGCTTCACATCGACCGCGGATCCGCTCCTGACATCGGACTTCGAGGTCACAGGGGTGATCATCATGGATCCCCTCTACCCATACGGGTCGAAGGTCTGGGGCCCCAGCCCCAGGCCCCGCGAGCTGCTGACGGTGGCCGAGCTCGGACGCCAGTTCGTGCCACGAGGGTCGGGCTGGGGTCTCCCCGGCGGCGGCACCGAGTCGAATTCCGGATCCGGCACGAGCCCGTCGGTGAGCTGGTCCCAGTCGACGGCAGGCAAGTACGTCATCGTCCTGCCCATGTCGGGGGTCCCGGTCAGCCCAGCTTTGCATCTCCGGCGCCTCGACTGATCCGGCCCGGGCTCCCGAGGCTGCCACGCGGGCCGGCAGCGCAGAACTTGCATCGGCTCGCCGGACCCGCTATACAGGCCCGTCGTGGGCGTCCGTTCGAGTCTGGTTGGACAGCGGCGCCGGCGACGGTCGCCGGGCAGCCTCCCTGTGGCCGCCGTCGCAGGCCTCGTCCTCCTGTTCGCGGCGCCGATGAGCCCCGCGACCGACACCTCGGTCGTGAGCGATGTCCTCGGCGTTCTGGCCACGCCCGAGGCGACGGCCGGACTCGACAGCCCGGCCGGTCCGGCGGCGGTCGGGCACCTGCGGACGCGACGCTCCAACCCGGACCTCGAGGCCCTCGACTTTGATCCGCCGTGGCCGCCCCGGCCCGAGACGCTGACGGGCTACGTCTGGCCGCTCCGCAACGCCCGGCTGACCCACCCGTTCGGGCCCAGCAAGTGGGGCTCGCGGATCGTCGACGGGCAGCTGTTCCACGACGGTCTCGACCTGGCCACGAGCTGCGGCGACCGGATTCGGGCCGCCCACGCCGGGACCGTGCTGGCTGCCGGTCGCCACTACGACGAGTTCGTCGGCTGGGACGGCGACCTGACCGCCTACACCGACCGGCTCGATGCCAAGCAGTTGTGGTCGACGCTGCCGATCGTCGTCGTCATCGACGATGGGAACGGCTATCGGAGCATCTACGCGCATTTCGGCAAGGTCATCGTCGCGCCCGGCGACGTCGTGGCGGCGGGCGACCTCATCGGCTACGAAGGCATGACCGGCCGGGCCACCGGCTGCCACCTGCACTACGGCCTGTTCAGCCCCGACGAGACCGCCCGCTTCGGGCTGGACCCGGTCGCCGCCGAGCACATGCTGCTGCCGTCCGAGATGATCGCCCGCGTCGATCCGCTCCTCGTCCTGCCGCCGCTCGAGGACGCCGGGATCCGCTGACGCACGGCGCCTGAGCCGCGAGCAGCCCGCGCCGGTCAGCCCACGCGGCGATAGCGCCTCGCGATGAGGGCCCAGCCAGGGACCCGGGGGATCGCTCGCGAGAGCGGCACGACCGAACCGTCGCGCCCCTCGATGACGAGCAGGCCGGCCGCGACCGCGTCGCTCATCCGGGCGTCCACCGCCGCCCGATCGATCGCGACCCGACCCGGCTCGGCGACCCCGAGCGTCTCGACCTCGGCCGCCGGGAACTCGCCCTCCTCGTAGGCCGCCCGGACCTCCGCCTCGGCCCTCCAGCGCGGCCGGCGGAGGAGGATGCCCCGCCAGCCATCGGCGACCGCTCGCGAGACCCGGCCGTCGCCCGGTCGCGCGTCGCCGTCCGGGGCGACCGCCTCGCCCCTCGCCCAGCGGGCGGCCTGGTGGAGCAGGGCGTACTCGTCGAGGTCGGCGTAGCCGCCCAGCTCGTCCGCCGGTGAGGCCTCGCCGAACAGGGCCCTGATCGACGGCGCGAAGACCTCGGCCAGGTCGAGGTCGATCGCCCGGACGGTTCGATGGAAGTAGACCTGCTGATGGAGGAGGAGCCGCGCCCCGAGGAAGCCCTCGAGCGCCGGGACCCCGGGTTCGTAGACGGTGAGCCCGCGCGCCGAGACGTACGCGTAGCGGCGGAGCCGCTCGACGTCGATACCCACCCGGACGCCGGTGAAGAAGGCATCGCGTCGGACGTAGTCGAGGTTGTCGACGGTAAAGACCCCTGACAGGAGCGGCTGGAGGGCCCTGACCCAGGCCGGCATCGATGGGTCGGCGAGCGCCGGCTTGGAGACGAGGAACGAGACCCACCGGGGATTGATCGATTCGGACGCGGCGAAGGCGTCGCGCTCCGGCACCGCGCCCGGTGCCCGCCGCAGCCCGCCGATGAGGGGACCGAGCTCGCGCTCGATGATCAGCTGGCTGAGATCCTCGTGGGACAGGCGCTTGCCGGCCGGTCGCCGCGGGTCGGACGGAGCCGGGAACCCGGCCAGGACATGGTCGTCGAAGAAGTGGGCAAACGGTCCGTGACCGACATCATGGAGGAGGCCGGCGACCCGGAGCGTCTCGACGACGAGGCCCTCCGACGGGAGGGGCTCGCTCGTCCCCGGGGCGAGGGCCGGCAGGGCTGCCGCCAACGACGGGTAGAGCGAGCGGCCCCAGAGGCCCGCTTCGTGCATGACCCCGAGGCCGTGGGTGAACCTCGAGTGCTCCGCGGTCGGAAAGACCCAGCGGGCGCTCTGGAGCTGGCTGATCCGCCTGAGTCGCTGGAGCCAGGCGGTGTCGAGGAGGTCATCCTCGGCGACGTCCTCGGGATCCAGGCCGGCCCCCGCCGCCTCGTCCGGGGCGAGTCGCTTCGTCAGCTCGACGTAGCCGTGGATCGGGTCGCTGATGAGGTTGACGGCCGAGAACGGATGGCGCGCCATCGTTCAGCGGGCGGACGCGGCTTGGCGGCGACTTCGTCGGGTCCTGGGGCCTGGATGGGGTATCCAGTCCACGGTCGGTGACAGCGCCTGCCGCGGGATCGGTGCCTGCGCCCGCCCGGCTGTCGGCGGCGCGGATGTCGGCGCTGGCGTTGGCGGTGGCGTTGGTGCGGGCGCTGGCCGAGGAGTCGCTGCGGGCTTGGGCTTGGGCGTACTGACGGCAGTCGTTCCAGGGGCGCCGATCAGGATGGCGCTGGCGTAGGTCACCCCGTCAGCGGCCAGGCCGACGCCGACGCCGATCGTGTCGTACTGCGGGGTCATGAGGATGTCCCAGTGGCTGGAGCTGTCTCGCCACGACTCGAACGTGACGCGTGCCGACTCCTCGCCCCATGGCCACGAGTTCGAGGCGAGGGTTTCTCCGTACAGGTCCCAGGCGATGCCGCGGTCCGCGAGCTGGCAGCTCAGACAGCCCGCGGTGTCATGCGAGAGCTCCTGCTCGGCGGCCAACCGTGCCGCCCGATCGCCCGCGAGGTCGGCGACGCGCGAGTCGGCGCGGAGGCTGCCGAGGCCTCGCTGCACCCGCGCGTCGTTGATCCAACCCAGGATGCTCGCCTCCATCGACTCGGCCGTGCCGGCGGCGACGGGTGCGATCGGACGCAGCGGCACGAGACCAGTCGTGACGACGACTGCCAGGGCCAGGGCCGCGACGATGGATCGGCCGGAGCCGGGCACGAGGGAGCGTCGCATGTCCCGCGGAGGGTACCCCACGTTGGTGCCCGGCGGCACCGGGACCAAGATCCGGACGAGCCCGATGGAGGTCGCCAGCGACGCTCAACCGCCGTGGCGCGCGAGAGCCCGCCGGAGCCGATCACGAACGTCCTCCCGCAGGCTGACCGGGGCCAGGACCTCCACGTCGTCGCCCCACGACAGGATCCACAACCGAATCTCGATCGGACCGCTGACCGTCGCACGCCACACGAGCGAGCCGTCCGACTGGCGCTCGATCGACTGCGTCGGATGCCAGGTTGTCTCGGCGACGCGATCGGCGACCTGGGGCGCGAAGCGCAGCACGACCTCGACCGCCGGCTGGTCGGCGATGATGTCCCAGGCTTGGCGCAACATCGTCTCGACCGTCCCGGGCTCCGGTGGGTCGAACCGCCGAGGCGTCACGGTGACGGCCCGAATCCGCTCGATCTTGAACGTCCGGAGGCCGTCCCGGCCCTCGTCCCAACCGATGAGGTAGAGGGCATGTGTCTGGGTCGACGGCTCGATGAGCCAGGGCCGGACCGTCCGGCGCTCGCCCCGGCTGCGCCGCCCCTCATAGCCGGCCGGCAGGTAATCGATCTCGACGATTCGCCGCTCCGACCAGGCCCGGGTCAGGGCATGCACGTGATCGATGAACGCCGGATCCGGGCGGGCCCGCTGAAGGACGTCGAGGGATCGCTCGACGTGCTCGCTGAGCGGTGCCGGCAGGCCCTCGGCGAGCTTCTCGAAGGCCGAGGCCAGGTCGGGGTCGTACTTGTCGGCGTAGCGGACCATCAGCCGCGCGGCGAGGACCACCGCCATCGCCTCCGACGTCGTCAGCTTGAGCGGCGGCAGGAACGCGGCGTCGAGGATGCCCCAGCGGCCCCCGTCGGCCCAGGTCGGCATCCCCAGCTCGCCGCCGAGGGCGACGAGGTCACGGTAGGCGGTCCGGCGCGAGATCCCGACGCGCTGGGCGATGTCCTCGACCCGGATTCCATCGGGGTGGGCGCGCAGGACGTTGGCGACCCGCAGCAGCCGCGCCCCCCGATCACGCTTGGCGCTGGAGCCGGTCTCGTCCTCGAACTCGGTCATCTCGCCTCCCGGCCGCGAGGATACCCGGAAGTACGGGTGCCACCCGGACCCCCGGGTCATCGCGCCTCCCGGACGAAGGTCCGACCATCACCCCACCAGACCGACCGGGACGTCTCCGGCGGCATTGCGGCAGGCAGCAGGCAGCGTCCGATGGCCACACTCGACTGGGATCGCGGCTCACCGACGCGGGCGACCTATCGGGCGCTCCTCGTCCGGGGTTTCACGCCCGGTGAGGCGGCGAACCTGACCGCCTACCTGTCCGGCATCGAGGTCGGGACCGGCCGGCCCTGGCGCCTCGCCGATATCGACCGTCTCCTCTTCCTGCGCGAGCTCTGCCGGACCGGCCGCATCGGCGCAGACGACGGCCTGGCCCCGGCCCCGGTGGCGGCCGGATTCATCTCCGCCTGACCGCCACCCACCACCTTCGCCGGCCGCGGCCTCCTCCGCCGACCGGCAGCCGAGACCGAAGCGGCGCCCTCCTCCTCCGGGCGCCGCTTCGGATTCCGGGTGCCGCATCGGGATCCGGGCGCCGCCTCGGATTCCGAGTGACTGCCACGCCGCCCGCTTCGGTACCATCGCGGGCCATGGAGCGTCCCGTGATCAGCTTCCTCAGCGACTTCGGCCCCGAATCCGCGCCGGCGATCTGCCGGGGCGTGATCCTGTCGATCGTCCGCGACGCCCAGATCGTCGACATC
>DASWGY010000178.1:0-2271 GCA_036393495.1 Candidatus Limnocylindrales bacterium
CGCAGCCAGCCCTGGGGCGCCGGGGCCGGGGCCTCGAGCAGCGTTGCCGGGTCATCGTCGGGCAGCGGCCCGGCCATCGGCCCGAAGCCCCAGCGGCCCGCGACCGAGAACAGCGTGTAGACAACCCCGCTCAGGACGACGAGGGCGAAGGCAAGCTCCTGGGGCGTGAGGGCGATCGGGCCCAGGACGAGCCGAGCGTCGGTCGCGCCGAGGGCCAAGGCCGCCAGGAAGATGGCCGCACCCGCGACCGCCGGCCCGAGTACCGCCAGGCGCTGCTCCTCCCACGTCCAGGCGATCGGGTGGAGGACGTTCGCCACGACCGCGACGAGGGTCAGGGCGACCATGATCGCGAGGAACAGGTAGTTGCCGCCGGTCTCGCCCTCGGGCACGGAGATCGCCAGGTAGCCGAGGACGGTGGTCCCCACGAGGAGCCCCAGGATCAGCAGGATCCGGCCGAGGGCGCTCCTCGCCAGGACCAGGATGCCGAGCGCCCCGATCGCGTACGCGGCGACCCATTTCGCGGCCAGGGCGAAGCCGAGGAACCCGCCGATGAGCGGCATCCCGATGGCGAACGCCAGCCAATGGCGGCGGCTGCCACCCGGCGATCGCCACAGCGCCGCGAAGATCGTGTAGGCCCCGATGATCCCGAGCCCGACGTAGGCGTCGTTCATCCCGATCCGGCTCTGGGCAAAGAGCATCCCGTCGAGGGCGACGAGCGCGCCGACGAAGATGGCGATCTCGCGGCGCCGGAAGAGCAACCGGGCCAGGACGTACAACAGCATGGCCATGAGCACCCCCGCCAGGACCCCCGGCAGGCGCCAGGCGAACGCGTGCTGGCCGGCGTCGACCGAGGCCATCGAGCCGTCGGCCTCGAGGGCCAGGAGCTGTTGCCGATCCGAGCTCGGGTAGCGCTCGTTCTCGTCGAGGACGATGGTGCCGGGGGCGAACGGCAGGGCCGCGTCGGCATACACGGTGTTGGCGTGGGGCTCGATGACGTAGACCGTCGACCCCCCGCCGTCGGGCGTCGTCCCGAGGACGTGGACCATCTGGGTCGCCAGGTCGTAGCCGACCCAGCCGGCGCCGGAACCGGGCAGCTGGAAGGTCGTTTCGAGCGCCGGCTCGCCACTGTTGCCGGGGGCGGTCACCGATGCCACCCGGGGACCCTCCGGCGTGGTGACCGAGACGTAGAGGCGGTCCTTGTCGAGGTTCGTGGCGAAGGCCAGGCCCTGGGCCGGCCCGGGCAGCTCGACGGTCGCGTCGACGGTGGCCGTCGCCAGGTCGAGGAAGGCGACGCCGGTGTCGACGGCCAGGGCAACGATCCCCACCCCGGCATTCGCGATCTGGCCGGTCCCCGGCAGCCGGACGCGGCCGGTCTCGGTTGCCGCCTCGGCATCGAGGATCACGACCTCGGCCCCCGGGGCACCGCCCGTTCCGGCCTCGAGGACGACGACGATCGAGGCCCCGTCGGCCGACACGAGGGCGTTCGCGATTGGGCCATCGACGCTGGCAAAGGCCCGGGCCACGGTCGACGCCGTCCCGCCGCCCCATCGGGCGGCGTCGAGGGTCGACGTGTCGATGATCCGGATCGCGCCGGCGTCCGTGCCCACGACGACGCGATGTCCGACCCGATCGACGGCCACGGCCGAGGCACCCGGGATTAGGAGGCTCGCCTCGAGCCGGCGCGTCGCGAGGTCATAAGCCCGGACCTCGTGCCCGGTCGCGACCCACAGCCGGTCGCCGGCGATCCGGTTCACCGATCGGGCGTCATCCCAGCGCGGCTCGATGGCGGCGCTCCGGACGTCGACATCGAGCTCGCTCGTCGCCGCCGTCCGATCCTCACCCCAGGCGATGATCCCGAGGGCCATCCCGTACTTCGCGAGGTGCGGGTGGGTCCACTCGTAGATGTTGTGGGAGATCCCGTAGCGCCACTGCTGGAGGAATTCCGTCGCCGTCCGGGGGTGGTAGACCTCGTCGAAGTGCATCTGGTACGGCTCGCTGAGGCGCCAGACCCGGCCTGTCAGGAGGACCGCCCCGAGGACGACGATCAGCCACAGGTCGAGGCGGTCGAGCCGGCCGCCCGCCTCCCGTTCGAGGCCGGCGGTCCGGTCCGGTCGGATCGGACGCTCGGCGATGCGCGCCCGGAGCCAGCCGATGAAGCCGACCTCGGCCGACGATGGACGGCTGTCCCAGGCCGGCATGACGGCAGCCCCGTCAGGTCCGATCGAGCCGGCCCTCGTCGATGCCTCGACGACGCCCCCGGCGGTCGAGGGC
>DASWGY010000179.1:0-12670 GCA_036393495.1 Candidatus Limnocylindrales bacterium
GGCCGATCTCGCGACGCTGACCGCCGATCTCGACCGGGGCGAACGGTGAACCGGTGGCGACGAGCGCCCGACCCTCGGTCCAGGCCAGGACATCGGCCGGGATCGCCTCGGTGTTCGCGGTCGGGTTCGAGAGGGGCAGCACGATCGGTCGCTCGGTGCCGGCCGCCATCGCCCGGATGATCGGCTCCGAGAAGCTGCCGGCGTGGCCGGTCGTCCCGATGAGGACCGTCGGCGAGGTGGCCCGGACGACGTCGAGGAGGGTCGGAACCTCCTCGCGGCCGTGGGCATCCAGGGTCAACCCGGCCTCGCGGGCGAGGTCCGCCGGCCAGGCCATCTCGAGCTTGTCCGCATCGACCCGGCGTCGCTCCGTGTGGACCAGCCCTTGCGAGTCGGTCATGACGAGGGCCCGCCGGACGGCGTCGTCGCTCATCCCCGAGCGGAGCATCGCCAGGCGCAGCAACCGGGCGATCCCGATGCCCGCCGCGCCGGATCCGGCGAGGACGATCCGCTGCTCCTCCCACGTGGCTTCGAGGAGGCGGAGGCCCGCCATCACGCCGCCGACGACGACCGCCGAGGTCCCCTGGATGTCGTCGTTGAAGCAGGCCCCCTGGTCGCGGTAGCGGTCGAGGAGTCGAAGGGCGTTGTGCTGCTTGAAGTCCTCGAACTGGATGAGGCAGTCGGGCCAGACCTCCCGGACCCCGTCGACGAACGCCTCGACGAACGCGTCGTAGGCAGCGCCCCGGAGTCGGGGTGCCCGGAAGCCGAGATACAGCGGGTCGTCCAGGAGCCGCTGGTTGTCGGTCCCGACGTCGAGCGAGATCGGCAGCGTGAGGACCGGATGGATGCCGCAGGCGGCGGTGTAGAGGGCGAGCTTGCCGATCGGGATCGCCATCCCGCCAGCGCCCTGATCGCCGAGACCGAGGATGCGCTCGTTGTCGGTGACGACGATCAGCCGAACGTCGTCGTACGGGGAGCACCGCAGGACCTCGGGGATCCGGTCGCGGTCGGCCGGGGTCAGCCAGATGCCACGGGTCCGCCGGACGATGTGGCTGAATTCCTGGCAGGCCCGCCCGACAGTCGGGGTGTAGGCGATCGGGAGGTATTCCTCCATGTACTCGGCCAGGAGCCGGTAGAACAGGGTCGCGTTCCGGTCCTGGAGCGCGGCCAGCCCGATGTAGCGCTCGAGATCGTCCGACTTGCGCTGGAGGTGCTCGTGCTCGAGGGCGACCTGCTCTTCGATCGACAGGACCCGGTCGGGCAGGAGGCCGTGAAGCCCGAACTCCGTCCGCTCGTCGAGCGGGAAGGCGAGATCCTTGGTGAGGAGCCGTCGGTTCAACAGCTCGCTGCCGGTGACATCGATCTCGGCCGGGCGGCCCGCGGCGAGCCGGTCGAACGGGGAGGGCAGCGGTCGCACGATACGAGCATAGTCGGCCCGGGGCTTCCTCCCCGGCGAGGGCCATTCGTCCCGCGCCGTGCCGCCAGTCGGCAGCGTTCCGCGCCGCCGACCGGCACGTTGCCCGGCCCGCCGGCCGGGCCTACGGGGGCGGCGCCGGCGGCGGGTTCGACCCGACCGGCAGGGCGATCCGGAAGACGGTGCCCTCGCCGGGCCGGTTGTCAACGGAGATCGAGCCGCCATGAGCCTCGACCAGGTCGCGGGCGATGGCCAGCCCGAGGCCGCTGCCCTTCGAGCCCGGACCCCGAACGAAACGTTCGAAGGGTCGCTCGGCGACGCTGGGATCGAGGCCGGCACCGGTGTTCTCGACGGCGAGATGAAGGGTCGAACCGTCGCGCGACACGGCACCCTCGACCCGGATCCAGCCACCCCGGGGGGTGTGCCGGACGGCGTTCGTGACGAGGTTCGAGACGACCTCCCGGATCCGGACCGGATCCACGTCCGCCAACGGGAGGTCGACCGGGACGGAGACCGAGAGCTCGACTCCGGCCTCGGCGGCGGCGACACGGAACGGCTCGACCGCCTCACCGAGCAGGACGTCGACGTCGGTCGGCTCGGGATGCAGCGTCAGCCGACCGGCCTCCGCGAGCGACAGCGTCCTGAGGTCCTCGACGAGGCGCTCCATGACCACCGTCTCCTCGACCAGGGCGGCGAGGTGGGCCTCGTCGGCCGGGTGGACGCCGTCGGCGATCGCTTCGAGGTTGCCGCGGATGATCGCCAGCGGCGTCCGCAGCTCATGCGAGACATCGGCCAGCAGCGCCTGGCGGGCGGTCTCGTCGGCCTCCAGCCGCTCGGCCAGGGTGTCGAACGCCCGGGCCAGCTGGCGAACCGGCCGCGGCCCCCGCGCCGCGCTCCCGATCCGCGCGCCATAGTCGCCGTTCTCGAGCCGCCGGGCGACGTCGATGAGCGTGTCGAGGGTCCGGGCGCTGGCCCCGAAGACGCGACCCATCGAGCCGATCGCGATGACCCCGACGACGATGACCGTCAGGGCGGCGGCCTGGACGATGCCGCCGCCGGGGCCGCCGATGATCCCGGCCGCGCCGAGGATGCTGACGATGATCGCGAGCAGGATCCACGCCCCCAGCAGGACGAGGCCGAGGAAGAGGCAGCCCATGGCCGCCCACGGTCCACCGCGGCGACGCCACGGGCCCGGTGGACCCCAGGCCGGTCGGCCGTCCGCGCCGACCGGAGGCCAGGCCTCGCCCGCCGGCCACCACGGTGGACGGTGACGCGGCCCGTGGCGCCAGCGGCCATGGTCGTCAGGCATTGCCGGCCCCGAGCCCCGCGCCGTCAGGCATCGCGATCGTCGGCAAACCGATAGCCGACGCCATGGACGGTGAGGACGTAGCGCGGCAGGCGCGGATCGGGCTCGAGCTTGCGGCGGACGTTCTTCACGTGGGTGTCGATCGCCCGCTCGTAGGACTCGAAGGCCACGCCGTGGACAACGTCGAGCAGCTGCGATCGAGTTAGGATCCGGCCCGGCCGGCGGGCGAGGGCCACGACGAGCTGGAACTCGGTCGGGGTCAGGTCCACGGCTCTGCCGGCGACATCCACGCGCATCCGGTCGACATCGATCGTGACGTCTCCGGCCCGGATCAGCCCACCCCCTGGGCCCGAATCAGCCTTCGAGGGACCCGAAACGCCAGACGCCTCCGAACGGCGGAGCACGGCCCGCACCCGGGCGACCAGCTCGCGCGGGCTGAACGGCTTCGTCAGGTAGTCATCGGCTCCCAGCTCGAGACCGAGGAGCTTGTCGAGCTCGTCGTCCCTGGCCGTGAGCATCACGATCGGGATGTCACCCTCGCGGCGGAGCCGCCGCGTGACCTCCAGGCCGTCGATCTCGGGCAGCCCGAGGTCGAGGACGACCAGGTCAGGGGCCGCCGCCCCGATCGCCTCGAGCGCCGCCCGACCGTCGGTCGCCGCGACGACGGCGAAGCCCGCATGCTCGAGGTAGTCGCGGGCGAGCTGGACGATCTTCGGTTCGTCGTCGACGACGAGGATGGTCTTCATCCGAGATCGCATGGTAGGCCGCCCGATGGACGTGCGACGGCTCGAGACGGGCCGGCCGCCTCGAGCCGCATCGGACGGGAGGGGATCAAGGGGCCAGGATCAGGCGGGTCCGCCGCCCGACGCGGGATCACCTGGGTTCGCGCCGCCGGACGGTCGCGCCTCACCGGCCGATTCCCGGCGGTGCCACTCCTCGTGCGCCGCGCGCGCCCGGTCCTCCCAGGGCCCGAGATGCGCCGAGCCGTGGTGATCGTGGGGCCCGTCGCCCCAACCGCCGCGGCCCCATCCGCGGCCCCATCCGCCGCGGCCGCCGAACGCGACCGCGCGCAGGACCGCGATGAAGATGACCAGGAAGAACAGGAAGCCGAGGATGCCGACGATGCCACCGCCGGGGCCCCAGCCCCAGCCCCAGCCGTAGCCGGGTCCGACGACGACCGGGGCGACCCCGCCATCAGCGGCGATTCCGGCGAGGTAGCCGGTCTGGAAGATCGCCCCGGCGAGCCCGATCGCCAGGACGGCGAGGACGATGATCCCGAGGACCCTGAAGAAGCCCATTGAACGTGCACTCCCTTCGAGTGGCTGACCGCCGATCGCCGTTGTTGGCGATCGATCTGCGATCCACTGTGGGAGCCGGGCGTGGAGAAGGTGTGAAGGCGGCGTGGGATCGCGATGGATGTCCGGCGAGGGCCGGATGTGGCGTCCGGAGCCGCGGGATGCGGCCGGCGGGTGATCCGCGATCGTGGCAAGGTGGCGCCGTGGCAGGGCCCAACCTTCCGGTCGATGACGTCGTGATCAACGACGAATTCGATGCGCGCCGCTACGAGGCGCGGGTCGGTGGCGAGCTGGCCGGGGTGCTCGAGTACCGTCTCGCGGGCACGCGCCGAATCCTCGTCCACACCGAGGTCGCGACGGCGTTTGCCGGTCGGGGGATCGGGGCGGCCCTGGCTCGTCACGCCCTCGACGTGGCGGTTCGCGCAGGGACCCGGGTGACTGCGAAATGCCCCTTCGTGCGGTCGTGGCTGGCGCGCCATCCCGAGTACGCGGCCTCCGTCACACCGGACCCGAGGCGCCGCCCACGCGATTGATCCGCCGCGCGAGCGGTGCAGCCGCGCACCGCGATCTCGCCAGGGCCACGTTCGGGGGGGCCGTTCGGACCCGCGAGGAGGGGCCGGCCGGCATCTGCCGCGTCGCCGGCCCGGGCCGTGAGACTCGGTTCGCGGGCAATCCCGGCGAGAACCGTCCAGGCCCGGCCCGCGTACCGAGCGACCAAGCGCCCCGATGAAGCCGCCTGCAGCGTCCCCCGCGTCCCGGCCCCTCCGAACCCGCACCCGCAGGTCCCGGCATGGATCGCCCCAGCTCGTGTCCGGCCCGCCACCGATCGCGTCCGGCCAGCCGCCGATGAGCGCCACCAGCGAAACCTTCCGGCTCCTCGCCGAGCGCAGCCCTGACGTCATCTTCCGGTTCCGGCTCGTGCCCGAGATCGGGTTCGAGTACGTGAGCCCGGCAGTCACGAGGCTCACCGGTTGGACCCCGGATGAGCTCTACGCGAACCCCGGGCTCATCTACCAGCTCGTCTTTCCCGAGGACCTCGATCGCGTCCGGGACCTGTTCGAGGGCAAGGTCAAGGCGGAGGGGGACCGGGTCCTCCGCTGGCGGCGCCGCGACGGCTCTCCGATCTGGACCGAGCAGCGCTGGACCTCCATCGAGGAGGGTGGCCGGACGGTGGCCGTGGAGGGCACGGCCCGCGACATCTCCGAGCGCATCGACGCCCACGAGCGCCTCCGCCGCTCCGAGGAGCGGCTGCGAACGATGCTCGATCGTGTCGACATCCTGGCGGTGGCGCTGGATCGCGACGGCACGATTACCTTCGCCAACCCGTGGCTCTCCCGGCTGACAGGTCGGACCCAGGACGAGCTCCTGGGCCGGGACTGGTTCGAGACCTGCGTCCCTGAAGCCGAGCGCGTGGACGCCCGCGACCGCTGGTCGATCGTGTTTGGCCTCGAGGCCAGCCCGGCTCGCCTCGAGGTCGGCCTCCTCACCGCCGACGGCGGCACGCGGCGTATCACCTGGTCGCCGGCGCCGATCGTAGACGCCTCGGGCCAGGCGTCCGGTTGCGTGGCCCTCGGCGACGACGTGACCGCCAGCCGCGAGGCCCGGGCCCTCGAGCAACGGCTCTCGGCAGCCGTTGAGCAGACGGCCGAATCGGTCGTCATCGCCGACGTCGAGGGCCGGATCCTGTACGTCAACCCGGCCTTCGAGCGCGTCAGCGGCTTCAGCCGCGCCGAGGTCATGGGCCAATCCCCGCGCATCCTTCAGAGCGGTCTCCAGGACCCCCGCTTCTACGAGGGGATGTGGGCCACCCTGATTGCCGGCGAGACATGGACGGGCGAGCTCGTGAATCGAGCGAAGGACGGCCGGACGTACGTCGAGGAGGCGTCCATCACGCCGATCCGCGACGGCACCGGGACGACGACCACCTACGTGGCCGTCAAACGCGACGTGACCCGCGAGCGGCAGGTCGACGCGATCCTGGCCACCGCCCGGGAGGAGCGGCTCCAGGTGGCCCGGCTCGTCGCGGGGTTCGAGCCGGCCGGCACGCCGGAGGCCACCGGGGCCGCGATCGTCGCCGCCGTGGCCGGCCTCCCGGATATCGCCGCCGCCTGGATCGTCAGTTTCGACCCGGATGGCGGAGCGATGATCCTCGCCGCGACCCCGGCGCCGTTCCCTGCCGACCACCTCGGCCACATCGTTCCCCGGGAGCGCGCCGCCGGCCTGCGGGCGGAGGCGTCCGGCGAGGCCTGGGCCATGCCCTGGACGCGCCAGCCGGGTGAAGGGACCTTCTACGACGATTCAGTCCGGGCCGGTATCACCGCGACGGCGGCCGCCCCGATCGGCAACGGCGACCCGATCGCGCTGCTCAGGGTCGGGGCGACGGGACCCGACGGTGCCGAGCGCCTCGAGCGCCACCTGCCGGCCCTCCAGGAGTTCGCGGCCGCGTCGAGAACGCTGCTCGAGCCGGCCCTGCGGGCGCGCCACCTGGCCGCCCTCTCGCGAACCCGAATCCTCGGTCTGATCGACGAGTGTCGCTTCAGCCCGGTCTTCCAGCCGATCGTCAGCCTCGACAGCGGGGCGACCGTGGGCTTCGAGGCTCTGACCCGGTTCACCGACCAACCCCGGCCCGACATCGTCTTCGACGAGGCCCGCCAGGTCGACCTCGGGCTCGACCTCGAGCTGGCCTGCCTGCGGGCATCGATCGAGGCCGCGGAGGAGCTGCCGCCGGGCCCCTGGCTGAGCCTCAACCTCTCGCCCCGGTTGGTCCTCTCGAACGGGCGGCTGCGGGCCGTTCTCGAGCTCCGCTCACGGCCGACGGTCCTCGAGCTCACCGAGCACGAACGGGTCGACGACTACGCCGCGCTCCGCTCGGCCATTGTCAAGCTCGGGCCCGATCTCCGCATTGCGGTCGACGACGCCGGGGCCGGCGTCGCCAACTTCAGCCACCTCGTCGAGCTGCGACCCGACTTCGTGAAGATCGACATCGGCCTGGTCCGGGGCGTCAATGCCGACCTCACCCGTCAGGCCCTCGTCGTCGGGCTGCGCCACTTCGCCCAGGCCACCGATCGCGACGTCATCGCCGAGGGCATCGAGACCGAAGCCGAGCGCCGGACCCTCCAGGCGCTCGGCGTGAACCTCGGCCAGGGCTTCCTCTTCGGCCACCCGGCCGCGGCCGCCGAGTGGATCGCTTATCGCCCGGGCGGCGCCCCTCGGCAGCCCGGCGGCGCGACCAAGCGAACTCGACCGACCTCGGCCGGCGCCGAGGCCGACCTCAGCCAGCGGCCGCGACGTCGAGCTCCCGCCCGCGGCGCCCGAGCCTGACCGCGACGAGGACCCCGACGGCGGCCAGGACGAGGACCGTCGCGGCGGCGATCGCGGCGTCGAGATCACCGGCCCCGAACTCGGCATAGACGACGAGCGGCAGGGTCTGGGTCCGGCCCGTGACGTTGCCGGCGAAGAGGATCGTCGCCCCGAACTCGCCGAGCGACCGGGCCCAGCTCATGACCAGCCCCGCGGCGAGGGCCGGCGCGGCCAGCGGCGCCATCACGTGCCGGAAGACGCGAGCCTCGGAGGCACCGTCAACTCGCGCGGCATCCTCGAGATCGCGGGGCACGCTGGAGATGCCCGCCCTGGCGGCCCGGACGTAGAACGGCGCCGCGACGAAGACCTGGGCCAGGATCACGGCCACGGCCGTGAACGGGATCGCCAGGCCCGCGGCCTCGAGCGACGAGCCGAGCAGCCCCCGCCGGCCGAAGACGAGGAGGAGGGCCAGCCCGGCCACGGCCGGCGGCAGGACGAGCGGCAGGTCGACGATCGTCTCGACGAGGCTCGAGGCGGGCAGCCGGCGACGGGCGAGGAGGAACGCCAGCGGGGTCCCGAGGACGACGATCAGGACGAGGCTCGCCGCCGTGGTC
Source organism: Candidatus Limnocylindrales bacterium (assembly GCA_036393495.1). GTDB lineage: Bacteria > Chloroflexota > Limnocylindria > Limnocylindrales > CSP1-4 > UBA5189. The sequence continues at coordinate 7,927 of DASWGY010000179.1, forward strand.
ACCAGGCTGAGGCTCAGCGCGGTCAGGACCTCCGGCGAGCCGATCGTCGCGGCGAGATCGCCGCCGAGGGCACGGCCGACGAGGTTCACGACCGGCAGTGCCAGGAACCCCGCGAGCAGGACCGCGGCGGCGACGACCGCGACGCGGACGGTCATGGTGGCGGCACGAACCCGTGGTCGGCGAGGATTGCCTGGCCCTCGGGTCCGGCGATCCAGTCGAGGAAGGCGTGTCCCTCGAGCGGTCGCGTGGCTGTTGCCTGGACGGCGCCCTGGTAGACGGCGGCGACCCGGGCCCGGATCGGGGTCTCGATCGTGGTGACCGACCGCGAGCCCCGAGCGTCCGAGGCGTAGACGATCCCGACATCGCCCTCGCCGAGCTCGAGCTTGGCGAGGACCGCCGCGACGTTGTCCTCGCGGCTCACGACGTTCGCCGCGTAGGCGGCGGCGAAGCCGGCCGGTGCGTCGGGCAGCCCGGCGAGGTTATCGACGAGGGTCGAAGCATAGCCCGTGATCGGCACCGCCGCGGCCGCGGCGATGATCCTCACCCCGGGTCTCGCGAGGTCGAACGGCGAGCTGAGCCCGGCGGGGTTGTCGGCCGGCAGCGCGACGGCGAGGCCGTTGCCGGCGAACGGCCTGACGGCGCCATCGACGAGGCCGGCCGCCGCCAGCGCCTCCGGATTCTGCGTATCCGCCGAGAGGAAGACATCGACCTCGGCGCCCAGCTCGATCTGGGTCCGCAGCGTGGTCGAGGAATCGGTCGACACGATCACGGCGATCCCGGTTTCGGACTCGTAGGCCGCTGCAGCCGCCTCGAGCGCGTCGCGCAGCGACGCCGCACCGAAGACCGTGATCGAAACCGGCGCCGAGGTGGAGGTCCCGGCGCATCCCGCACCGGTGCCGGCCACGACGATCATCGCGACGACGACGACGGCCCACCGGCCGGAGCGACGGATCAACGTCGCCAGCGGGTCATCGCGGCGCCTCGACGATGACGTTCGTCGCCTTGACCACGCAGACCACCGCGTCACCGACCTCGAGGCGCATCTCGTGGACGGCCTCGGCCGTCATCAGGCTCACGATTCGATGGGGCCCGGCGAGGACCTCGACGACGGCGGCAACGCGATCGGCATCGATCCGGGTGACGACACCGGCGAAGTGGTTCCGCGCCGATTGGGTCGTGGCCCTGGCATCGGGGCTGCGGCGCCGGCGCTCAGCGAGGAGACGGACGACCTCGGCGATCGGCACCTGGCGCTGGCCGCCGCTCGATCGCACGACCATCAGGCGGCCCTCGACCTCCCAGCGCCGCAGCGTCTCGACCGTCACCCCGAGCATCTCGGCGGCCTCGCCGGCGCGGACGGTCCGCTCGGCATCCGTCCCGCGACCGGGTGGTTTCCCGCTCATAGGCAGATATCTTGCCCCAGAAGGGACCTGATATCAAGGTATCCGGAGAATCACCCCACGCCCGTCGGCAGGCGGCCCCGGGTCAGCCGTCCCCCGGTTCGAGGCGGGCTCAGGACTCGACGGGATCGGGCTCCTCGCCGCTCGATGCGGCCGCAGAACCCGGGCGAATCGGCTCGAGATCGATCGTCCGCGCCCGGCGGGTGCGGCCCGCGTCCGTCCGGACCATGGCCGAGGAGATGACCCCGCTCGCCACCGATTCAACGACGGCCGCCTCGCCGGCGTACAGGCCGCTCAGGATCCTGACTCGCTCACCGAGCTGGATGGAGGCCCGGCCGGCCGCCGCGGCGAGGTTGATCGAAACCGTCCGGCCGGCGGGATTTCGCGGATCGGTGGCGCCGAGGACCGGGGGTGGGCCCTTCGTCGCGGTCTTGGCGGGCGGGTAGCTGACCTTCCGGCGGCGGGCCACCTATGACCGCCGACGCGAGGTCGCGTCGTCCTTCTTCGGCTTCGGCTCGCGCCCGGGGCGAGGCGGTCGCGGCGCCGTGCCCGGGGCCATGTCCGGCTGGCGGACGTAGGGGCCCCGCTCCCTGGCCGCCTTGACGGCGGCGGCGAACTCGGCCGCGATCGAGGCCGGGATGCTGCCCTGCCAGGCGCGCTCGATCTCCTGGACGCGGATCGTCTCGTCGGCGCGACGCTGGCGCTCGAACTTGGAGTGCTTCGTCATCGTCCCTCGCTTGGTGTCGTCCCCTGGGCCGGGGCGTTCGACTGATCGTACCCGCGTCGCCGCACGGCCGCAGCCGCGTGGCCGCAGCCGCGTGGCCGCTGCCGCACGGTAGACTCGCCCGATCGGGGAAACGAGCGAGGTGATCGCGATGGCCGTGACGATCCGCAAGTGGGCGACCTTCGTCGAGGAGGTCCACCAGGAGGGCGGCAAGCCGCTCGATCGGCCGCTTCGGCGGGTCGCGGTCGCGGTCGTCGTGAAGAACCCCTACGCCGGCGCGAACCCCGACGACCTGACCGAGCTCGTCGATCTCGGCGAGGTCCTGGGCGACGAGCTGACACGCCGCTGCCAGGAGGCCCTCGGGACCCCGATCGAGGCCTACGGCAAGGGCGGGATCGTCGGGGAGCAGGGGGAGCTCGAGCACATCGCCGCGGTCCTCCACCCGAAGTTCGGGGCGCCAACCCGGAAGCGTGCCGGCGGCGTCTCGATCCTGCCGTCGGTGAAGAAGCGCGGCGCGATGGGGGCGAGCCTCGACATCCCGGTCCACCACGTCAAGGCGATGCTGGTCCGCAGCCACTTCGACGCCGTCACGATCAGCGTCCCCGACGCCCCGGCAAGCGACGAGCTGCTCCTTGCCCTCGCGGTCACCGACGGCGGCCGGCCCCACGCCCGGGTCGGCGGCCTCCGGGCCGAGGATGCGGTCGGCGAGGACGGCCTCCACTAGGCCGATCGAGACACCACGGCCATGCGCACCCTGATCGCCAACATCGGGACGCTCGTGTCGGGCGACGTGGCCGCGCCGCTGGCCGACGCCGACCAGATCCTCGTCGAGCACGGCCGAATCGCCGCGGTCGGACGCGGGCTGGCGGCCGACGGCGACGTCGACCGGGTCATCGATGCCCACGGCAGCACCGCCATCCCCGGCCTCATCGACTCGCACGCCCATCCCGTCTTCGGCGACTTCACGCCACGGCAGCGGACGATCGACTTCATCGAATCGGGCCTCCACGGCGGGGTCACAACGGTGATCTCGGCCGGCGAGGTCCACCTGCCCGGTCGGCCCAAGGACATCGTCGGCCTGAAGGCGCTCGCCATCGTTGCCGCGAAGAGCTACCAGAACCTCCGCCCGGCCGGGGTCAAGGTCCACGCCGGCGCCCCGATCCTGGAGCTCGGAATGGAGGAGCACGATTTCCGGGAGATGGCGGCGGCCGGGGTGACGCTCGTCGGCGAGATCGGCCTGGGCAGCGTGAAGATCGGTCCCCAGGCGGCCCCGATGGTCGTCTGGGCGAAGGCCCACGGCATGACCGTCACCTTCCATACCGGCGGTCCCTCGATCGCCGGATCCAGTGCGATCGGTGCCGACGCGGTCCTCGAGGCCCGGCCCCACATCGTGGGCCACATCAACGGCGGCACGACGGCCATGCCCGACGGCGACATCGAGCGGCTCGTAGCCAGCGACATGGCGATCGAGGTCGTCCACTGCGGCAACGGCCGCGCCGCACTCCACGCCGTCCGGGCCGCAGCGGGCCTGGGCGCCCTCGAGCGGGTCATCATCGGCAACGACGCGCCGTCCGGCACCGGCGTGGTGCCGCTCGGGATCCTTCGGGTCATCGCGCACCTCGCCTCGCTCGGCGGGATCGCGCCAGAGGTCGCCATCGCCATGGCGACCGGCAACACGGCCCGGGTCCACGGGCTCGACGTCGGCGTCATCGCCCCGGGCCGGGCCGCGGACATCTGCCTCGTCGACGCGCCGGTCGGATCGGCGGCGGGCACCGCCCTCGACGCCCTCGCGATCGGTGACCTGCCCGGCATCTCGATGATCCTCATCGACGGCGAGATCCGGGTCGGCCGCAGCCGGAACACGCCGCCGGCCGGCCGGGCGGCCGAGCTCGTCGCGGCCGAGGCCGGCGGGGCTGCGGCCCCAGTCCTGGGCGGCCACTGACGAGCCCCGAGGAGTGCGTCCCGCGATGAAGATCGGTCTTCGGCTCCCGTCGTTCGCCCTCGGCGACCGAACCGCCACGCTCGACGAGATGGGCGCCTACCTCCGGCACGCCGAGGACCTCGGCTTCGAGACGGCGCTCCTCATCGACCACCTGCTCGTGGCCCGGCCGGCCTACCGGGTCGCGTGGCTCGAGCCGGTCGCGCTCCTCAGCGCCCTGGCCGGCGTGACCCGGACGATCCGGCTCGGGACGATGGTCCTCGTCCTGCCGTTCCGCGATCCCGTCGCGTTTGCCAAGGAATGGGCGACCCTCGACGTCCTTTCCGGGGGCCGATCGATCCTCGGCGTCGGGGTCGGCTGGAACGAGGACGAGTTCGAGGCCCTCCGGATCCCGTTCCGGGAGCGGGGCCGCCGGATGACCGAGATGCTCGAGGCGATCACCGCCCTGTGGGCCGGCGACGGGGTCTCCTACGAGGGCCGGTTCTACCGGTTCCGTGACGTCAGCCTGGAGCCGAAGCCCGCTCAGCGGCCGCACCCTCCGATCTGGATCGGCGGCGGCACCCAGCCGTCGGAGCGGATCTACGGCCAGGCCGTGCCGTCGGTCGAGCCGGTCCTGCGACGGATCGCCAAATACGCCGCCACCTGGGTCCCGCACAGCTCGGCGACCGCCGAGATGGTCGGGGC
>DASWGY010000180.1:0-12635 GCA_036393495.1 Candidatus Limnocylindrales bacterium
GAACGCCCGGTCGAGCGCAGCGGCCTCGAAGCCCACCACCCGGTTCCAGAGGGCCAGGTACGGTGAGGCCGGCTCCTGGGCCTGGACCGCCCCGATGCGGTGAACGGCTTCAACGAGGGTCAGCGGTTCCCGCTCCAGCAGCAGCTGACGGGCGAGGGTTGCCCGGTTGAGCTCGCGCCTGCTCATGACGACGGGTCGATCCGACATCGACCGATGGTATCGAGGCCTCGCGCGAGCCGTCCGGGCGCTGCAGAAGCCGTGTACCCTGTGCCCGCGATGAACGAGCCACAGGTCCGGCGTCCCATCGACGCCTGGGCTGCAACGATCTCCCATCAGAACGGCTGATCGGCCCCTTCCACCAACCAGCGTCGAGGGAAGGGGCGGGACGGACGCAGGCCGCCGACGCCGCGATTCGCTGCGCGCGCCGTGCCGTCCCATAGGTCAAACGGGAGATCGCGATGCCGATGCCGCATCGGACCTTCGCCCAGGTGGCGAAGCGTCGACTGACAGGAAAAGAGGGACGGGACCGGATCCGCGAAGTGCGGGCACTCCTCGACGAGCTGCCCGACTACAAGAACGGTCCGTATGCCGACCTCCGGAAGTGGCTCCTCTCGGAGATCGAGGAATCGCGAGTACGTTCGAGCGCCGTCCATCGCGACTCGATCGCCGTCCGACGAGAGGGTGCGGCCCAGATCGCGCTCGTGGGGCCGCCGAACGTCGGCAAGTCGTCGCTCCTCCAGGCCCTCTCGGAAATCCAGATCAAGACCGGCGACTATCCGTTCACGACCCTACGGCCCATCCCGGCCCTGACGAGGATCGGCGGCGTGCTCGTCCAGCTCGTCGAGATCCCAGGGCTGATCCAAGGCGCGACCGAGGACCGGGGTGGGGGACGGGCGCTGCTCGGCGTGCTCCGATCGGCCGACGCGATCATCTACTGCGCCCGGCCCGACGCCGACCCGGCCGAGCTGCGGGCCGTCCGGGCCGAGGTTGCGTTGGCGGGCATCGAGAAGCCATCGTTCCTCGCCGCGACCCGCGCCGACGAGGCGTCGGCGTCGGACATCGAGCGACTGCGTGCCGCCTTCCCGGACCTCGAGGTGGTGCCCGTGTCGGTCATCGACGAGGCGAGCCTCGACGCCTTCCGCGACGCCGCCTGGCGCCTCACCGGGCTGATCCGGGTCCGCCTCCGCACCAACGGCACGACCGACCCGGAGCCACTTGCTCTCGAACCCGGCGCGACGGTCACCGATGTCGCCGACCAGGTCCATCATGATCTCGCGACAGCGCTCAGCGGGGCCCGGGTCTGGGGTCCCTCGGCCCGCTTCGACGGCCAGCGGGTGGGCCGCGATCACCTCGTCCGGGACGGCGACGTCGTCGAGATCCTGGCCCAGACGTGACTCCCGGATACGATGTACACGCTCGGCCCAGCGCCGATCTGCTGGTTCTCAGCTAGGACGCCTCGGCGCACGGAGGCGTCGGGAAACCACTACGCGAGCGGCTCGGGGCCCCATCATGGCGGGATGCAGCCTCGTGAGCCCATCGACGGCGAGCCCCGCCCGGAGGAACCCGTCCCGGCGGAGGCGCCCGCGCCGGAGGAACCCGTCCCGCCGGAGCCGCCCGCGCCGGACTCGACCCCGGCCGCGCCGGAGTCGACCTCGCCCGTGCCGCCGACCTCCTACTGGGTGACCCCCGCCAGCTGGACGCCCGAGGCGCCGGTCGAGGGCGTCGCGGGCGAGATCGGCTGGCGAGGCATCGGGGCCACCGTCGGCAGGACACTCGACACCTATGGCTCCGCGTTTCCGGTCTTCGTGGCCCTCAGCATCCCGGCCGCGATCTTCACGTCCGTGACGGTCCTCGCCGGGGAAAACGTGGGAGCGGCTCTCATCGCCTCGCTCATGACTGCGCTTGTCGGGTTGGTGACGAGCGCGGCCATGATCTTCACCGCCGACGATCTGTGGCGAGGCGAGCGGCCAAGCCTGGCCGGCGCACTGGATCGAGCGGCCGATCGGGTCGTGCCGCTGTTCCTCGCCACCCTTGTCATCATTGCCGCCTTGGGCGGGATCGCAGCCCTTGCCGCGATCGTGGCCATCGCGGTCATCGCGGCCGAGCCGGGTGCGGGCTCCGGCGGCGTCCTCATCGTGGCCGTCCTGCTCGCGTTGGGCTTCCTCCTCGTCATCTGGTACGTCGCACTGCGGTGGACCCTGAGCACGCCGGCGATCGTCCTCGGCGGGCTCGGTCCGCTGGCGGGCCTGCGCCAGAGCTGGTCGCTCACCCGACGGCACCTGCTGCGTCTCACTGGCCTCTACCTCGTCCTGGGCCTGCTCGTCGTCCCGGCGAGCATCGGGGCAAGCCTGACGACGACCTACGCCGCCGAGCGGGCGGTTGCCGCGGTGGCCCTCGGCGTCGCCACGCTCCTCACGGCCCCCGTGCTTGCGATCACGATCGCGATCGTCTACCGCGACCTCGCCGGCCGTCCCGCGCCCGCCGCTGCGGGAGTCGAACGAGGTCACGGCCGCTGGACCGCCGTGACGGCGACGCTCGGCGTGGGTCTCCTCGTCCTCGTCGCGGGCGTCGGCTTCCTGACGAGCTCGGGCGGCCTGATCTACGTCCCCGATCGAGGCCAGGTCCTTGCCGGCTCGTCCCGGAACCTCTTCGATCCGTGTCGCCCCAGCGGCGTGAAGACGCAATTCAGCTCGAGCGAGGAGATCTGGATCGCGGCGCTGTTCTCGAAGCGGGTCCCCGCCGGCGACCAGGCTCAGATCGAGTTCTTCGGCGACGGCATCAGCCTGGGACGGGCGAGCCTCGTCGCCCAGGCGCCCGGCATGGAGTGCTATTACGAAGAGAGCCCGATCATCGGCGCCGATCCGGGGACCTACCGGATCATCGTCACCCACGACGCAACGGTCATCGCCGACGGGACCTTCACGGTTCGCTGATCCGCGCTCCCGGAAGCCGGCCCATGCGGACCGTCAGCGATCCTTGCGCCAGGGCCCGATGCCCGAAACCCGCTCGACCCGGACGTGCGTCACGAATCCGGGCGGCGGGTTCGGGATGCCCGGAAAGACGACGTCGGGACCCAGGTAGACGTGGGCCAGGTCCTGGAGGAGCTGCGGCGCGCCGCCCTCGGTGATCCGGGCGACGCCGTTGATCACGAGGTACTCCTGGAGTCCCCAGTCGTTGACCCGGCCGGACTGGATGCTCAGGGCGATGCGAGGTTCACGCCGGAGGTTCCGGAGCTTTCGCTGGTCGGGCAGCGTGGCGAACACGATCTCCCCGTCATGGAGGCCGACCCAGGCCGAGCTGACGTGGGGCGTCCCGTCGGGATCGAGGGTCACGATCGTGGCGACGGCGTCCGATTCCAGGAGCTCGACCGCGGCCTCGGAGATCTGGTCGATCACGCCGGCACAGTACATCGATCCTCGGCGGGCGCGACCCGCAACGCCTCGACCTGGATCATCGGACGCACCGACAGCGTCCCCGGGCGGTAGGCTTGCTTCGACGTGGACCAGATGGACATCGAACTCCGCAACGTCACCTTTCGACGCTTCGTCGAGCTCGGCAGGGCGCCGACCGCTGGCGAGGTCGCCGCAGCGGCCGGGATGGGCGAAGCGGACGTCCGGGGAGGCTGGCGCCGTCTCCACGACGCTCACGCCCTGGTCCTCGATGAGATCGGCGAGATCTCGATGGTCCACCCGTTCGCCGCCCACCCGACCGACTTCGTCGTCGAGGCTGGAGGCCGGTCGTGGTACGCGAACTGCGCCTGGGATGCGTTCGGTATCGGCGCGGCCTTTGACGTCGACAGCCACTTCGAGACGCACTGCCCGGACTGCGGCGAGCCGATCCCGATCGATGTCCGCGATGACCGGCCGGACGACGAGTCGCCGGTCTTTCACGTTCTGGTCCCGGCCGCCAGGTGGTGGACGGACATCGGTTTCACCTGAGGCACGATGCTTCTCTTCCGGTCGGAAGCCCACGTTCACCGATGGCTCGCCGGGCGCGAGCCCGGCGTCACGATCCCGATCACCACCCTCGCCGAGCTGTCCGCCGCGTGGTGGGGCGACCGGCTCTTGCCAGATTGGCGACCGCACAGTCGAGAGCAGAACCAGGCGATCCTCGAATCCGTCGGGCTGACCGGCCCGTTCTGGCGCCTGGGTTGATGCGACTCGAGCCGTTCGAGGTCGGAGACGAGATCAGGTGACATCCGCGACGCGACCGCCCGTGTTTTCAGGCTTCGTTGAGGACCCAGGCCTCGACGGCGCGACGCTTGCCCTTCACCGGGATTGACCCGAGGGCCTCGCCGGCGCGTGACCCTCCGAGGGCCTCCCACGTCGCGCCCGAGACGACGACCCGTCCCGGCTCGGCTGCCGCCGTGAGCCTCGCCGCGACGTTGGTCGTATCGCCGATCACCGCGAAGCTGCGGCGGCCAGTCGCCCCGACGTTGCCGACGACCGCGGGGCCGGAGTTCACCCCCGCCCGAAAGGTCGGCCAGCCCGGGTTCGAGGCGGCGAGCGCCGCGCCCGCCGCGCCGATGGCAAGCGCCGTCCTCGCCGCGCGCACGGCGTGGTCGGGCTGGTCCTCGGCGGAGTTGAACGTGACCATGACGCCGTCTCCCGCGAAGTGCTCGACGACGCCGCCCGATGCCTCGATCACGGGAACGACGACTTCCCAGTACGCGTTGAGCATCGCGATCACGTCCGACGGCGTTCGCTGCTCGCTGAACGCCGTGAAGCCGGCCAGGTCGGCGAACAGCACGCTGACCTCGCGCTCGTCGCCGCCCAGCCGGGCGACCGATGGTTCGGTGCGGAGTCGGTCGGCGAGGTGGGCGGGCAGGTAGGGCCGAAACAGCGCATCGACGCGCTGCAGCTCGCCCGCCGCGTGCCCCAGCAGGTCGATCTCGTCCTCCGTCGCGCCGTCGTCGCGGAGGTCGGCCAGGACCCGCTCGGCGGACTCGCCACGCTCGGAGGCCCCGGCGACCGCTGCGATCGCCCGCGCGTGCCAGCGGTCGATCCGGGCAAGCGTCGCCTCGAGGTACAGCCCACCGAAGGCCGAGCTGAGGGAGCCCCCGCGACGGTACTCCGCCCGCGTCCCAAGGGCGATCACCAGGAACCCGGCGAGCATCAGCAGGTGCCACTCCCACCAGCTGATCCGCCAGTTGCGGCTCAGCGCGATCGCGAGCATCGCCTCGCCGAGCAGGACGAGGGCCACGGCCGTCGCCAGCGGCAGGAACCCGCCCCGGCGCCGAAAGAGCTGATAGCAGCGCCAGGCGGAGAACGCAAAGAGTGGCAGGCCGGCGATCGCCAGGGCGACGAGCGGGCCGGCCGCCTCCTGGGCCGGCAGCGGGCCGCTCAACGGCGGCATTCCCGCCAGGGAAACGAGCGCCCAGGCTGCCATCAGCGCCACGACCACCCAGAGGAGGAGTGAGCGCCGGCGGAGGATGATCGCGGCGCGCGGCCCGGCCAGGGGCGTCACGGAGACAGCAGCGAGAACCGAGGCGACGAACAGCCCAACCGGCGTGGCGATGGCGAACCCGGTATTCGAGCCCTGGAGGAGCACGCCCGGGGTCGCGAGCGCATGGAGCGCGAGGAATCCGGCGCTGGCGAGGAACGCGAGGGAGACGAGGACGAGGCGGGCATCGCGGTGGCGGCTGGCGACGAGGTTCGTCAGGTACGCGAGCGCGACGTTGACAGCGGCCGCGACGAGAACGAGCCAGAAGTGGCTCGGGTGGTGCTCCCATTGGAGGTCGAGCTCGGGCCGGGCGAGGAGGAGCCCGAGGCCGGCGACAGGCAGGACGAGGATCGCCGCCCATCCCAACGGGACGTCGGCCGGCAGGACGCGACTGCTGGGCCGGCTCGACACCCTACGATCATAGGCCGCCCCGGCGCCAGTCGGGGAGCGCGGCACGTCCGGGGCGCCTCATGGCCCCGCGCCGATCCGGATCCGGGGGTCAGCCCAGGCCGAGCACGACCCCGAGCGGTGAGAGGAACTGGATCCAGACGGCCGCGGTCAGGCCGCAGGCGACGATCGCCATGCCCAGGGCCAGGAGCCCTTCGATCTTGAGGCGGATGGCCCGACGGCGAGCGCCGACGCCTTCGTAGGGGTCGCCGATACGTGCGAAGGGTCCGTTCATCGGGGCGTCTCCAGGTGATATCGGCCGGTCGCGACCTTGGTCCCCATGATCGCGCGGCGACGGCTCCCGGACCAGCCTGACCATCGGGCCACCGGCCTGGCCCATCCGGTTCACGCCCTCGACTCGCGAGGAGCGCGGGCGGTGACCGCCATCCCGATCAGACGTGCTGGTCGACGAAGATCGGGTTGCCGTCGGGATCCAGGACGATGAAGCTCGCCGGCCCCGTCGTCCCCTCGTCCGCTTCCTGCTCAAAGGCGATGCCGGCCGGGCGCCGGCCGGGAGTCGCTCAGCTCCGGGCCGCTCAGCTCGCGAGCCGCTCGCCGGCCTCGATCCGGACCGGGAGGCGGTTCTCGGCCGGGGTCAGCGGGCACGAGAACTTCAGGTCATACACGCACGACGGGTGGTACAGCAGGTTGAAGTCGAGGACGTAGGTCCCGTCGTCTTCGCGCTCGAGGTCGAGGTAGCGGCCGGCCCCGTACGTCTCGTTGCCGGACGTCGCGTCGAGAACCGGCACGAACACCGAGCCGTCGTCGGGCTGGTTCTCGAAGGTGTAGGCGGTGAGGCGGCAGTCGACGCCCCCGACCTCGAACCGGAACGTGCCCCCGCGATCGGCCGGCCGGAGCTTGCCGTCCGACGTCGGGATCGTGAAGCTCGTCGGCTCGTCGCCGGCATACGGCTCCAGCACGAGGTCCTCGAAGCGCAGCGACTCATCGACGTCGAAGTAGGGGAGACCCTGGAAATCGGCGCGCTCGCCGACGGGGATCGGGCTGCGCGCGCCGCTCCGGAAGTACTCGTCCTTGTCGGCGCGGAACTCCCGGATCGCCTCGTCATAGCTGACGGTGTGGTGGTGATGACCGTGGTCGTGGGTGTCGTCGTGGCCGTGGGGGTCATCGTGGCCGCGGTGGCCGCCGTGGTCGTGGTCGTGGGTCATCGGTGGATGGTGGCAGAGATCGGCGAGTCTGGCCGGCTCCGTCGTCGGCTCGCTGGAATAGAGTGGCGCCATGAGCGTCCCACCTACCGTGCTGACCCGCGCCCAGCTCGACCAGCTCCGCCGTTCGTTCAGCGGCGACATCATCGGGCCCGAGGACTCGCGCTACGACGACGCCAGGCGCGTCTGGAACGCCACGTTCGACCGTCGACCGGCCCTCGTCGTCCGGCCGACGAGCGTCGACGAGGTCGCCACCGCCGTCCGCTTCGGGCGAGAGCTCGACCTCGAGATTGCCGTTCGCGGCGGCGGCCACAGCGCCGTCGGCCACTCCACCACCGATGGCGGGCTCGTGATCGATCTCGGGCGGATGAACCACGTGACCGTCGACCCGGATCGACGCCTCGCCCGCACCGGCGGCGGCGCGCTGCTCGGCCATCTCGACCTGGCCGGCGACGCCCATGGACTGGTCTGCCCGGTCGGCGTCGTTGGGCACACCGGCGTGGCCGGCCTGACCCTGGGCGGCGGCGTCGGTCGACTGCAGCGCCGGCTCGGCCTGACGATCGACAGCCTCCGGGCGGTCGAGCTCGTCACCGCCGATGGCCGGCGGGTCCGGGCAACCGCCGATGACGAGCCGGAGCTGTTCTGGGGACTCCGTGGCGCCGGCGCCAACTTCGGCGTGGCGACGGCCCTCGAGTTAGAGCTTCATCCGTTCGAGGGGACGCTCCATCGAGGCGTCCACATCCACTCGGCAACCCAGATCCAGGCCCTGTGGCCGACCTTCCGCGAGCTCGCGGCCGCGGCGCCGGACACCCTCGCTGCCATCTTCACCGTCGCGCTCGCCGAGCCCGCCGCCGACTACCCCGATTCCGTCGCCGGACGGCCGATCGTCGTCATCTCGTACAACCACAGCGGGGCGGGTGAGGACGTCGAGCGGGATATCGGGCATCTGTTGCGGGGCCCGAGGCCCGCGTCCGTCATGGCGACGAGCGAGCGATACGTCGATGTCCAGCGCTCGAGCGACCTCGCCCTCGCCTGGGGCTCGCGGACAGCCATCCTCGGCGGCTACGTGGCGGACCTGACGCCCGCCCAGCTCGATGCGTTCGTCGGGCATGTCGAGCGGGTTCCGGGTGACGCCAGCATCTCGGTGTCGGCGATGGGCGGTGCGATCGAGCGGGTCCCCGACGAGGCGATGGCCTTCACCGGCCGGACCGCGCCGTTCGATGTCAGCCCCGACACCGGCTGGTCGGATCCGGCGCTCGATGCCGCCAACGAGGACTGGGTGCATGGCGCGATGGCGATCATCGAGCCCGACCTCCTGCCGGGCCACTACATCAACGAGCTCTCCGACGCCGGCCCCGAGGTGACGCGAGCCTCCTACGGCGACGCGAAGCTCGAGCGCCTCAGGGCCCTCAAGCGCGCCTGGGACCCGACCAATGTCTTCCGGCTGAACCACAACATCGCGCCGTAGGGCGTCGGCGGCGGCGTCCGGCCCGGGCGGGAGCTCCGGGATCGCCACCGGGCGTCGCTGGGCCAGCTCGTCGACGGCCACCTCGATATGACCGGAATCCGGCCATCGAAGACGTCCTTTCGCCCGTATGACTCTCGGCGTCATGCTTGGACGGCGTTCTTCGGGCGACCGCTGGCGCTCCGGGCCGATCACCGGCTCCGGGGCGAGCATGACGTTTCGGTGCTCCGGGGCGACCGCTGACGGCCCGGGCGGGCACCATCGATTCCGCCCGCCCGCCGTATGACGCCGAGAGTCATATCGGAAACGAAGGCGACAGTAAACGGGCGGAATCTGGTCATATCCGGCGAGGTGACGGGCGGCCGCCCTCCGCCCCGGACGACCTGCCGCCAAAATGACTCTCGGCGTCATATTCCTCGACGCCAGGGGGACGGTTCGGATGGCCCCGCCTCCCGCCGTATGACGCCGAGAGTCATGCCGAGAACGGAAGGCGATTCCATCGGCCGAAAACGGGTCATATCGGGCGGCTGGCGGGCACCGGGGACGGCTTCCGCCGAAATAGTCGATTCCGCGAAACCCCGCTCGTCGTGACGACAGGGCGGTCATCCTGATCGCCACGGAGCACGAGGAGCCATCGATGTCCCAGTTCCTGCTAGCCGTCTACACCGCCGACGAGCCCCGCGAGCCGATGACACCCGAGGAGATGAAGCAAGGCTTCGCGCTCGTCGAGACGCTCGAGGCCGAGATGCGGGCCGACGACGCCCTGCTGTTCAGTGGCCGGCTGCTCGAGCCTGCCCGGGCCAAGGTCGTTCGCCCGCGGCGGCGGATGGGCAAGACCACCGACGGGCCGTTCATCGAGACCAAGGAGCAGATCGGCGGGTTCTACATCCTCGAGGCGCCCGATCTCGACGCGGCCCTCGCCTGGGCGCAGAAGGTGACCGACGCCATCGACACCCCGATCGAGGTCCGGCCGTTCATGGCCACGAACCGCGGCTAGACACCTCGCCGGCGCGGACGCGCCTACCGGAGCTCGTCGCGGCGGCGGGTGAGGTAGGCCGTCTCGGCGGTGTTGCCCGCGAGCTCGATGGCGCGGTCGTACGCGGCGCGCGCGTCCGGGACGTGGCCCAGCCGGCGGAGCAGGTCGGCGCGGGTGGCGTGGTAGGCGTGATAGCCGACCAGGCGATCCCCAAGACGGTCAACCGTCGCCAGGCCCACCTGCGGGCCGTCGAGCTCGGCGACCGCGATCGCCCTGTTGAGGGCGACGATGGGCGACGGGTCCAGACGGACGAGCTGGTCGTAGAGGGCCACGACCTGCGACCAGTCGGTGTCGCGCACATCGCGGGCCGAGGTGTGGACGGCGTTGATCGCCGCGAGGATCTGGTAGCGACCCGGAGCCACCCCGCCAGCGGCAACGGCGGCGAGGCGCCGGCGCACGAGGCCATGCCCCTCGGCGATCAGCGCCGCGTCCCAGGCCCCGCGATCCTGCTCGCCGAGGGTGACCAGTTCGCCGCTCGCCGAGACCCGGGCACCACGGCGGGCCTCGGTGAGGAGCATCATCGCCAGTAGCCCGGCCACCTCGCCGTCGTCCGGCAGGAGGGTCCGGATCAGGCGAGTGAGCCGGATCGCCTCGGCGGTCAGGTCGTGACGGATGGGATCGGTGTCCGAGCCGGTCGCCAGGTAGCCCTCGTTGAAGACGAGGAACAGGACGGCGAGCACGCCGGAGAGGCGCCCGGGGAGATCCTCCGCGGACGGCACCCGGTACGGGATCCGCGCCGCCTTGATCTTGTCCTTCGCCCGGGTGATTCGCCGCCCCATCGTGCCCTCCTGGACCAGGAAGGCCCGGGCGATCTCGGGCACGGTCAGGCCGCCGACCATGCGAAGCGTCAGCGCGACGCGGTTCTCGATCGCGAGCGCCGGGTGACAGCAGGTGAAGATCAGCCGGAGCCGGTCGTCGTCGATGGCTTCGAAAGACGCCGGCGGCGCCGGTGGCGCGGGCGGCGCGTCATCGAACAACATCCGAGCCTCCCGCTGCTTGTCGTCGCGTTTGCTCTCGCGCCGGAGCCGGTCGATGGCCTTGCGGTTGGCAGTCGTCGTCAGCCAGGCGCCCGGGTTCGGGGGCAGACCGTCGGCCGGCCAGCGTTCGACGGCGGTCGCGAAGGCCTCGGCCGCCGCTTCCTCGGCGATGTCGAGATCACCAAACCGCCTGGCCAGGGCGGCGACCACCCGCGCCCACTCCGCTCGGTGGACCTGGGCGATCGCCTCCCGGACGTCGATCGAGCTCACTCCTCGAGGAACGGCCGCACCTCGACCCTTCGGTTGCAGGCCTTCGACCCGGCGGCTGCGAGTTCGAGGGCCACGTCGAGGTCGGGGGCATCGATGACCCAGAAGCCGGCGACCCACTCCTTCGTCTCGACGAAGGGCCCGTCGGTGAGCACCGGCTCCTCGCCGCGCGCGTCGATCACGGTGGCAATCTCGGGCGACCCGAGGCCGTTCGCGTAGACCCAGTGGCCGTTGGCCTTGAGCCGGTCGTTGTACGCATCGATGGCGAGCATCTCCTCCGGCGTGCCGGAGTTGGTCCTGTCGTCGAGCACGGAAACCAGGTACTGCATGAGGTGATCTCCTTCGATCAGACGGTCGGGTCGGGCATGAACTCCCGGACCTCTTGTGCACAACGACAGGCGACGGCGACCTTGGCAGCCCACGCCTGCGCCTCCTCGCGCGATGTCACGTCGACGACCAGGAAACCGCCGATGAATTCCTTGCTCTCCGGGTACGGGCCGTCGGTGACGGCCCCGTCGGTGGCCACCACGTCGTACCCAGGGTTCTCGGGCAGCCCGCCCGAGAACACGTAGACGCCGGCGTTCTTCGTCTCCTGGACCACCGCGCGGGCAGCCCTGGCCACGTCGGGCAAGTCCTCGTCGGGGATGTCCATATCACCGTTCTTGAACGAGATGAGGTACCGCGCCATCCCCAAGTCTCCTTGTCCCGGCGGCCTCCACCGGCCGCCTCTCACCCGTGCTACGAACAGCGCTGGTCGGATCGGACACCGGCTCCCGGACTCAACCCTTCGGCTGGACCACCGCGAGCACGTTCCCGCTCGGGTCGATGAACCAGGCCGCCCACGAGTGACCCATGTCGGCGACTCCGTCGGTCGTCACCGGGTCGGGGTCCTCGTACTCCTCGATGCGAACGCCGCGTGCCCGGAGGTCATCGAGCGCCGCATGGATGTCGGGCACCCGCCACGCCATCTGCGTCTGCGTGTCCGCGGTCCCCACCGTGCTCTTCGTCACGGCGAGCTGCGTGCCGTTGCCACAGCGGAAGAGGAGGCGGTCGCCCTCGTCCTCGCGAATGATCTCGAGGCCGAGCGTGTCGCGGTAGAACGTCCGGCTGGCGGCCAGATCGGTTGCGAGCAGGATCGGGAACACGGGGTGATCGGCAAGCACTGGAATCTCCTTGTAGGACGTCGTGTGAGCCTACCCGCGACGCGCCGAACGCACCGGCTACGGCAGGAGCGTCTCGATCAGGCGGCTGGCCACGAACACGACGATCGGCAGCAGGAGCGCCGACACGAAGCCCCGGAGCAGCTGGGGCTCCCAGGGCCACGTGGGCAGGTGCCTGACGCGGTCCCGGAGCGTGGTCAGCCCGGTGAGCGTGTCGTTGAGCGCGGACGTCGAGGCAAAGTCACCGTCGTCGATGCGCCCGTACAGCTCGGCTCCCACGCGGGACACGCGCCGCTCGACGTCGAGCAGGAGCGCGTCCTTGATCCTGGCCAGTCGATTGTGGATGCCCCACAGGGGGGGCGACGAAGGTCACGATGCCGAACAACATCGCGGTGGCCAGGAACGGGATCGAGGGCAGGTTCCCGGCCTGGAACGCCCCGTTCACCGTGACGGAGTAATACGCGGAGGCGACGTAGGCAAGGCCGATGAGCACCATAGCCCAGGGTGAACGCCGGCGCGTAGGCGATGAAGACCGCAAGCCGGTCCGCGGGCCCGCCGAGCACCGAATCCGCGCCCGTGGCGGACGGCCGTACCATCGAAGGCGTCCGCATCGAAAACCCGTTCGCCGCCCTGCCTGCCTGAGGACGACGATCATCCACGAAGAAGGAGCAGCCGCCA
>DASWGY010000181.1:0-1829 GCA_036393495.1 Candidatus Limnocylindrales bacterium
GCGAACGATCGCGGCCGCCGAGCAGGAGAGCCTCGATCGGGCGATCGCGCTCGACGCCGAGGAGAACCTCGAGTGGGCGAACGCCTTCCTGCCGATCACGGCGAAGCTGTGGTCGGAGCTCGAGTGGTAGGCATCGGCCGGCAACCCCCTGCGGTCGGCCCGCAGCGCGGCGACATTCATTTCGTCGTCTTCCCGGATCTCGGCGGCCACGTCCTCAAGGGCCCGCATCCGGCGGTCGTCGTCCGGACCAACCGGATGCAGGCGTCGAACACGGTGATCCTGTCGCCGATGACGAGTGCGCCTCGGTCGGCCCCGGAGCATCCGCCCTACCTGGTCCCGGTCGCAGCCAGGGAGTCCGGGCTGCCTCGCGACGGCTTCGTCAAGTGCGACCAACTCGTGACGCTCCCGACAGTCGCCCTGGGCCCACTCACCGGCCGCCTCAACCCGGAGGCGATCGCTCGCCTCGATGCAGCCCTCCGGTTCGTCCTGGCGCTGTGAGGGCCCGGTCCGGCTGTAGGATCGATGCGTCATGAGTGCGTTGATTCGTGTCAAGTCCGCGGCGGCCGTGGCCCCGTACCTGCTCCGGCTCACGTTGACCGACGGGTCCGTCGTCGAGCGCGACGTCCGCGACCTCCTGGTGGGACCGATCTTCGACCCGCTGCGAACATCGGATTCGGCGTTCCGTCGGGTTCGCGTCGACGATGGGACCGTGGCCTGGCCGAATGGTGCGGACATCGATCCAGACGTGTTGATTTGGGGCGGCATCGCCCCGCGGCGTCCGTCGATCCCGCCGCCCACGCTTCGGGTGCCACGACCGGCGTAATCGATCACGGGTCCATATCCGCGTCGAGCTCGCCGTCGGTCAGGACGTCGAGCAGGAAGAGCGTGTCGAAGTGGCGCGCCCGATTGCATTCGCTGCACAGCGGCCGGCCCGGGCCCTCCCCGTCGGGCTCCTCGTCCGGGTCGCCGTCGAGGGGCCTGCCGCAGGCCAGGCAGCGCAGGTCCAAATCGAAGTCGGTCATCGGCGGATCCGACTGTCGGAGGCCCCGGTCGGCCTCCTGTCGGGGCTACCGTCGCCTGTGGTCGTGACAGCTGTCTGTCACGGGTGCTGCGCGCTGGTCCGTCTCGCGACACCGGGTCCCCAATCGGCGCCCGCTCCCTCGCTGCGGGCGATTGCGACCAGACTACGCGGGTCGGTCAAGTCGGGGTGAACCGGGGTGGGCCTCAGGCGGGCTCGGGTCCGGGGCGTGCTCGGGCCCCGATCGCGGTCGGCGTGCTCGGGTCCGGGCGGGCGTCAGAGGCTCGGCCCCCAGTCGGCGTCGATGCTCCCACCATCAAATCCAGGCGTTGGCAGCGGATAGCTGCCGGGCGAGAAGCCGTATCGGCCGCCGCGCTGCTCCCACCATCACCAGGGGGCCGAATCGGCGATAAGGTGCCCGTCGCATTCCCGGGCGGCGACGCTATTGCCCGGCTTGCCCGGGATTTGATGTTCCCAGCATCGCGGGCGCTCGTTGCGCAGGGCTGGGAGGGGCGCCGAGGATCCAGCCGAGGGGCGCCGCCGAGGGGCCCGCAGCCGAGCCCGCCGAGGGGCCCCTAAGTCGGCCCGCCCTCCCCTACACTTTGCCGCGATCCAGCGACCGATCCGGAGGTCACCCGTGTCGCCGATGGGCGAGGACGCCTGGCGCCGCAAGCTCGACGGGTCCGACCAGGGCGCCCGACCCAAACGCCGCTTCTGGCGCAGCCTGCCGTCGCCGCCGCGCTGCAAGATGTGCCTGCGGCCGTTCGCCGGCCCGGGCGGCGCGGTCATGCGGATGGTCAACCTGGGCCCG
>DASWGY010000182.1:0-11432 GCA_036393495.1 Candidatus Limnocylindrales bacterium
AGGGCCATGATGATGTAGAGCAGCAGGCCGAGGCCACCGAAGAAGATCGAGACCACCCACAGGATCCGGATCAG
Source organism: Candidatus Limnocylindrales bacterium (assembly GCA_036393495.1). Lineage (GTDB taxonomy): Bacteria > Chloroflexota > Limnocylindria > Limnocylindrales > CSP1-4 > UBA5189. Next base: position 75 of record DASWGY010000182.1, read on the forward strand.
CGTGACGTCGATGTCCAGGTATTCGGCCAGGCCGGACGCGACCCCGGCAATCTTGCGGTCATGGTCACAGCGGTACAGGCGGCGGCGGTTCACTTGCATCCTCCGATCGGATTGAACTCGAGGCTTCCGAGGCTCACGTTCACCAGCAGATCGGCGTGGTACGCCGCCTGCTCATAGTCTGGGCTCTGCCACGCTCCCCGATGCTGCTCGAGGCCGTTGTAGCGGACGTCCCCGAGATCGTCGCCCTGGGTCACCCGCAGGCCGACGTCGCGAGGGACGCAGACCTTCAGCTCACCGAGGTTGACGTCCAGGCTGCCGGTCAGGTCGCCGGACGGCAGGGCGATTGACATCGAACCGAGGTCGACGCTCGCGTCCACGACCTCGAGCGTCGCACCGGTCGCATCGATCGTCGTCGAGCCGGCGTTCGTGTCGAGCCGAAGGGCACCGATCACGGCACCGTCGAGGTCGACCGTCGACTCGCCGGCGTTGAGGTTGAGCTCGAGGTTCGTCATGGCCGAGGTCGGCAGGGTCAGGAGCCAGGTCGGTGAGCGGCCAAGCTCGGCGGCCCAGCCGCCGTTGTTGCCGGCGTCGATCGAGAGGCGGGAACCGACGGCGTCGACCGTCGCCGTCGCCCGGTCATCGCCGGCCACGAGCTGCCAGGCGTGACCTTCCGCGGTATCGATCCGGAGCGAGCCGCACGCCGCGCCGATGGCGACCGTCGCCGGCGTGGTCAGCTCGCCCGCCTCGGTCGTCAGGATCGGGCGGTCCGCGTCGAGGCAGTCGATCGCGAAGCGGGGCGCAGCCGCGAGGGCGCCGCCGACGGCAAGACCCGGCAGGGCCGCGGCGATGAGCCAGGCCCCAAGGCTGTAGCGGCTGCGGCGGACGAGGATCGCCACGCCCACCGCGATGAGGATGAGCGGCCAGAAGGCCAGGGCGTTCAGGATCGTGGACTCGGAGACCAGGTCGGCGTCGGCGGCGACGATGACGCCCCCGAAGGCGACGAACAGCACCCCCCAGTACAGGAACCTTCGATTGACGGTCATGCGATCTTCCTTTCAGGGACGTCGGCAGGCGGTCGTCGAGGCGGCTCGGCCAGGGCCGGCTGCGCCGCGAGCGGGTGGGGCATCCCGCGTCGACAGTCAGGCTACGGGTCCAACCGGGACGCGCCCAGCCGGGCACCGGGCGTTTTCGTGGTGGGGCTACCCTCAGCCCCGAAGGGTGGCTGGCCGGGTTGCCGGCCCGGAATCGGTGCAGTCCAATCTCGCCATCGACAGAATTCGCCGGAGGGAGGTCCTTGTGGAATCGCCGCCAGCCGTCGGTCCGGCATCGATGCCATGAGGGCAGCGCGAAAGGATCGCTACGGGCCGCCCGAGGTCGTCGAGGTCGAGGACGTCGACCGTCCCGTGCCGTCCGGGGACCGGATCCTGGTGCGCGTCCGGGCCGCGTCCGTGAACCGGGCCGATCTCGACGGCCTGACGCCGCGGCCGGCGTTCGTCCGCCTGTTCATCGGCCTTCGGCGACCGAGGAACCACCACGTCGGCCTCGATGTCGCTGGGGTCGTCGAGGCCGTCGGCCCCGATGCCACCCGGTTCAGGGTCGGCGACGAGGTCTTCGCGGACCTCTCGGCCTACGACGACGGCGCCTTCGCCGAGTACACCTGCACCCGCGAAGCGGCGTTCGAGCGGATTCCAGCGGGAATGTCGTTCGAGACCGCCGCCACGCTGCCCCACGCGGCGATTCTCGCCGTCCAGGGGCTGCGGCTCCGGAACGGCCGGACGGTCCAGCCGGGGGACCGGGTCCTGATCGACGGCGCGTCGGGCAACGTCGGTCCGTTCGCGATCCAGATTGCGAAGTCGATGGGCGCCGAGGTGACCGGCGTGGCGAGCCCGGCGAAGCTCGACTTCGTCCGCTCGCTCGGGGCGGATCACGTCATCGACTACAGCCGCGTCGACTACACCAGGACCGGCGAGCGCTACCACTGGATCGTGGACACCGATTCCCACCACTCGCTCTTCGCAGTCCGGCGGGCCCTCGTGCCCGACGGCGTCTACGTGACCCTGGGCGGGACCACGGCCCCGATCCTGGCTGCGCTGCTGGTCGCTCCGTTCCTGTCCCGACTGGTCGGGAAGAAGATGGGCCTCCTCATCTGGTGGGCCCCGTTCAAGCGCGAGGACGTCGCAACGGTCCTCGGATTGATCGCTGCCGGCAAGGTCACACCGGCGATCGACCGCCGCTACCCGCTCTCCGAGGTCGTCGAGGCCCTCAAGTGGGTCAACGACGGCCATGCCCGGGGCAAGGTCATCATCACGCCCTGACAGGCGCCGGCGCCCGGCTCGGGGCACCCCCGCTACGATGCCCTGGACAACCGCAATTCGGAGGCGTGCGATGGCGACCGACCTGACCATCGGGCTCGTCGACCGGCCGGGGTCGCTGGCGAAGGCGAGCGACGTGCTGGGTCGGGCCGGCGTCAACATCGAGGGCGCGGCGGGCTACGTCTGCGAGGGACAGGGCGTCTTTCACATCCTCGTCGCCGATGCTGAGCGGGCCCGGCGGGCGCTCATCGACTCCGGCTTCGAGATCCAGGCCGAGCGTCCGATCGTCCGGCTGACGGTGGAGAACGAGCCGGGGGAAGCGGCCCGGATCCTGCGCCGACTCGCCGATGCCGGCGTCAACATCGACCTCCTCTATACCACCCTCGACGGCGAGCTCGTGCTCGGCGCCGACGACGTCGGGGCGCTGCGCGCCGCGCTGGGCTGATGGCCCGGGTGAGCGGCCGCCGGCTGAGCGCCCGCCGGCTGAGCGCCCAGGGTCGTATGGGCCGACGGGCCTATCCGGTCGCGCCGACCTCGACCCAGGTCGACGACTATCACGGCACCCTTGTCGCCGACCCGTATCGGCCCCTCGAGGACAGCGACGCCCCCGCCTCGCGGACCTGGATCGCGGCCCAGAACGAGCTGACCGAGGCCCTCCTCGCCGGCTCCCCGCAGCGCGGCGCGATCCGGAATCGACTGACCGAGCTCTGGGACTCGCCCCGGGCGGGCGCCCCATGGCGACGTGGCGAGCGCTGGTTCCAGCTCCGCAACACCGGGCTGGAGGACCAGGACGTCCTCTGGTCTGGCGCAGCATCGGACGCCCCTCAGGCCGAGCGCCGCGTGCTCTTCGATCCCAACGCCCTCAGCGAGGAGGGCACGACCGCGCTTTCTGACATCGCCATCAGCGAGAGCGGCCGATTCGCGGCGCTCGCCCTGAGCCACGCCGGCTCGGACTGGCGCCGCTGGCGAGTCCGGCGGGTCGACACCGGCGAGGAGCTGCCGGACCGGGTCGAGTGGAGCAAGTTCACCTCGGCAGCCTGGACCCACGACGATGCCGGCTTCTTCTACGGCCGCTATCCGGAGCCGCCGCCGGACGCCGCCTACGACGCCCCGAACCGGAACATGGAGCTGCGCTTTCACCGCCTCGGGACCGACGCGGCCGTCGACCCGATCGTCTACTCGAACGCCGACGAGCCCGAGTGGGGCTTCGAGCCTGAGCTGTCCGAGGACGGCCGGCTCCTCGTCCTGACGATCTGGCGCGGGTCCGACCCCGAGAACCGCGTCTACGTCGCCGACCTCGACGCCGGCGTGGAGGCAGCTCGCGTTCGGCCGGTCCTCGACGCCGCCGACGCCCGATACACCCACATCGCCACGATCGACGGCACGCTCTACCTCCTCACCGACCGCGGTGCGCCCCTCGGCCGGGTCATCGCCGTCGACATCGACCAACCCGACCAACCTCGCGAGGTCATCCCCGAGGCCGCCGATTCGCTCGAGCGCGTCGAGCTCGTCGATGGCCGCTTCGCGGCCGTCTACCTCCGCGACGCCCGGAGCCGGCTGGCGATCTTCGAACTCGACGGGCGTCCGGTCGGCGACGTCCAGCTGCCCGGGGTCGGCACGATCGTCGAGACGGCCGGCCGACGAGCGGACGAAGAGCTCTTCCTGACCTACGTGACCTTCGCCTCCCCCGCGATCGTCGTCGCCGTCCGGATGGCGGACGGGGCCGCTCGAGAGGTCGAGCGTCCGGCGTTGGCCTGGAGCAGCGACGACTTCGTGTCCGAGCAGGTCTTCGTCACGTCGGCCGATGGAACTCGAGTCCCGCTCTTCCTGACGCGACGGCGGGACGTTGGGCCCACGGCCGACGTCCCGACGCTCCTCTACGGATACGGTGGCTTCCACGTTCCCGTCGGGCCTCGATTCGAGGCGGAGTGGCTGGCCTGGATGGAGCGTGGCGGCCTCCTTGCCGTCGCCTCGCTGCGTGGGGGAGGGGAGTACGGCAAGGCCTGGCACGACGGCGGTCGCCTGGCGGCGAAGCAGAACGTCTTCGACGACTTCGCGGCCTGCCTTCGGTGGCTGGCCGGCTCCGGCTGGACGAGACCGGGGCGGATCGGGATCAGCGGTCGCTCGAACGGCGGTCTCCTCGTCGGGGCGACGATCACCCAGCATCCCGACCTGTTCGGCGCCGCCATCGCCGAGGTCGGCGTCATGGACATGCTCCGCTTCCACCGGTTCACGATCGGCTGGGCGTGGACGAGCGACTACGGCTCGGCCGACGACCCGGAGGAGTTCCGGACCCTCATCGGCTACTCGCCTCTCCACAACATCCGGCCCGGCGTCGCCTACCCCGCGACGCTCGTGACGACCGGCGACCACGACGATCGCGTCGTGCCCGGCCATTCCTTCAAGTTCGCGGCCGCGCTCCAGAAGGCCCAGGCAGGGGATGCGCCGGTCGTCATCCGGATCGACACTGACGCCGGTCACGGGGCGGGCAAGCCGGTCCACAAGCTCATCGACGAGCGGACGGACGTCCTCGCCTTCCTGGAGCTGACGATCGGGTCGGGAGCGCTCAGATCGCTCACGGTGGCCGGGACCTGATCCTGCTGCGCCGACGTGCCCGCGGGGGGCGGCCCGATCAGCCGAGACGGACGTCTCGCCTATCGACCGGGGTGACCGATGGGTCACCGACAGGCTCCCCCGATCGGCGCATCGTGGGCCGGCATCCAGCGATGGCAGCGACGAGACAGACACGATCTGCCGCCCCGCTCATCGCCGTCCTGGCGATGGCCGGCTTCGTCCTGCCCGCCATCGTCTCTGCCTCGATCGTCACGCCCGCGGGCGGCGCCCCAACCAGCTACCAGGCCAAGCCGACCGACCTGCCGACCCCGAAGCCGAAGCCGACCCCGACACCCCTCATCACGCCGACCCCGGCGCCTACCCCGACGGCGACGCCGCCCAGGGCGCCGACGCCGACACCGGCACCCACCGCCGGACCACCGGCGACGCCGGGCGCGCCCCCGGCGCCGACACCGGCAGCGACAGCGGCCCCGACCAACGCGCCCGCATCGACGGCGGTCCCCGGCTCGACGGCCATCGTGCCTGGTCCGGGTTCGTCCCCCGAGCCCGGTGCCACCAGCGCGTCCCCATCGGCGTCCTCGAGCGACCCCGGTGGGGCGGGGGTCGGCCTTCCGACGGGTGGGCCCGGCGGTGACTCGAGGTCGGAGCCGTTCGACGGCTGGATGACCGATTTCGGCGCGCCGATCGGGTACGGGGTGCTCGTGCTTCTCGTGGCCCTCATCATCGGCCGCCGCCGGAGCGCACGGGCGGAGCAAGCGATGCAACCGTCGGCGCTGCCCGGGCGGCCGCCTGATCTTGACGGCCTGCCGGTCGCGCGCGTGGAGCCAAGGGATCGACCCGCCGTCGCCGACGACGAGGCGAACCTCCCGCGCTGGCTCCGGCCATCCCTCCGGGCGGAGCGCTTCGGCCTCGATCTCGCGGCCAGGCGGCCCGTGCCGGCGGTGCGCCACGCCGCCCCGCCACCGATCCGGACGCCGCTTGCCTTCGGTCGCGCGCCGGCCAATCTCGAGGATCGACGCCTCGTCGTAGCCCTCGTCGACCTCCTCGACCAGCCGGACGAGGCCGCCGGGCGGCGGCTGGCGGGCCTCGAGCCGGGCGACGAGGTCGCGATCATGGACCAGGCAGACGGCTGGGTGAACGTGCTCACGCCGACGGGGGAGGCCGGCTGGCTCGCCGCGCCGGCGGTCGCGGCGCCGCTGCTCACTGCGAGCGCCCGGGGCGCCGCGCACTCCGAGCCGCCGGTCAAGCCGCAACCCGCCACGCAGCAGCCGGCGGTCCATGAGCCAGGTACTGCGGTCGCGGGGCCGCGGCCGGATGAGCCCCTCGATCTTGCCGCCTTGCTGGCCGCCGGCCGATCCCACCAGTCACCGGAACCCGGAGCCTGAGTCCATCCGGCGCATCGCGAATAGGTGACACGGGCTGACAGCTGTCACCCGCAGACTGACCCGCGATGCGCCGCTACGTCCAACTGCTCAGGCAGCGTGAGTTCGCACTGCTGTGGGGTGGCGCGACGCTCTCCGCGCTCGGCGACGGGATGTCGTTCGTCGCCCTCGTCTGGCTCGTCCTCGAGCGCGGCGGCACGGCCTCCGACGTCGGCTGGCTCGCGGCCGTCCACACGGCGCCGGTGGTCATCGGCGGCCTTGCCGCCGGCGTCATCCTCGACCGCTTCGACCCGCGGCGCGTCCTCGCCGTCGACAACGCATTGCGCGGCATCGCCGTCGCGAGCGTCCCGATCGCCTCGGCCCTCGGCGTCCTCACGACGGCCCAGCTGTTCGTGGTCGCGTCGGTTTACGGCCTGCTCTTCATGACCAGCCTGGCGGGCATCCCGACGCTCATCACCCAGCTCGCGGCGCCACGCGACCTCACGACAGCGAACGCGATGGAATCGCTGTCGTACACCCTCTCCGGGGTCATCGGCCCGGCCGTGGCCGGGCTCGTCATCGTCGCGATCGGAGCGCCTGCCGTTCTCGCCATCGACGCGCTCACGTACTTCGCCTTCGTCGCCTGCCTGCTCGCGATGCGTCGGGACTCACCGACCGAATCGGCCGGCCGAGCCGCGGCCGCGCTCACGGATGCGCCACGCGGCCTCAGGCCCGCGATCCGGTTCATCCTCGGTGCACCGGCGATCGTCGCGATCACCCTCTTCTACATGTCGGTGAACATCGCCGGCGGCATCGCGATCGTAGTCATCCCGATCTACGTGACCGAGGTCCTCCGAGCCGGCTCGGAGACGTACGGGCTCCTCCTCAGCGTGCTCACCGCCGGAGACCTGGCCGGGCTGCTCATCGTCGGCGCGGTGAGCTGGCGCTGGCCACTCGGGCGCTCGATCGCCTGGGCACTCCTGTCGAGCGGGCTCATCCTCCTGCTGTGGCTGCTCCGGCCGGGGGCCGTCGCGCTCGCGGCGATCCTCTTCGTCTGGGGCTCGCTGTCGTCGTCGCTGACGCCCTGGGCCCAGACCATCCGGATGCGCCTCATCCCAGCGGAGATGCGTGGCCGCGTCTTCGCCCTCCTCCGGACGAGCATGCAGTCGACCCGCCCGATCGGTGCAGTGGTGGCCGGATTCCTTCTCGCTCGCGGCGACCTGTCGGTCGCGATCCTCGCCATGGCCCTCCTGTTCGGGCTACCGGGGCTGGTCGGGACCTGGCTACCCGCGCTCGGTCGAGGGCTCACCGCGGAGCCGTAGAGATCAGCGGTTCCGTTCAGCCCGGACGAACAGCACCGTGCCGATCGCGATGAACGCGACGAACGAGGCGCTGACCACCAGCAGGTTGAGCTCGAATGCAGTCACCTCGGGCGACGGAACGTCGTTTCGGAGGCCGTAGAAGACGTTTCGGGTCAGCTCGACGGCATAGCGCATCGGGGACAGGGCCGAGAGCACGGCCAGGGGCGTCGGCAGGTCGTGAATCGGGTTGAAGACGCCGGCCAGGAAGAACTGGGGCAGCATCACGAACGGGAAGATCTGGTTGGCCGTCCGCTGACTTGAGATGTTGGCCAGGATCAGGAGCCCGAACGCGCCGCCGTAGACGGCGACGACAAGGGACAGGGGGATGAGGGCGACGATCACGAGCGGCGACAGCGGCACGCCGATGAGGAAGCCGACCACGACGATGCCGAGGCCGGTCGGGAGGGCGACGAGCGACTCGCCGATGATCTTGCCGGCGACGATCGAGTAGCGCGAGACCGGCGAGACGAAGATCTCCTGGCTGAAGTCCTCCTCGCGGTCGGCAATGAGTGAGATCAGGCCGAGGGCGGCCGATTGCCAGATCGTCTGGGCCAGGACCCCGGTGAAGACGAAGGTCGTGAGGTCGAGCCCACCGGGTGCCCCGAAGCCGGCCTGGAGGGCCGGTCCCAGCAGGACGATCAGGATGAGCGGAAAGGCCAGCTCCGAGAAGAGCCGGAGCCGATCGCGCAGCAGCTTGACGAAGTCGCGATGGGCGATGGCCGCGATCGCCGATGCTTCGCCCGCCCAGCGCCGGGGGAGGGGCGCCCCGACGGCAACCTGGGCCTCCCGGGGTGCTGCCGCGACCCGAACGCCGGGGGCCTCAGCCATCGCCCAGCTCCGCCCGGCTGACGATCTCGAGGTAGGCGTCCTCGAGCGAGGGAGCATGCGTCCGGACGACCGTCAGCGGCGTCACGATCGCGCGCAGCGTGGCATGCGCGTCGCGCGTCCCGACGTCGATCCGGAAGGGGCCATCGCCGCTCGGGGCGTGGCCGAGCCGAATCAGCTCGTCGCGAAGCCTCGCCCGATCGTCGGCGTCAACGATGAGCCACTCGCTGGCCAGGGCCGCGGTGAGGTCGGCCGGCGCCCCCGTCGCGACGATGCGGCCGGCATCGATGACGCAGATCCGGTCGGCCTGCTCGGCCTCCTCGAGGTAGTGCGAGGTCAGGACGATCGTCGTGTCGTGCTCCCGGCGGACGTCGCGGAGGTAGCTCCAGAGGGCCCGCCGGCTCGGGGCGTCCAAGCCTGTCGTCGGCTCATCGAGGAACAGGACCCGCGGCCGATGGATCAGGCTCCGGACGATCTCGAGCTTGCGAAGCATCCCGCCCGAGTAGGTCCGGACGGGGTCGAAGATCTCGCGGCCCAGGCCCAGCAGCTCCGCCCACTCGTTCACCTGCCGCCGGTAGCCGGCGGCCATGAGACCGAACGCCGGCGCGTACGGGTAGAGACCGTAGAGGATGGCGTGGAAGCGAACGTTCTCCTCGCCGGTGAGGTTTCGGTCCAGGCTCGGCTTCTGGAAGATGATCCCGACCCGCCGACGGACGGTCGGCGCATCGGCGACGACGTCGTAGCCATCGATCCGCGCCTGACCGGCGGTCGGCGAGAGGGTCGTCGTCAGGATCGAGAGGGTCGTCGTCTTGCCGGCGCCGTTGGGCCCCAGCAGGGCAAAGAATTCACCGGCCCTGACATCGAAGCTGATCCCATCGACGGCGTTGCGCTCGGCCTTTCGGTAGCGCTTGACGAGACCGCTGACCTCGATGGCCGGAGGACCGGGCTCCGCTCGGGTGGGAAGCCCGACGGGAGCTGTGGGAGGAGCGGGGACGGCGGACGTGGAACAGCCTCCTGGGAGAGTGTGAGAGCGTGGAGAGCGGACGCCGCGATCGTATCGGGAATCGGCATGTCGCAGGGGGCAGGCGAATCGCGGTGCCCTTCGGCCTGCTCTCGGGCGACGGGAGGCCCTATCCCACGGCAGCCGGGGGCTGCTTCCATGGTCGTCCGCGGGAAGGGAGGTCGCCATCATGAGCAGGGTTCTCGTCGTCTACGCCAGCCGCCACGGCGCGACGGCCGGCATCGCCGAGCGGATCGGGGAGGTCCTCCGGTCGGCGGCCATCGACGTCGTCATCACGGACGCCGCCGAACGGCCCGATCCGGCCGGCTTCGATGCCTACGTCATCGGCAGCGCCGCGTACATCGGGAAGTGGGAGAAGGCCGCGACCGAGTTCGCAATCCGCCACCGAGGCATCCTCGCCTCGAAGCCCTGCTGGCTCTTCAGCAGCGGGCCGGTGGGGACCGAGCGCGTCGACCGGAAGGGCAATAGCGTGCTCGAGGACCCGGCGACGGTCAACGAGCTCCGGCCGATCCTCAACCCTCGCGAGACGCGTGTCTTCTTCGGCGCCTGGGACCCATCCGTCCCCTCGGCCACCCTGGCCGAGCGGATCGTCCGTCGGATGCCGGCAATCAAGGACCTGCTCCCGACCGGCGACTTCCGCGACTGGCCCGCGATCGAGGACTGGGCTCGCGGGATCGCGAACGAGATTGCGGGTCCCGTGGCGGTCGGCTGAGGCTCGCCCCCGCCACCGCGTCCGTCAGCCGCCGATGAGGCGGACCTCGCTGGCCGCCAGGCCCTCCCACCAGCGCGCGTAGCGGCGGTACACGAGGGGCTCGCGCGGTGCCAGGAACGCCCGCAGCGCGCGGGCCTCGGATTCCAGGCCCGCCCAGTCCTCGTCCGAGAGGGCGTGGAAGGCGCTCGCCTCGATCCCGCCGTCCAGCGGTCGCCAGACGCCGGCCACGAAGCCGTCCACCAGCAGCACCGGGAGGGTGTCACCGTTCGACTGGACGATGCGGCGGCGGAATTCGGGCGGGACGATCCGGCTTCGATCGCGATGGGCGAGCAGGACGCTGTCCCACATTCCGAGGAGCCGCGGCGGCGCCGGCACGTCCCCGCCCGGGAGAAGGCCACCGTGGACATCGAGGAGCTCCGTCCCACGCTCGTCGCGGGAGGTGACGAGCTCACCGTCGAGGGACGCGACGGCGGCCCGGACCAGCGGCGCATTCAGCATCCCGAACTGGGCGATGTCACCGGTTGACGCCGGCCCGAAGGCCTCGAGATAGCGCCGGACAAGACCCGGCATCGCCTCGACGGGCGTCGGTGCTCCAATCCGCAGCGAGGCCGGGGCGCCAACGTACGACGGCCGGGGTCCGAACGACCACGGTCCTCCGGTCGGGGCGTGGAGCATCGGCCCGTACTGGCGCATGGCCCACCACACGCCGGGCTTCGGCGTCTCGCCGATCCGCTCGTCGAGCCACCGCTCGGCATCGGCGTTCGTCCGGGGCACCGAGGTGAAGGCGAGCGCCTCGGGAATGAGGGCATCGGCATCGGCGCTCGAAAGCCCAGTCCGGCTGAAGCGCCGGTCGCCCAGGCGGGCGGCCCGGAGGGTCGGCTGCATCGCCTCGTGGAAGGTCGGGTAGTCGGTGGCGTCCACCGCGTGCTGGGTGATCCGCATGAGCGTGCCCTTCACAACCGAGCCGTCGGCGAACGCCCGGTCGAGCGCAGCGGCCTCGAAGCCCGCCACCCGGTTCCAGAGGGCCAGGTACGGAGAGGCCGGCTCCTGGGCCTGGACCGCCCCGATGCGGTGAACGGCTTCAACCAGGGTCAGCGGTTGCCGCTCCAGCAGGAGCTGACGGGCGAGGGTTGCCCGGTTGAGCTCGCGCGCGCTCATGACGACGGGTCGATCCGACATCGACCGATGGTAT
>DASWGY010000183.1:0-1790 GCA_036393495.1 Candidatus Limnocylindrales bacterium
GGTCATCATCCAGGAGCTGATCCGGAACGTCGCCCAGGAGCACGCCGGCGTGTCGGTCTTCGCCGGCGTCGGCGAGCGGAGCCGCGAGGGCAACGACCTCATCAAGGAGATGACCGACTCGGGCGTCATCGCCAAGACGGCCTTCGTCTTCGGCCAGATGAACGAGCCGCCCGGCGCCCGCCAGCGCGTCGGCCTCACCGGCCTGACGATGGCCGAGTACTTCCGGGACGAGGAGGGCCGCGACGTCCTCCTCTTCATCGACAACATCTTCCGCTTCACCCAGGCCGGCTCGGAGGTTTCCGCGCTCCTCGGCCGGATGCCGTCGGCCGTGGGCTACCAGCCCAACCTGGCGACCGAGATGGCGGCGCTCCAGGAGCGGATCACCTCGACCAAGAGCGGCTCGATCACCAGCCTCCAGGCGGTCTTCGTGCCGGCCGACGACTACACCGACCCGGCCCCGGCCACAACCTTCGGCCACCTCGATTCGACGATCCGCCTGGAGCGGAGCATCGCCGAGCTGGGCATCTACCCGGCCGTCGACCCGCTGACTTCGACCTCCCGGGTCCTGGATCCGCTGGTCGTCGGCCAGGAGCACTACGACGTCGCCCGCGAGACGCAGCGGGTCCTGCAGCGCTACCAGGACCTCGAGCAGATCATCGCCATCCTCGGCGTCGACGAGCTGTCCGAGGACGACAAGGCCACGGTCTCCCGGGCCCGCCGCCTTCAGCGGTTCATGAGCCAGCCGTTCTTCGTGGCCGAGGTCTTCACCGGCCGGGCCGGCCAGTACGTGGCGATCAAGGACACCGTGGCCTCGTTCAAGGAAATCCTCGAGGGCAAGACCGACACCCTGCCGGAGCAGGCGTTCTTCCTGGCCGGCACCATCGACGACGTCCGCGCAAATGCGGAGAAGCTGAGCTGATGGTCGCCATGCAGCCCTCCGAGTACCGAGGTCAAGCTCCTGCGGACCCTCGGTCCGAGGATTAGCCCGATGCCCCTCCTCCTCGAGATCGTCACCCCCGAGCGGCTGGCCTATAGCGACACCGTCGATTCGGTCCAGCTGCCGGGCGTCGAGGGCGAGCTCGGCGTGCTGCCCCATCACACGCCCCTCGTCTCGATGCTCGGCCTCGGCGAGCTCCGGATCCGGAAGGACGGCGAGACCGAGACGTTCGCCATCGCCGGCGGCTTCCTCCAGGTCCGACCCGACCGGGTCGTGGTCATGGCCGAGCTGGCCGACCTCGCAGCCGAGATCGACCTCGAGAAGGCCGCGGAGGCCCGCAAGGAGGCGGAGCGCGCGCTCGAGGGCGGCTTCCACGAAGGCGCCGACCTGGCCGCGGCCCGGGCCGCCCTCCAGGTGGCCCTGTTGCGCCAGCGGGTCGCCGAGCGACGTCACCGGGAAGGCCCGCGCCGGCGCGCGTAGATTGGTTGCCGACGCGCGAGCCCCGAGAGCGGAGAACAGCTTGGCTGAGACGCGGCCCTTCCACTGGGAGTTCACGCCGCAGCCCGTCCAGCGTGAGGCGTTCCGCATCACCGGCGGGACGCCCCTTCGCGGCACGGTCGCCGTGGCCGGGGCGAAGAATGCCGCCCTCAAGCTCCTCGCCGCGGCGGTCCTGACCGGGGAGCGCTGTCGCTTCACGAACGTGCCCGAGATCGACGACGTCCGGGTCATGGCCGAGACCCTGCGCGATCTCGGTGTCGTCGTGGACCATCCCGAGCCGAACACCTACGAGGTCGCCGCGGGCGACGTCGACTGGCTCTTCGTGCCGCTCGAGGCGGCGGCCAAGATGCGGGCC
>DASWGY010000184.1:0-7439 GCA_036393495.1 Candidatus Limnocylindrales bacterium
CGATCACCCTCGTCGGGGCGACAACCGAGAACCCCTACTTCGAAGTCAACTCGGCGCTCCTGTCGCGCCTCCGCGTCTGGCGCCTGGAGCCGCTGGCCGACGAGGACGTTGCGACGGTGGTCCGACGGGCGCTCGGCGACGTCGAGCGGGGTCTCGCTGGTGACCTCGGACCTGCTGGTGGCGTCGTTCTCGGCGACGAAGCCTTCGAGCACCTCGTCTCGATCTCGGGCGGCGACGCCCGGACGGCACTCAACGTCCTCGAAGGAGCAGCCGCCCTGGCCGAGGCCGCTGATCGGCGGGGCGACGACGGACGCGTTTCGCCCAGCCTGACCGACGTCGAGGAGGCGGCCCAGCAGCGGATCCTCGCCTACGACCGTGCCGGCGACGGCCACTACGACACCGTCTCGGCGTTCATCAAGAGCCTCCGCGGCAACGATCCCGACGCGGCCGTCTACTGGCTGGCAGCCATGATCGCGGCCGGCGAGGATCCCCGGTTCATCGCCCGACGGCTGATCATCAGCGCCTCCGAGGACGTCGGGAATGCCGATCCGCGAGCGCTCCAGGTCGCGACTGCCGCGGCGTTCGCCCTCGACTGGATCGGGCTGCCCGAGGCGCAGTACAGCCTGGCCCAGGCCGCCACGTACATCGCCACCGCACCGAAGTCGAACCGGGCCGGCGCCGCGTACTTCGCCGCAGCCGGCGACGTCGAGGCGCTCGGGTCGCTGTCCGTGCCCCTTCACCTCCGGACCGCCGGTGATCGACGGATGAAGCATCACGGGATCGGCGTCGGGTACCGGAACCCGCACGAGTTCGAGGGCGCCGACGTCGACCAGCGATACCTGCCCGACGAGCTCGCCGAGCGCCGCTACTACCTCCCCGGCGACCAGGGCTACGAGGCCACGATCTCGGAGCGCATGGCCCGTCGAGCGTCCGCGCGCGACGCCGCCCGCGAGGCCGGCAAGACACCGCGGAACCCGATCCCCGGCCCGACGATCGGCCGCTCGGATTCCATGCGCAAGCGGGAGGACAGCCGCAAGCGCCTCGCCGAGACCCAGAAGAAGGACGCGGCGGGGTAGCAGCCCTCAGTCGCGGCCCTCGATCGTCGCGACATCGGCCTCGTTGCCCTCGGGGTCGGCGAGCGTCCACCAAGCAGGTGCTGCCTTGTCGAAGACGATCGTGCCGCCGGCGGCGAGCGCGGCCTGGACCCGCTCTTCGGCCTGCTCCGGCGGGCCCCACACGGCGACGTGCATCCGGGGCCGGCCAGCGCCGGCCTCCGACACCTCCTCGAACCAGATCCCCGGACCGCGGCCGCGCGGGTCGACGAGGTCCTCGGCCGGACTGTCGGTCCGCTTCACGTAGCCGAGGAGGGCCTCCCAGAACGGCATGACCTTCGGGATGTCGACGGCGCCGACGACGATCGGGCCGACCGACTCGACCGCCATCGGGTCACCTCGAAGCCCCAGAGCCCGGGCCGCCGCCGTGATCCGCTGGGCGACGGTGATGTCCCGACGGGTCATCCCGTAGTAGTCCTCGGTGTAGGTCACCAGGCGGGCGGTCACGCCGTCGACGCGGACGTCGAGGTCGACCGGGTGGTCATCGAGGCCCTCGATCCCGCTGATCGCGTTGACCAGCCGCGCGCTCTCCGAGTACGAGCCGGTCCGATAGAAGGTCGTCGCGCCGTCGCCGAGGATCCGCCATTCGTCGGTGTCCTCGGCCGCGTAGAAGTCCCGGGACGTGATCCCGTCGGTCGTCGCCATGCCACCCTTCGTCGAGCCGTTGTGTCGTCCGCCGGCCCAGCCTACGCGCCGGACCTGTCCCGTTGTGGCAACTTTGCGCGGTGCGTCTCCCGGTCCGCCCAGCCGACGTCGAGCGCCCGCGTCGCGCGCCGGCCTCGCCGTCCGTCGTGACCGCGTGACGTTGCTGCGCCGGCTCATCGACCGGGTCTTCCCGCGCGGCGCCCTGATCCTCTCGACGCTCACGTTCGGGTACTTCGCGATGGGCCTCGTCCGCAACCGCGCCCTCGCGACGACGTTCGGGGCAGGGCCGGAGCTGGACGCCTACAACGCGGCCTTCCGGATCCCCGAGATCGCCCTCGACGTCCTCGTCGCGGCCGGCCTCACGGCGCCGTTCGTGCCGATCTTCAACAGCCTCCGCCTGCGCGACGAGCCCGCGGCCCACGACTTCGGCCGGACGGTGCTGACCGTCGCCGTGCTGGTGATGACGGTCGTCGTCCTTGGCCTGTTCCTCCTCGCCCCCTGGACGGTCGATGTCGTCGCTCCGTCCTTCGACGCCGCGACTCGTGCCCTCTACGTCGAGCTCTTCCGGATCATGTGCGTCACCGCCGTCCTGTTCGCGGCCTCGATCACCGTCGGCGAGGTCCTCGTCGCCCACCAGCGGTTCCTTTTCTATGCCCTCGCCCCGATCCTCTACACCGGCGGGATTGTCCTGGGAACGGTCCTCTTCGGGGAGCGGTACGGGATCCACGCAACGGCGTTCGGGGCCGTCGGCGGCGCCGTGGCCCACCTTGGGATCCGGGTGGCGGGTCTGTGGCGGACGCCCTTCCGGATCCGGCCGCGTCTCGCCGTCCGGACCGCGCCGTTCCGCGAGTTCGTGCGGCTGATGCTGCCCCGGATGGTCAGCCACCCGATCGATCCGCTGACCGTGACCTTCTTCACGAACCTCGGCTCATCGTTCGGGGTCGGGGCGATCACGTCCTTCAACTTCGCCTCGGACTACCAGGTCGTGCCGGTGAGCCTGATCGGGGTGTCGTTTTCCCTGGCGGTCTTCCCGGCCCTGGCCGCGGCCTACGGGGCGAACGACGGCGTCACCTTCCGGGCGATCCTGCGCCGGAACGTCATCACGATCGGGGGCCTCACCGTCCTCGCCGCGATCACGCTCGCGGTCCTCGCCCGACCGCTCGTCGAGATCCTCATCGGCGGTGGCGAATTCGGGCCGGACGACGTCGACCGGACGGCGACGGTCCTGACCGCCTACGCCCTCGCGATTCCCCTCGACAGCCTCTCCTACCCGCTGTCACGGGCGCTCTACGCGACGCACAACACGATCCTCCAGGTGATCGCGTCCATGGCCGGCTTCGGGACGATCGTGGCCGTGGGCCTCGCCCTCGCCGGTCCGCTTGGGATCGTCGCCATCCCCCTCGCCGCCGCCGCGGGCGGCGGGGTGAAGGTCACGCTGCTCGTCGTTTTCCTCGTGCCGCGCGTCCGACGGATCGGGTCTGGCATCGCCTGACGATCCCTCATATCTGGCCCACCGCCGCTCCCGTGCGGCACCCGCGTGACTTTGAGTCACCATTCCTGGGCTGAGGGCTCCACGGCGGCGCGTCAGGCGCCCCGTGGGCAGTCATCCGTGACCCAGGGACAACGGTGGGCCGCCAAGCCGGCGGCTCGAGTCGCGGACCCCGGCCTCGACCCGGGATTGTTGACTGCGGGTCACGCCCTGAGGGACCGGAGGCCGCGGCGCCGGAGGCCGTACTGGGGCCGCAGACTGGCGCCGCGCAGGTGCCCTCCCCTACCCGCCGAGCGGCAGTGTCGGGATCATCACGATGAACCGGCCGTCGCGGTCCGGGTACTTGCCCTCGGGCCGCTTCCAGGGCAGGAAGTTGCGGACCATCTCGGCCTCGTCCTGGAACGTGCCGGGCGGGTCGGACGGCCCCCAGATCGACGAGATGTCCGGGTACCACGGGTCGAGGATGTAGGCGCCGCTCACGACCGCATCGGGGAAGATCGCCGGATCGGCGTCGGCGCGGAACCCGGTCATGACCCAGGTGTGGGCGCCGCGCCAGGCGAGCAGCACCACCGGCGCGCCGGTCGCCTCGATCGCGACCGCCGATCCCCGCAGGGCGTCCTCGCGGGTCTCGAAGGCGTGGACCTCGTAGCCCGGCACCCCATAGGCGGCGAGGGCCTCCGACATCGAGGCCGGCCCCCAACCACCGTTGTGGCTGTCGTCGTAGCTCTCGAACTCGTGGACCCGGCCCGCGATCTCGCGCTGGATGTCGTCGCTGGCCGTGACCTGACCGTAGAGGGCCAGCACCATCGTGATCCCCGCCGGCGCGCACCACGTGTTTTTGATCTCGTGGGAGAAGGCGGCATCGGGATCCGTGGCCATGTCGACGTCTACCGGGACACGGGCCGGCGTCGGCTCCGGCGTCGGCGAGGGTTCCGGCGTCGCCAGCGGTGGGAGCGTCGGGGCGCGCGTCGGCCTGGCGGTCGGAGCGAGGATCGGCCGGGGCGTGACGACGACCGTCGGCACGGACGGACGATCCGGCACCGGACCGGCGATGAACCGGTCGACGCGGTCGAGGATCCGCTCCCATCGGTCGCCGGCTCCGAGCGTATCGGTCCAGACGGCCGTGGTGCCGACGACGGCGAGGGCGAGGCCCAGGGCGCCAAGCGCCTGAAGCAGGCGCCGACGCCGCCGCGGCGGCGGGGCCACCATCCATGGTTGCGGTCTGCGCGAAGGAGTCGTTCCGGGCATGGTCCGTGTCTCGACGTGCGAGCGCCCCATCATGCGACGGTCGGGCAAATCCAGCCAGCGTCCGAGGCCACTCGACCACCGGCTCAGGCCACGACGAAACGCTCCGGATGCCCGCTCCGGATGCACGCTCCGGATGCACGCTCCGCCGTCGCATGCGACCATCGGGCTACGTCGAGACCCCAGCCCAGGAGATCGCCCCGTGACCCGCTTCGAGCCGAACCTCCGGATCCCCGGCCCGACGTCCCTCCCGCCCAGCGTGCGCGAGGCCGGCGCGCGCCAGATGATCAATCACCGCGGTCCAGAGTTCGCCGCGATGCTCGGCCGGATCCGCGACGGGATGCAGCCCTACTTCGGGACGACAGCCGACATCTCGATCCTGTCGTGCGCCGGGACGGGGGGCCTCGAGGCCGCCGTCGTCAACGTCCTCTCGCCGGGCGACCGCGTCCTGGGGGTCTCGATCGGGGCGTTCGGTGATCGCTTCGCCAAGATCGCCGAGGTCTATGGCGCCGACGTCGACAAGGTCAGCGCCGAGTGGGGTCACGCGGCCCGGGCTGACGAGGTCCGCGAACGTCTCCGGGGCGGCGCGTACCGGGCCGTCCTCCTGACCCACAACGAGACCTCGACCGGCGTGATGAATCCCATCCCGGCGCTGGCCGCGGCGATCCGCGCCGAGGCCCCCGACGCCCTCATCCTCGTCGACAGCGTGTCGGCCCTCGGCGCCGTCCCGTTCGCGATGGACGAGTGGGACTGCGACGTCGTTGTCACCGGCTCCCAGAAGGCGTGGATGGCGGCGCCGGGCCTGGCGATGGTGGCAGCCAGTGCGCGAGCCTGGGCCGCAATCGAGGTCGCCCGGATGCCGCGCTTCTACCTCGACCTCCGCAAGCACCGCGACAGCGCCGCGAACGGCGAGACGCCCTGGACGCCCGCGGTGGGCGTGGTCTTCCAGGTCGACGCGGGCCTCAAGCTCATGGCCGCCGAAGGGGCCGAGAACGTCTTCGCCCGCCATCGAGCCTGCGCGGCGGCCACCCGGGCCGGCCTCGAAGCCATCGGCTTCGACCTCTTCGCCGATCCGGCCGATCGATCGACGACCGTCACTGCCGCCTGGATCCCCGAGGGACTCGACTGGAAGGCCTTCAACGGCGAGGTGAAGCGGCGCGGCCTCGTCCTTGCCGGCGGCCAGGGCAAGCTGGCCGGGCGGATCTTCCGGGTCGGTCACCTGGGCTCGGTCACGGTGGACGAGATCCTCGGGGCGATCGCCACGCTCGAGGCCGTCTCGGTCCAGGCTGGTCGGTCGGTCCAGGCCGGGGCCGGGGTTGCCGCCGCCCAGGTCGCCGCCCTCGCCGCGCTCGGGGCTCCCAGCGCCGTAGACCCAACCGCCGCAGATCCCGCCGCCGGAGCGTCCCAGCCGGTCGTGCCGGCCGGGGCATGAAGATCCTCGTCGCGGAGCCCATCGCCCCGGAGGGGCTGGCGAAGCTCCGCGCCGCCCACGACGTCGACGAGCTCATCGGGCGCAGCGCGGACGAGCTTCGGGCCGTGATCGGCGACTACGACGCCCTCGTGGTCCGGAGCCAGGTCCAGGTCGACGCCGTGCTGCTCGAGGCCGGTCAGCGCCTCCAGGTCGTCGGCCGAGCCGGGGTCGGCGTCGACAACGTGGATCTGGACGCCGCGACGCGGGCCGGGATCACCGTCGTCAATGCCCCGACCGGCAACACGATCGCGGCCGCCGAGCACACCCTGGCCCTCCTCCTCGCCCTCGCCCGGCGGATCGCGCCCGCCGACGCCTCGGTCCGGCGGGGCGAGTGGAAGCGGGCCCAGTTCCAGGGCATCGAGCTCCGCGGGCGGACGCTCGGGATCGTCGGCCTCGGCAAGATCGGGCTGTCGATCGCCGATCGCGCCCGGGGGCTCGAGATGACGATCCTCGGTGTGGATCCCTTCGTCACCGGCGAGCAGGCGGCGATCCACGGGGTCGAGCTCGTCGACCTCGATGCGCTCCTCTCGCGCTCGGACGCGATCACCGTCCACGTCCCGCTGACGCGCGCCACGCGCGGCCTCATCGACGCCGCGGCGATCGCGAAGCTCAAGCCGGGTACGTTCGTCCTCAACGTCGCCCGCGGCGGCATCGTCGACGAGGCCGCCGTGGCGGAAGCCCTCCGATCCGGTCATCTCGGGGGCGCCGGCATCGATGTCTACGACGCCGAGCCGCCCACGGGCTCGCCACTGCTCGACGCACCGAACACCGTCCTCACCCCTCACCTCGGCGCCTCGACGGCCGAGGCCCAGGTCGCCGTGGCCGAGGAGGTTGCCGACCAGGTCCTCGACGTCCTCGCCGGCCGGAGCGCCCGCTACGCCGTCAACGCCCCGCTCCTGGGTCCCGAGGCTGCGCTGGCGATCGGCCCGTATCTGCCCCTCGCCGAGATCCTCGGCCACTTCTTCGCCCAGTTCGCCCGGGGCGGCGTCAAGACGCTGACCCTCGAGGTCGCCGGGGAGCCGGCCGCCCACGACACCGCGCCGATCAGCGCGGCCGTCCTCCGCGGCCTCCTCGAGACCGCGACCACCGAGCGGGTCAACCTCGTCAACGCCGGCCTCCTGGCGAAGGCCCGCGGGATCACGGTGGTCGAGCACCGGACGCCGGACGCCGGCTCGTTCAGCGCCCTCGTCACGCTGTCCGGCGACGTCGACGGCCGCCATATCGCGATCGGCGGGACGCTCGCCAACGGCGAGCCGCGCCTCGTCCGGCTCAACGAGTACCGCCTCGACATGGCCCCTGCCGACGTCATGCTCATCACCCAGCACCACGACCGGCCCGGGATGATCGGTCGCATCGGCGGGACGCTCGGGGCGGCCGACGTCAACATCGCGGCGATGCACCTGGCCCGGTCGGCGCCGCGCCAGGACGCGCTGATGATCCTGGCTCTCGACGACGACGTCCCGGACGCGGTGGCCCG
>DASWGY010000185.1:0-3172 GCA_036393495.1 Candidatus Limnocylindrales bacterium
TCGGCGGCCGTCCCGACGACGGTCATGTCGGGCTCGGCCTCGATGGCCGCCCGGAGGCCGGCGTTGACGAGCGGGAAGTCGAGGATCGCGAGCAGGACCCGGAGGGGCTCGCCGCTGGGGCTCGACCCGTTCTGCGTCACCCGTCCCTCGCGCTCAGCAGGCATTGACCAGGAAGGCGCCTGCGACACCCGTCCTAGTTTCCACCGATCGGGGTGTGTCAGGCGGAGGGCCAGAGGTCGTCTCGAAGGCAGGCTGCCGCCCGACCGCACCGGGCACTCCGGACCCCGCGCCCCCGGCCATCTGGCCGGGGGCGCCCGGGCCGCTCAGGGCGCTGGTGTTGGTGGCTGCGGCAGCGGCGCCGCTCAGGGCGCGGGTGTCGGTGGCGGCGGCTCGGTGCGGCTCGGCTCGTTGAAGAGCTCGTCGAACTCGGTGCTGCTGTGGCAGATCCAGCAGTTGTTGCGACCGGCCATGTCCGTCGGCAGCGGAGCGCCGCTCGCGGAGGCCTCGTTGCCGTGGCAGGTCACGCACGATTCGCCCGTCACGAGGTGGTGCGGGCGCGGCGGCGCTGTTCCCTCGGCGTCGGGGACGGTGTGGCAGGTCAGGCAGTCTGCCTTGTGGAGGCTCGAGTGACCCGGCGCGCTCTCGACGAGGCTGTCGTTCGCGTGGCAGGCCGTGCAGTCCTTCCAGCCGTCGAGCGGGTGGGCGAGCTGCGGGATGTCCCTGGTGCCCACGACACCGGTCGAATCGAGATGGCAGGCGCCGCAGTCGGCGTCCGCGGGCATCCCGATGCCGATCGGTGACATCGCGCTCGGCGCCGAGGCCGTCGGCGTGGGCGAAGCGACCGGCAGCGCCGGGTTCGCGGTCAGGCGGACGAGCTCGGGCAGGACGGTGACGACGACGAACGTGCCGATGAGCGCGATCGAAAGCAGCAGCAGGCCCAGCCCCACCGGGTAGGCGAACCGGGTCATCGGCCGGATCATCGGGTGGCCGTCCTGGCGTCGCGAACCGGGATCGCCGATTCCGGGGCGACGGTCGCCGAACCTTCGATCATCGGCAGCCCCGCCTCGGTGGCCGGCCGCCGCCGGCTCGGCAGCAGGGCCCGGAGGCGCTCGAGGGAGGGCACCGGCAGCGTGACGACGGCGTGGGCGTCCGATTCATCGAGATCGAGGTATCGCTCGGCGAGCGAGTAGGCGAAGGCGACGAAGGCCACCGCGCCGAGGATGATCGCGATCTCCACCGGCGAGGGCGAGTACGCCGCGAACGGGGCGGCAACGTTGCCCGCGACCGAGGTCGGGGCGATCTGGCCCGCGGCCACGAACGTCATCCGGTCGACGAAGACGCCGCCGATGGCCAGGACCGAGGCGATCAATGTGCCGCCTGGGGTACGCGTGGCCGGCAGGGCGAGGAGCAGGATCGGAAGCACCAGCCCCAGGACGACCCGCAACCCCCAGAACTGCCAGGCCAGCGGGCCGGCGAGGAGCAGCGACGTCGCCTCGCGGAAGGGGGCGAGCTCCGAGGTCAGGCCGGCGATCACCTGGCGGGCGACGAGGATGGCCACCACCACGAGCCCGATCGCGAGCAGGAGACGGATCGCGGGGATGGCCAGGCGGCCGGCGCGCTCGGCTCCGGCGAGGCCGAGGCGGTTGACGAGGGAGAAGACGACGCCGAGGAGGGCGGTGCCCGACAGGAACGCCGAGGCGACCATGAGGACCGCGGTGAACGGTCCGTGCCAGAAGGGCCGGGCCACGAGGACCCCGAAGACCGCCCCGAGGGTCGCCGGGGCCACGATCGCCGTGCAGGCCGCCATCGTGCAGGTGACCTGGTGGATCCGGGGGTGGTTGGTGAACATGCTCCAGACCTCGACGATGAGGACGCAGAGGTAGATGCCGTAGAAGACGCCCATCCACCACATCGGTGAGCTCGGCGACGGGACGAGCACCGCCCCGAAGACCATCCGGACCGGGTAGTGGAGGTCGAGGGCGATGATCCCGAAGGCGGTCGTCAGGCACAGGAGCGCGAGGATCGCGTGGCGCTTCTCCAGCGGCCGGAAGCGCTCGATGCCGAAGACCGTGCCGAGCGAGGAGGCGAGGCACAGGCCGCTCGTCGTGATGGCGAAGAAGACGTAGCCGACGATGAGGAGGCCCCATTCGAAGGTCGGGGTCGTTCCGAGGACCTCCCAGCCCGGCGGCAGGGCGAGCAGCGCGGCCGGCACGGCCACGGCGATCAGCGCGAGCAGCACGGCGAACCAGATCCGGAGGCCACGCGGCATCGAGGCGATCTCGCGGCCGAGGGCCCCGGCTGCTTCGCGCGGAGCGAGCGGGATCGGCCGGCCGGCGAGGATGACGGTGCGTCCGGTGAGGAGCATGGCTCAGGCCTCCGCGACCGAGGGCCCGAGGTAGAGCACCCGGGGCCGGGTCCCGAACTCGGGATCGAGGGGCTCGGGGCCGCGCTCGCGAACCAGCCGGGCGATCTCGCTGTCGGGATCCGCGGCATCACCGAACCGCCGCGCACCGACGGGGCAGACCTCGACGCAGGCGGGGAGGGCGCCGCGGCTGATCCGGTGGTAGCACCAGGTGCACTTGTCGGCGATGCCCGGCATGTCGTTCGGGGCGCGCTCGGCGGCGGGCGTCAGGTAGCGAGCGCCGTACGGGCAGGCGACGACGCAGTAGCCGCAACCGATGCAGCGGCGCGGATCCACGAGGATGATCCCGTCCGCCGTCTTGTAGGTCGCCCCGACTGGGCAGACCGACGTGCAGGGCGGGTCCTCGCACTGCATGCACAGGCGGGGCTCGAAGAACGCCGAGTCGATCGTCTGGCCCTCGGCGCCGGGCGCGGTCGAGGTCGCCGGGAAGCCGTCGATGCCGCCCTCGGGCGAGTCGACGTAGACGGTCCCGTCGCCCGTCACGGCGTGCCGCTCGACCCAGGTTCGGGCGAACTCGCCATCCTCGGTCACCGCGTTCTCTTCCTTGCAGGCGACGACGCACAGGCCGCAGCCGATGCACGAGGCGGAGTCGACCACGAAGGTCCAGGCCTTCCCCGTGGGGTCGTAGGCAGGGACGATCGGCGGCGGCGCGCTGGAGGTGTCCTCGAAGACGGGGACGAGTCGCGACAGGGCCGTCGCGCCGGCCACGCCGCCGAGGAGCGTCAGCCCGAAGCCGAGGAATCGCCGCCG
>DASWGY010000186.1:0-13482 GCA_036393495.1 Candidatus Limnocylindrales bacterium
GGCCGGCTACCGTCACGATCCCGCGCGCCATCAGCGAGGCGATCGTCGCCCACGCCCGGGCCGAGCAGCCGAACGAGGCCTGCGGCCTCATCGTCGGCGATCGTCCGGCGCCCGCCGGGGGGCGCGCCCTCCGCTGGCAGCCCACCCGGAACCGGGCGGCGTCGCCCTTCCGCTACGAGATCGATTCGGACGACCTCCTCCGCCTGACGATCGCGACCGACGATGCCGACGAGGTCTTCTGGGCGATCGTCCACAGCCACGTCGCGTCGCCGGCCCGGCCGTCGCCGACGGACCTCGGGCTGGCCCTCTACCCGGACGCCCTGTACGTCCTCGTCTCGCTCGATCCGGCCGAGGTGGATCCGGCGACCGGCGAACCCGGTCTCCGGGCATGGCGGATCGTCGACGGGGCCGCGTTTGAGGTCGGGATCACGACCGTCTGACGTTCGTTCCGTCCCCGCGGGCACCTCGGCGGGGCTCAGTCGTCCCGGTTCGCTGCACCGACAGGCGCGAGGACCTCGGCTCCGGCTCCGTTCCGCGACTCCCGGACGACGAGGACGGAGCCGGGCGCGTGGAGGAGGACGTTCCGGGCGACGGAGCCGAGGATGAGCCGGGCGAGGCCGCCGTGGCCGCGGGTCCCGACGACGACGAGAGACCGGGGTTGCGTGCCAGCGAACTCGACGATCCGGTCGGCCGGGTCGCCCTCGAGGAGGTGCGGGACCGCCGCCATGCCGGCGCTCCGGAGCCGGTCGGCGGTCCGCTCGGCCAGTCCGCGGGCGGCCTCGCGGGCGAGCTCGACATCCCGGGCGTACGAGGCCACGACCTCGTCGTAGAGGCCGGCGGCCATCCCCGCGCTCCATGGCATCGCCGTCTCGGCGACGGCCACGACGGCGATCGGGAGGCCGTGCAGGAACGGCCAGGTCTGGAGGGCCCGAGCCGCGCGTTCGGCTCCGGCCGAGCCGTCGTCGGCGAACACGATCGAGTCGATCCGGTTGTCCCTGACGACGAGGACCGGGCATGGCGCGTGGTCGACGACCTCGGCTGACACCGACCCGAGGACCATGGAGGCGATCGGGCCGTGCCCTCGATTGCCGAGGACGAGGAGGTCGGCCTTCCAGGTGCTGGCTTCCTCGACGATCGCGGAGGCGGGCCGCCCGCGCAGCGTCAACCGCTCGACGGAGCGACCGGGGCGCTCGAGCGTCCGCTCGGCGTCGTCCAGGGTCACATCGGCGTGGCGGAGGAGCTCGGCCTCGACGGAGTCGAGCTCGGGGGGCGCCGGCGACATCCAGGGCGCGGAGAACAGCTCGCCCCGCGGCTCGAGGGCACAGACGACGCTGAAGCGCGTGCCGTCGGGCCAGGGGAGCCGGGCCAGCAGGTCGCGGGCCCGATCGGCGGAGCGCGACCCGTCCGTGGCGAACAGGACTCGCATCGGAGGACCTCCTATGTGCGTCCATGATTGGCCGGCCGGCCGCCGCAATCGCTGTCCGGACGGCCCGATCTCCGCAGTTCGCTCGGCCCGTTCGGATGGGCCCACTGCGGTCAGCAGGCGCCGACGGGCAGCCGCCAGCGCCTACACTTCCAACCCGTGACCGATCTCGAGGGCAACCGCCCGGACCTCCCGATCCTGCCCTACGAGCGGCGGCCGGCGCATGTCCGCAAGTGGGATCCCAGGACGATCGAGGTCGCCGCCACGATCGCCGCGATGGTCCGGCGGCGGCGCCCCGGCCTCGTGGTCGAGCACATCGGCAGCACCGCGGTCCCGGGCCTCCCCGGCAAGGGGATCGTCGACCTGTCGCTCGAGGTCGAGGCCGAGCAGATCCCCGGCGTGGTCCAGGACCTTCTCGGCCTCGGGTTCGGCCCGCAGCCCGGCCCCGATCCGTGGCCGCCGACCCGCCCGATGCTCGTCGGCGCCGTCCAGCTCGATGGCGACGAGTTCCGCCTCCACGTCCACGTGCAACCGATCGGCGGCGACATGCCCCGGGACCTGGCCTTCCGGGACGCCCTGCGCCGGGACCCCGAGCTGACGCGCCAGTACGCGGACCTGAAGACCCAGATCACCGGCGGCAGCGGCGTGGACGCCCTCCGTTACACGCACTCGAAGACGACCTGGATCCTCGGCGTCTACAAGGCGCTCGGCTTCCGGGTCCCGGCCATCAGGCCCCCGGCAACGATCGGGATCCTCGGGGGCGGCAGGCTCAGCCGCATGATCGGCCTGGCAGCGCGCGAGCTCGGCTACCGGGTCGCCGTTCTCGATCCCGATCCGGCGTGCCCGGCATCGGACGTCGCCGATCGGCTGGAGATCGGCCGGCCGGACGATCTCGACGCCGCGCGCCGCCTCGCGGCCGGCTGCGCCGCGATCACCAGCGCGCTGGATGCGGCCCCGCTCGACGTGATCCGGGCGCTCGACGACCCCCGGCTGGCCATCCGACCCGGTCCGTACGCCCTCCGGCTGAGCCAGGACCGGGAGGCCCAGCTCCCGTTCCTCGAGGCCAACGGCGCCAGCCTCGGGTCACCGCCGGACGACCTGGTTGGCGCCGAGCTCTCGATCACGGTCGCGCGCGGCGTCGACGGCGTCGTCCACGGCTATCCGGTCAGCCGGATTCGCAGCGCGGGCGGCGCCATCGTCGAGGCAAGCACGCCGGCCGGGATCCCGCCCGAGGCGGCGGCGTCTGCGCTCCTCGTCGCCACGAACCTCGCCACCGGGATGGGGCTCGTCGGCCTGCTTTCCGTGCGGTTCTCCCTTCCCCCTGACGGTGCGATCGTGGTGGACCGCCTCGTCCCGCGGCCGGATGAGAGCGGCCTGTGGACGACCGATGCGGCCGTGACGAGCCTGTTCGAGCAGGGCGTCCGGGCCATCTGCGGCCTGCCACTCGGATCCGGCGACCTGACGGCGCCTGCCGCTGCGACGGTCGTCCTGCCGGTGACCGGCGCCCAGCCCGACGGCGACGTCCGTGGCGTCGAGGTCGCCCTCGAGGCACCGGAGGTCCACGTTCACCTTGCCGACGCGCGTTTCAGCGGCCGAGGCTGGACGGCGGGCCATGTGACGGCGACCGGGCCGACGCCGGAGGCGGCCCTCGAGACGGCAAGGGCAGCAGCAGCGAGGATCCGATGGGCAGGCGCCCGGGAGGCAGATCGATGAGTGAGCGCGACCCGATCGTGGGGATCGTCGGCGGCAGCCGATCGGACTTCCCGATCCTCGAAAAGGCGACGGCCCTCCTGGACATGCTGGAGGTCCCATCCGAGCTGCGGGTCATCTCGGCCCACCGGAGCCCCGACCTCGCCGCTCGCTACGCAGAGACGGCGGCCGGGCGAGGCATCCGAGTCCTCATCGCCGGCGCCGGTGGCGCCGCCCACCTCGCCGGCGTCATCGCCGCCAAGACGACGCTGCCGGTGATCGGGGTGCCGATCCCGACGCCGCATCTCGGGGGCCTCGATTCGCTCCTGTCGATCGTCCAGATGCCGCGGGGGATTCCCGTGGCCACCGTTGCCATCGGGAACGCCGAGAACGCGGCTCTCCTGGCCGTCCAGATCCTGGCCCTGTCCGATCCGACGCTGGCAGAACGCCTGGCCAGCCACCGCGAGGCGCAGACCCGGATGATCCTCGAGGATCCCTCGAACGAGGCGCCCCTCGGCTAGGAGCTCGAGCCTCGGCCGGTCACGATCAGTTCGGCCTGGAGCCCGACGGTCCGTCGTCGCCGCCGAGATCGGCCGTGAGCGTCAGCTCGTCCGCGCCCCGAATGACGACGACCTCCACCGCCCCGGCGGCTCCGGCCATGGCCTCGAGGAGGGCGTCGGCGTCGGCGGTGTCCTTGCCCGCGACCCGGACGACGAGGTCGCCCTCGCGGACGCCCGCTCCGGCAGCCGGCGAACCGTCCTCGACCCCGCGGACGAGGAGCCCGTCGCGATCGGGGAGCCCGACCGATCGCCGCAGCCGACGGGCGACATGCGCCGGCGCCACCGCGATCCCGAGCCGGGGCCGCTCCACAGATCGGCCGCTCGAGAGCGCCGCGACCCGTTCGCGGAGCGCCGAGTCGGCCGGCCGTGCGAGGTAGAAGCCCTCGCCGATCCGGTGGGTGTTGAGGCCGACGAGACGCCCTGCGGCGTCGACGATCGGACCGCCCGACGAGCCGGGCGCCATCGGCGCGGTGTGCTCCAGCCCGCCGGAGATTCGCCGCCCCCCGGGCCCGCGGAAGGCCATCGCGACTGCGGAGACCGTCCCGACGGTCACTCGCGCGGCGCCGCCGATGGTCGCGGCCAGGCCGAAGACCACGGCGCCAACGGAGACCGGCCCGTCGGCCCACGACACCGCGGGGGCGCCGGCGGTATCGACATCGATCACCGCAAGGTCGCCGTCGAGATCGATCCCGGCGACGCGACCGCGCAGGGATCGGCCGTCGGCGAACGTCACCGTCGGCTCGTCACCGCGCAGATTGTGGGCGTTGGTGAGGACACGGTCGGAGCCGACGACGACGCCGGACCCACGGATCCGGCCGCCGATGCCCACGACGCTCGGGGCGGCGGCCGTCGCGGCGGCGGTGATGGCCGAGGACAGATCGTCGAGCAGGGACATGAAAGAACCTCGATTACACTTGCAAAATGCAAGTGACACGCTACAACGGGGCGTGCGATCACGCAAGCGTCGGGCCGGACGGCACCTACCATTCGGGGATGGCGCGCAGCGAAGACTCCACCGCGCACGGCCACGGGCGCAGTCCCGAGCACAGCCACGGTCGTGCCACGACCGCGACGACGCCGCTCGCGGCGGCGCTCGAGCGCGTCGGCGATCGGTGGAGCCCCCGGATCGTGGCCGCGCTCCTGGAGTCGCCGCTCCGCTATGGTGAGCTCCAGGCCGAAGTCGCCGGCATCGCCCCGAACATCCTGGCCGACCGGCTCCGGCGCCTCGAGGCCGACGGCCTCCTGACCTCGGTCGCCTACGCCGAGCGGCCGCCCCGGTTCGAATACCGGCTCACGGCCGAGGGTCGGGCCCTCGCCGGGGCGCTCCGTCTCCTCGCCGACTGGGGCGCGATGCATGCCGTGTCCGCCGCGGGCGACGCCGAGCATGAGGTCCTCCGGCACGAGGCCTGCGGCAGCGCGCTCGATGCACGCTGGTTCTGCCCGACCTGCGGCGAGGTCGTCGACCTCGATGACCCCGAGGGGACCCACAGGCTGTAGCAGGATCCTGGCGCCATCGACGCCGTCGACGCGATCGACGCCATCAAACGCCATCGTGGCGCCCGGTACACTCGGTCGAATGGACGATCCCCGCTGGGAACCGGGCATGCCCGTCCTCGACCGCCAGCCCATCGCGGAGGGCCCCGGCCGGTCCACGGCCGAGGTCGCCGGCCGGACCGCGGCCGGCGGCGCCGGCACGCACCCGACGCCGCCGCCGCGGGCCGTCCCCGAGACCGCCCCGACGCCGCTCCAGCGGTACTACGTGAACCTGTCGGCCATCGCCCTCGTGGCCGGGTTCGTGGCGATCACGGCGCTCGAGACCGGTTCGACCCTCGCGAGCCTGCTCGTGAAGGCCTGCATCCTCGTGGCCGCGCCGATCCTCATCGTGACGACCGCCGACGCGGCGCTGCGGATCTGGCGATCGGCCTGGGCCTGGCTTCCGATCGACCGGGGCCGCGGGCTGTTCCGGTTTGCCTGGCTCGGCGCGGCCGGCATCGGGATCGTCGTCTTCGCCGCTGCCGCGACCGCGGCCATCCTGGCGTGACCGCGGCGGATCGCGGGCCGGATGCCCGCTCGACCGACATCGAATCCGGGCGAGGCGTCCCGCCGTGGATCGCCGCAAGCCTCAACTTCTGCTCGCGCTGCGGCGCCGAGCTTCTGTTCGGGATGGTCCCCGGTGAGGATCGCCAGCGCAGCGCCTGTCCCGCGTGCGGCCACATCTCGTACGTCAATCCGCGGCTCGTCGTGACCGCCCTGCCGATCACCGACGATGGCCGGATCGTCCTCCTCCGGCGGGGGATCGAGCCAGGGCTCGGCGCATGGGCCCAGCCGGGCGGCTTTCTCGAGGTCGACGAAACGGTGGTCGAGGGCGCCGTCCGCGAGACGCTCGAGGAAACCGGCCTCACGGTCGCCCCGGGTGCGATCGTCGGTCTCTACACGCGCCTGGAGGCGGCCGTCGTCGTCCTCGTCTTCGAGGCCCGGGTCGTCGGCGGTACGCCGGGCCCGACGCCCGAGGCGCCCGAGGTCGAGGCGTTCGCCGCCGAATCGATCCCCTGGGCGGGGCTCGCATTCAAGACGACCTACTGGGCCCTCGTCGACTGGCTCGGGCTGCGCCATCCCGAGCTCCGGGCCCCGGCGTTCAACGTCGGCCGCTGACCGCGCGAACCGGCCGCGCGAAGGTCCTCGCGATCCGAGCCGAGGCCCCGGCCGGCTTCAGGCGCGGAGGTCGATGAAGACGTTCTTGGTCTCGGTGTAAAGGTCGATGGCGGACATCCCGAGCTCTCGCCCGACGCCCGACATCTTGTAGCCACCGAACGGGGCCTCGGTGTGGACGCTCGAGTTCGAGTTGACCGACAGGACCCCGGCCTGGACGCCCTTCGCGGTTCGAAGGGCCTTGCCGATGTCGCGGCTCCAGATCGAGCCGGACAGGCCGTACGGGGTGGCGTTGGCGAGGGCGATCGCCTCGGCCTCGGTGTCGAACGGGATGATCGAGACGACCGGCCCGAAGATCTCCTCGCGAGCGATCCGCATGTCGTTGCTGACGCCGTCGAAGACAGCCGGCATCAGGTACGCGCCTGCGGCCAGGGCCGGATCATCCGGGGCGTCCCCGCCGACGACGAGGCTGGCTCCCTCACCGAGGCCGACCTCGATGTAGTCGCGGACCCGGTCGCGCTGCTTGAAGCTGACGAGCGTTCCGACCTCGGTCGCGTCGTCCGCCGGATCGCCGACCTTCACCTTCCTCGTGGCCTCGGCGAAGAGCTCCACGACCCGCTCGTGGACTGGGCGCTCGACGAGGATCCGGCTCCGGGCGCAGCAGTCCTGGCCACAGTTGTCGAAGACGCTGTACGGCGATTCGGCGGTGAAGCGCTCGATGTCGGCGTCGGCGTAGATGATGTTGGGGCTCTTGCCGCCGAGCTCCAGGCTGACCTTCTTCACGTTGTTCGAGGCCAGCCGCATGATCTCCTGGCCGGTCGTCGTCTCGCCGGTGAAGGCAACCTTGCCGACGCCGGCGTGAGCCGCGATCGCGGCCCCCGCCGAGCCGCCCGGGCCGGTCACGACGTTGACGACACCGGGCGGGAAGCCGGCCTCGAGGGCCAGCTCGCCGAGCCGGAGCGCGGTCATCGGGGACAGGCTGGCCGGCTTCAGGATGCAGGTGTTGCCGGCTGCCAGGGCCGGACCCAGCTTCCAGCTGGCCATCAGGAGCGGGAAGTTCCATGGGACGATCAGGCCGACCACCCCGATCGGCTCGCGGAGGGTCAGGTCCAGGCCGGGCTTGGAGACCGGGATCGTCTGGCCGAAGATCTTGTTGGCCGCCCCGGCGTAGTAGTCGAAGACGAGGCTCGCCCCGATGACCTCGCCCCGGGCCGAGCTGATCGGCTTGCCGGTGTTGCGACTCTCGAGCTGGGCCAGCTCCTCGCTGCGGTCCTTGACCAGCGCGGCGAGCTTGGCCAGCGTCCGGCCGCGCTTGCCGGCGGCCCAGCTGGTCCAGCCCTTCGGCTCGTCAAAGGCCTTGCGCGCGGCCGCCACGGCCGCATCGACGTCGGCCGGTCCGCCCAGCGGCGCCGTGGCGATGACCTTCGCGGTCGCGGGGTTCACGATCTCGAACGACTGGCCGTCGGCGGCATCGACGGCCTCACCGCCGATCACCATCCTGAGGTTGCTGATGCCGGATTCGGTCTGGTCGATGGCCATCGGAAGGGACCTCGGTTGGGGGCGCGGCCGGGATCGTGGGCGCGCCGAGCGGGATCGGGTCGGACGTGGGCCGATGATACGCTCGCGATCCGGGATCACGACCTAACCGGGTTGATGGTGCGGAGATCTCGAGCGGACGCAGCGCGCGGCGGCCGAATGCCGATCAGCGGTAGGCATCGCGGCGGATGCCGACGATGATCGCGTTGAGCTCCTGGCGGGAGATGCCGATCCGCTGGAGGGCGTGCCGGGCGAGCTCGACGGCGGCCTCGTTCTCCGGATCCGCGAGCCGGTTCACCCCGGCTCCCCGAAGGTCGCGGCCCTGGCGACCACCTCGCGACCGCGAGGCGACCATGAGGCCCGGATTGAGGTGCCGTGCCCGCTCGGCGACGAGGTGCGCGGTGAGCGGGTCGCCGATGGTGATGACGAGCACCACCGCGTGCTCCAGGCCGGCTCGGCCCAGGATCTCCGGTCGCGCCGCGTCGCCGTAGAGGGTCTCCGCTCCCAACGCCGCCGCCTCGTCCAGACGACGGCGATCGCGGTCGATGACGAGGCAAGAGAGCGACCTGGCGCGGACCGCCCTGGTCACGATCCGTCCGACCCGCCCCGCCCCGGCGACGACGATCCGCCGCCGAAGCTGCGCCGGTGAGTCGGGCTCGCCGTCGAGGCCGCGGCCCGGGCCCGTGGTCTCGCGGGCCGGTTGGCCCAGGATCCGGGCCGCCCACGCGCGCGTGCGGCGGTGCTCCAGCCAGGTCGCAGCGGCGTCGGCCAGGTGCCGCGCCGGCGCGGTCAGGGCGACGCTCATGATCGTCGCGGCCAGGATCGCGTTGTAGGCGCCGCCATCGATGAGGCGGAGGTCGCTGGCATCCGCGGCGATGATGAGACTGAACTCACCGACCTGGGCAATCGCCGCCCCGAGCAGGATCGCCGAGCGGCCCGGCAAGCCGAAGGCACGGGCGAGCCCGATCGAGAGCAGGCCCTTGCCGACGACGGCAACGACCACCAGGAGGGTGATCAGGGGCGCCTCCGCCACGAGCGTGCTCGGATCCACGAGCATCCCGACCGAGACGAAGAAGAGCACGGCGAAGAGATCCCTGAACGGGATCACCTCGGCGGCCGCCTGGTGGGCGAGGTCCGACTCCGAGACGAGCACGCCCGCAACGAAGGCTCCCAGGGCCAGTGACAGCCCGAAGACCGCGCTCGACACGAGCGCCGTGAGGAGCGCCGTCGAGAACACCGCGAGGAGGAACAGCTCGGGCGACCCGAGGCGGGCGACACCGGCGAAGAGGCGTGGCAGCAGCCGTGTCCCCGCCACGAACGCGATGAGCAGGAACAGCGCCCCCTTGCCGAGGGCCAGGAGGATGGGCGTCGCTGACAGCTCATCGGCAGCCAGCGAAGGCAGGGCGACGATGAACACGATCGTCGCGAGGTCCTGCACGATCATCCAACCGATGGCGTTTCGGCCGTGGATGCTGTCGAGCTCGCCGCGCTCCTCGAGCGCCTTGGCCACGACGAGCGTCGAGGAGATCGCCAGGACCGCCCCGACGACGAGGGCCGCCCGGGGCTCGATGCCGACGGCGATCGCCAGCGCGGCGCCGACGAGAACCGTGATCCCGATCTGGGCGAGCCCCGCCCCGAGGGCGACGCCTCGAACGGCGGCCAGGTCGCGCAGCGAGAATTCGACGCCGAGGGCGAAGACGAGCAGCACCACGCCCACCTCGGCGAGAGCCCCGATCTGCTCCAGGTCGCCGACGAAGCCGGGCGTGAACGGCCCGATCGCGATCCCGGCAAGGAGATATCCGACGAGGGGCGGCTGGCCCAGGCGGCGCGCGATCGCTCCGCAGACGAGCGCCGCCGACGTGGCGACACCGACGTGGAGGATGAAGGCGAGCGTCTCGCTCACGGCAGTCGGCGATTCGGAGGTGGCGGCACCCGCTCATTATCCGGGTGCCGCCCGGGGCGCCGGGCCACCTCCGGACCGGAGGGCGCGTCAGGTGCTCGCCGCCTCCTCGGCCGCCATCGCGGCGCCGACGATCCCGGCGTCGTTGCGAAGCTCGGCCGGGACGACCGGCGGTCGGACGGTGAGATAGGGCAGGAACCGGTCGGCGTTCTTCGAGACGCCTCCGCCGAGGATGATGAGGTTCGGCCAGAACAGCCGATCGATGGCATTGAGGTGCTCGTCGAGGTCACCGGCCCACGCCTTCCAGGACAGGCCGCGGCGGATCCGCGCGACCGCCGCCGAGCGTCGCTCGGCGTCCCGACCACGGATCTCCATGTGGCCGAGCTCGGTGTTCGGGACGAGAATGCCGTCATTGAACAGGGCCGAGCCGAGACCCGTCCCGAGGGTCAGCACGAAGGCGGTTCCACGGACGCCCCGACCGGCACCGAATCGCATCTCCGCGATCCCCGCGGCGTCGGCGTCGTTGAGGACCACGACCGGCCGGCCGACGGCGGCGCCGAGCGCCCGGCCCGCGTCGAAGCCGATCCAGGACGCGTCGATGTTCGCCGCGGTCTTCGTCACGCCGTCGATGACGACCGATGGCACGCCGACGCCGACGGGCGATCCGGGCGCCTCAGCCTCGCGGCCCAGCCGCTCCACGAGCTTGGCGATGACGCCGACAACCGCTGCTGGGGTCGACGGTTGGGGCGTGGCCACCCGGCGCCGGGGAACGACGAGCTGGCCCGACTCGACGTCGACGGCGCCAACCTTGACGCCGCTGCCGCCGACATCGACCCCGATCGCGATCCGTCGGGCCACGTCCGCCATCGGCAGCCTAGAAGTAGTTCACGGTGATGCCGCCGTCGACGACCATCGCCGCGCCGTTGGTCCAGCGCGATTCGTCCGAGGCGAGATAGATCCCCATGGCCACGATCTCCTCGGGCTTGCCGAATCGACCGGTCGGGTTGCGGGCCAGCCGGATCCGCTTGGCCTCCTCGTCCTTCACCAGCCAGTCCATGAGCAGCGGCGTCTCGACCGGGCCGGGACAGATGGCGTTCGTCCGGACGCCCTTCGGGGCGAACTGGACCGCGAGGGACTTGGTGAGGGCCAGGACCGCACCCTTCGAGGCGGTGTAGGCGTCCTGGGGGTTGGAGCAGCCGATGAGGGCGACGAAGCTCGAGATGTTGATGATCGAGCCGGAGCCCTGTTCCACCATCTTTGGGATGGCGTACTTGCAGCCGAGGAACACGCCCCGGACGTTGACGGCCATGACCCGGTCCCAGTCCTCGACCGAGGTGTCGATGACCGAATGGTCGGCCTCGGGCATTACCCCGGCGTTGTTGTAGAGGACGTCGACCCGTCCGTAGGTCGCGATCGCGTGGTCGACCATGCCCTTGGCCGACGCTTCCTCCGCCACGTTCGTCTTGACGAATGTGGCGTCCCCGCCGGCCTCCCGGACGAGCCGCACGGTCTCCTCGCCGGCCGTCTCGTTGAACTCGGCCACGACGACCCGGGCACCCTCCGCGGCAAACATCTGGGCGGCCACGCGCCCCATCCCGGAGCCACCGCCGGTGATGATCGAGACCTTGTCCCTGAGGCGCATCGAAATCTCCTGAGATGGCGGGGTCGATGTCCCGGGCGCGCCCCGGATCGGGGGAGTGCGCCAATCCTAGCTGAGCTACTCGCCGGACCCTCGGGCTGGTCGATCCATCCACTGGCCGTCGGCCCGGGCGATGAGGCAGACGGCTCGGTGGATCCCGGCATCCCACTGGGGAGCGCCGGGCACGACGGCGTACGTCTCGTACAACGACGAGCCGGGGGCGTGGCCGACGTACGACTCGAAGACGCCGTCGCAGGCGATGTCGAGGGCCGGGCTCGTCGGGCTCATCCACGGCGGCTCGGCGAGATCGATGAGCGCCGAGACCTCGTGGCCATGCGACGCGTCGCAGCCGGCCCGATCCGCGCCGCCGCTCAGCAGCGACACGCCGACCGCGGTCGCATCGCCGATCGGGCGGACACTCGAGCCCAGCTCGGTGCTCGCGCTCGTCCGGACGAACAGGCAATCCCCCACGCGCAGGTCCTGCAGCCTCGCGGTCGGCGACGGCAGGATGAGCTGGGTCACGACGTAGACGGCCACGATGACCACGGCGACGACGACCAGGGGATGGCCGCGCACCCAATCCAGCAGCTCCTCGAGCTGGTCGCGGAGGGTCATCCGGGGATAGCGATCGCGCTCGCGGGTCACGCCCGAGCCACCGTCCATCATGCCGGCATCATCCGGCCGGCACCTCGCTGCGGTTCGACCGGGATCAGCCTCGCTCGAGGTACCGCTCGCGCTCCCAGTCGTGGACGACCGAATCGTACACGTCGCGCTCGACGCGGGCGGCATTGAGGTAGTGCTCGACGACATCGGCGCCGAAGATCTCGACGGCCGCCTCCGAGCGCTCCAGCTCCCAGATCGCCTCGTACAGGGCGCGAGGCATCCGCTCAACGCCCGTGGCGACGTAGCCGTTGCCCTTGAACTCGGGCGCCAGCTCCATGCCGTGCTCGATCCCGTAGAGCCCGGCCCCGACCATCGCCGCGTAGGTCAAGTACGCGTTCATGTCGCCGCCGGGGAAGCGGTCCTCGATGTGGAGCGACGGGCCGCGGCCGACGAGCCGGAAGCCGGTCGTCCGGTTGTCGCGACCCCAGATGACATTGACCGGGGCCCACGACAGGGAGGCGTAGCGCTTGTAGCTGTTGATGAACGGGGCGACGAAGACGGCCAGCTCGCGCGACAGGGCCATCATCCCGGCCACGAACTGGCTGAACTGGCGGCTCATCCCGTAGGCCAGGCCGTCGGCCTCGTGATGGCTCAGCGGCTTCTTGCCGTCGGCGTCCCAGATGCTCATGTGGAGATGGCCAGACGAGCCCGTCCAAGTGTGGTCGGGCTTGGCCATGAACGTGATGCCCCAGCCGTTGAGGTAGGCGATCTCCTTTGCCCCGTGCTTGAAGAGGACGCTCCGGTCGGCTGATTCGAGGACGTGGTCGTAGCGGATGTTGACCTCGTGCTGGCCGGCGGCCGCTTCGCCCTTCGAGAACTCGATCGGGATCCGGGCCTCGGTCATCTGGTTCCGCAGAAGGCGATGGAGTGGCTCGGCCTTCGTTGCCTGGAGGAGGTGATAGTCCTCGTTGTACTGGCCGAAGCGCTTCGGGATCGCGAACCCGTTCTCGGCAATCGTGTCCCACGAGTCCTTGAGAACGTAGTACTCGAACTCCGAGCCGGCCTTGACGCTGATCCCGGCCGTCGCCGCCCGCTCGACCTGGCGCTTCAGGATCGTCCGCGGTGAGATCGGGATCTCCTCGTGGGTCTCCTCGTCGATCGTGTCCGACAGGACGATCGCGGTCGTCTCGAGCCACGGCAGGACCCGAAGCGAATCCCAAATCGGCGAGGCGATCCAGTCGCCGTAGCCGGTCTCCCAGTTCATGAGCGCGAACCCCTCGGGCGTGTTCATCTCCATGTCGGTGCCCAGGAGGTAGGTGCAGAAATGAGCCCCGTGGTCGATGACGCCGTCGAGGAACGCCTGGGCCTGGACGCGCTTGCCCATCAGCCGGCCCTGCATGTCGGTGATGGCCACGATGAGGGTGTCGATCTGCCCGTCCCGGACCATGGCCTCGAGCTCTTCGAGACGGGGATGCTTGCCGTG
>DASWGY010000187.1:0-7618 GCA_036393495.1 Candidatus Limnocylindrales bacterium
CGCCAGGGCTCCTCGGGCGTCAGGATCTCGCGCCCGCCGGTGGCGGCCCGGAGGGTCGCCAGGAACGGCTGGTTGGCGCCCAGGATCCGGTACTCGGCGGCGACCGGCGCGACGAGCCCGACGGTCCGGCCGAGGGCCGCCGCGCCCGGCCGGATCTGGGTGATCCTGACGGCGTAGGCCCCAGACTCGATCTCCCCGAGGTCGGTCTCGTAGATGCCCGGCGCGACCTGGTCGAGGTCGGCCTCGACCGGCTCGAGCGACGGCCCCACGAGGACCGCGGAGGTCGAGTAGAAGTCCCGCGGCGAGCCATCCGATTCCACGGACTCGACGTGCAATCTCGTCCGCCCATCGACCGTCTCGAAGGTCGCCTCGATGCCGCCCGTCTCCTCGCCCGGGAAGGTCCAGCCGACGAGCTGGCTGAAGAACTTCGAGAAGCCAGCCCAACCGAGCCAGTTCGCCGCCCAGCGTCCGGTCGAGTCGGACGTCCAGGCCACGGACCGCCCGAGTCCGTACTGCCACTGGGCGAGGAGCGGGTCGTCCCGGGCGGTGGCGAGGACCTGCTGGGCCGCCGACTTGATCGTCGTGCCGTTGTAGCCGAGCAGCTGCGGGAAGCCCTCCTCCAGGCCGCGGAGGATCGGCGACGAGCTCGTCTGGATCGGGAAGAAGACCTCCTCGACGATCTGCTGGCCGGCGACCTGCTCGGTCTCCTTCAGGAAGATGTCGGGGATCGCGGCCGGGTTGGCCGCCGCGTAGAAGCGGCCACCGCCGCGCGCGGCGAGCTGCTCCAGGAACGGATTCGAGCCGCCACCGGCCCCCACCGTCGAGAGGGTGATCCCGGCGGCCTTCATGCGGTCGATGATCTCGTCGTACTGGCCGGTGCTCGACCAGCCATCGGTCAGGAGGATGATGTGGCGCCGGGTCGCCACCGCCTTCTCCAGGGATGCGACGGCCTGCTCGATGCCGGCATAGATGTTCGTCGTCCCGTTCGGCGCGATTCCTGCGATGTCGCCCTGGAGGTCGCCGATCTCGCCGAGCGGCCGGGTCTCGACGACCCAGTGGGCCCGCTCGTCGAACGCGACGACGCCCAGCTCATCGCGGGCCGTCATCGCCGCCGCGGCCCTGAGGATCGCCTCCTTGCCGATGTCGACCTTGCGGACCCCCTGGCCCTGGCCGCCACCGCCCATGTCGAACGAGTTGCAGTGGCAGGCGTCCATCGATCCGGACTTGTCGATGACGACGACGAGGGCCACGTCCGGCTGCTGCTGGCGGTTGCGGACGCCCATGTCGACCGGGAGCGTCTCCTCGATCGGCGTCTTGGTGTAGCCACCGGCGCCGAAGCTCTCGGGCCCGCCGACCATGACCAGGCCTCGCCCGAGGTCGCGGACGTAGACCTGGAGGGCCACCAGCTGGCGGTCCGAGAGGCGGATCCGGGGGACGTCGACGACGACGATGCTGTCGTACGTGGCAAGCCCGGCGAAGTCGCTCGGGAGGGCCTCGGGGACGATCGAATCGACGTCCTGGCCCTCGAGCTCGAGTGCTGCCACCAGCTCCGCCGCGACGACCTCGTCGCCGGCCAGGACCAGGATTCGGGGTTCGCCCTTGATGATCGTGTTCGAGTCGGCCCGATCGTTCTGGCTGAACGTATCTCGACCGGCCTCGACGACGACCCGGAAGGTGTGGAAGCCGGCCTCGAGTGGGTTGTCACGGTCGCCGATGTCGAAGGTGACCCGGTTCGAGCCTTCGAGCAGGTCGAGGGCCACGGTCGCGATGAGCTGGCCGTCGGCGTAGAGGCGCACGGTCGCCGGCTGGGCGACGCTCGACTGGATCGTCGCGACGGCCTCGATCGTCTCACCGAGGCGAGCCGT
Source organism: Candidatus Limnocylindrales bacterium (assembly GCA_036393495.1). Classification (GTDB taxonomy): domain Bacteria; phylum Chloroflexota; class Limnocylindria; order Limnocylindrales; family CSP1-4; genus UBA5189. Next base: position 1,866 of record DASWGY010000187.1, read on the forward strand.
GGACGGGGTCTGGAGCCGCTCGACGAGGACCTCGTCACGGGCCTCGAGACCAACGACCCGTGTCTCGACCTGGACCCCACGGGCGGCCGCCAGGGCGGCCTCCTGCTGGCCTCGGCCGGTCGTGTCGTTGCCGTCGGAGATGAGGACGATTCGCTTCTGCATCTCGTCGGGGAAGAGGGCCGAGGCGAGGCGGAGCGCCGCGCCGACGTCGGTCGCCCCGGTCACCGGGGTGGACCGCAGCCGGTCGATGGTCCGGAGCTCCTCGGGCAGGCGCTCGACGAGGGCGTCCTTGCCGAAGGCCACCACGCCGGCCGCGTCGCCGTCGGGCATGGCCTCCAGCGATTCGCGGAGGAAGGCCAGCGCGCTCTCGCGGCCGTCGTTGCCGACGGAATCGGACAGGTCCACCACAAAGACCGTCGCCAGCCGATCCACGGGCAGGACCAGCTGGAAGCCGGCGAGGGCGAAGACGAGGCCAGCGAGCAGGGCGGTGCGAACCGCGAGGGCCACGCGCCGGCGGGCCGTGCCCATCCGCCGCCGCGCCGCGAGGTGGGGCACGAAGGTGATGAGGAGGACCGGGATCAGCAGGAGGAGCCACGCCGGCAGCTCGAAGCGGACGCCCATCTCAGATGCCTCGTCCCGGGCCGCCGGAGGCGGGCGCCGCCCCGCGCCCGAGCCGCGCCCGCGCCCCGCGCCACAGCCGGGTCACGGCATCGCGCTGGTAGACGATCCACTCGGCCAGCAGGAAGGCGAGGGCGACGAGCACGATCGGGACCCACAGTTCGTCGCGCGCGGCCGGGCGCTCGTCGTCGACACCGGCCCCGGAAGCCCCGGAAGCCCCGGAGGCTGCCGGCGAGCCAGATGCCGCCGCGCTCGGGTTGGGGTCCGCGGAACCACTCGGATCGGGCGATGCGGCCGACCCGCCGCCGAGCGCCTCGATCGCCGCCGCCGACCCCGGCGCGATGTTGGATTCTGCGGGATCGAAGAGATCGACCGCGAAGCGCTGCGGGGCATTCGGGTCGGCCGGTGGCGCGGTGGGGCCCGGGGTGGGGGAGCCGCCAGGCGAGCCGGACGGCGACGACGGGGAGGGGCCGCCTGTGGCGGACGGTGCCGTGCTCGGCGTGACGCTGGCGGCCGGCGTCGGGGTCGCCTCGGGGAAGACGGCGACGGCGGTGTAGACGCCGAGGAGGTCGGTCTGGCTGAACGAGACGCTTGCCCCACCACCGGTCCCCGGGGCCAACTCGACCACCGACCCATCGGGCCGGGTGACCCGCACCGAGGAAGCCCCGGCCGGCAGCGGGATCGTCACCGGGTCGCCGGGGGCGACGGCCTCTGCCGGCACCTGGGACCCGCCCATGAGCTCGCCGGTGAGGTTGGCGATGAGGATCGGGAAGGCGACCTGGAGAGGCAGGTCGGAGAGCCGCGGCTCGAAGGCCAGGACGGCGGCCCGCCGACCGTCGAGCTCTCCAGCGTAGAGGAGCGGGGCGCCGCCGGGTCCCGGGATGACGGTCCGGGCCCAGGCCGGCAGGGCCATCTTCCGGGCGGATCCGATGTGGGTGGTCGAGAGATCGACGTAGCGCAGGAGCGGCTCGTCCGGATCGAGGGTCGCGATCCCCGGGTCGCGGAGGGTGCCGACGACCTCACCGAAGACGCTCGTCGCCGGCGGGGCGATGACGAGCACGGCTCCAGGCAGGAGCTCGTCAGGGACCTGGCCCTCGAAGATGATCAGGTCCCAGTCCGTGCCGTCGGTCCGGATGGCGCCCCCCGGGTAGTCGTCCGGGCTCACCTCGAAGACGTTGACATTCGGTAGGAACAGCAGCGCGTTTTCGAGGTATGGATCGCCGTCCGAGACGAGCAGGATGTTCCGGGCCGCCGATGGCGGCACGATTGCCCAAGCCCGGTCGTCGAGGGCCAGGGCGTCGGCCGCCCCCTCGCCCTCGGCTTCGAGACGGACCTCGACGACCTCCACGTCGACGGGCACGTCGTCGATGATCGCCTCGGTCCGGGTCTGGGGGTCCAGGATCACGTCGCGGGCCTCGAGGAGGACGCCGTCGCCGTAGAGCTGGAGCCGCCGCTGGCTCGACTCGATGTCCAGGTTGGCGATGCTCACGAACACGGACCGGGTCACGCCCGACGGTGCCTGCCGCACGGCCAGAGCGACGATCGCCTGGTTGCCCCGAGCACGCCCGACCGGCAGGACGGTGATCCGGTGGTCGAGGCGGGTCGTTGGTTTCGAGGCCAGGGCCCCGTCGGTGGCGACGAGGATCTCGGCGTCGCCGGAGCGGGCGGCCAGGGCATCGGCGAGGTTGAGGGCGTCGCCGAGGTCGCCCGAGGCCGGCGACACGGCCAGGTTCTCGACGGCCGCGCGGACCCGCCCTAGGTCGGTGGTCGCGTTGACCACGACTCGCGCCGTCCGGCCGGCGGCGATGACGCTGACCTTGCCGCCCGCGGGCAGCTCCCGGAGGGCATCGAGGGCCAGCCGCTTGGCCTCCGTGAGTCGATCCGGGATGACGTCCGTCGCGGCCATGCTGGCCGACGTGTCGATGACCAGGACGAGGTCCCGGGCGAGGCCTGCCGGCCGCTCGAGGAAGGGCCGCGCAGCGAGCGCGGCAAGGATCAGGACGAGGAGGAGCTGGAGGAGCAGGAGAAGGCTCCGGCGGAGTCGCTGCCACGGCGCGTTCGCCTCGACGTCGGCGACGAGGCGCTGCCACAGGAGGGTCGAAGGGACGACCGCGTCGTCGCGCCGCAGCTTGAGGAGGTACATCGCGACGACGGCCGGCACGAACAGCAGCCCGAGCAGCGCGAGCGGCGAGATGAAGCTCATCCCCGCCTACCCCACAACCTGGCGGCGGCGGAGCTCGGCGAACATCAGGTCCGTCAGGGCCACGCTCGTCGAGAGCGGCACATACGTCGCCCGCCGCCGCGCCGCGAGGTCGGCAAAGCCCTCGCGCCAGGCCTCCAGGCGGGCCTTGTAGCCGTCGAGGGTGGCGAGATCGACGGTGACATCGATGCCCTCGCCCGATTCGACGTCCACGAGCCGAAGATCGCCCTCGAGTGCCGGATCGAGCTCCTGGGGCGAGAGGAGATGGAGGACGATGAGCTCCGAGCCGGTCGCCGCCAGTTCGCGGATCACCCGGTCGGCATTGGGATCGAGGAGATCGGACAGGAGCACGATCACGCCCCGGCCCGTCAGCTGCGCGGCGGCGTGACGGGCCGCCGCCATGACGTCCGTGGGCCCGTCGGCGGCCGAGATCCCCGACAGCGCCGAGAGGAGCCGAAAGACGCGGCCCGACCCGCGCAGGGCGACCTGCCGCCGACCGGCCCGGCCGCCGAGGGCCGTGATCGCGATGCGATCCTCGGAGGCGAGCCCGATGTAGCCGAGCGCCGCGGCGGCCCGCTTGGCGAAGAGGAGCTTCGAGGGATGGCCCGAATCCATCGATGCGCTCGCATCGAGGAGGAAGTGGATCGTGACGTCCTCCTCCTCGACGTAGAGCTTGATGAAGAGCTTCTCGAGCCGGGCCAGGACGTTCCAGTCGAGCTGGCGCAGGTCGTCGCCGAGGCTGTAGTCGCGGAAGTCGGCGAACTCGACCGACTGGCCGCGCTTGACCGATCGGCGGCCGCCCTTGAGGCCGCCACGGACAGGGGCCCGCATCAGGACCTGGAGGCGCTCCAGCTGGCGCAGGAAGCCCTCGTCGAAGACGGTCGGGTCGAGGTCGGACGGCAGGAACGCCGGTCGCGCCCGGCGTCGGGGGCCGGGCTCCGGCGCAGGCACCTGATCGTCGATCGCCATGGAGTTCGGTCCTCGATCCGGGCGAGGAGCTACTCGACCGACGGGGCGGGCACCGCGTCCAGGATCGACCGGACGATAGCCTCGGAGGTGATCCCCTCCGCCTCGCCCTCGAAGTTGAGGATGACCCGGTGGCGAAGCGACGGCAGGGCCACCGCCCGCACGTCGTCAACGGCGACGTTGAAGCGGCCGTCGAGGAGGGCGTAGATCTTGCCGGCCGTGACGAGAGCCTGCGCACCGCGGGGCGAGCCGCCGTAGCGAACGTACTCGCGGACGATCTGCGGCGCCCGGGGCTGGTCAGGATGGGTCGCCGACAGGAGGCTCACGGCATACGCCGTCACGTGCGGAGCGATCGGGACGGCTCGCGCGAGGCGCTGCATCTCGACGATCTCGGCCGCGGTGCACACCTTGCCGGCCGTGGGGGCGTCCGAGCCGGTCGTCCGGTCCATGATCGTGATGAGGTCCTCTTCCGACGGGAACGGGACCATGACCTTGAACAGGAACCGGTCGAGCTGGGCCTCGGGGAGGGGATAGGTGCCCTCCATCTCGAGCGGGTTCTGCGTCGCGAGGACGAAGAACGGCGGGTCGAGCGCGTAGCGATTCCGGGCGACCGTGACCTGGTGTTCCTGCATCGCCTCGAGGAGCGATGACTGGGTCTTGGGCGTCGCCCGGTTGATCTCGTCGGCGAGGACGAGGTTGGCGAAGATGGGGCCCGGCTGGAAGCGGAAGATCCGCTTGCCCTCCTCCTCGATGAGGATGTTCGTGCCGGTGATGTCGGCGGGCATCAGGTCGGGCGTGAACTGGATCCGGTTGAAGGCGCAGTCGATGACGTCGGCGATCGTCCGGACGAGCATCGTCTTGCCGAGGCCGGGCACGCCCTCGAGCAGGACGTGGCTGTTGGCCAGCAGGGCCGTGACGGTCTGCCGGACCAGCTCGCGCTGGCCGACGATCACCCGGCCGACCTCGCGCTCGATCGCGGCCGCGCGGTCGGCGAAGGCCTCGGGTGTCAGGCGCGGGCTGTCCCCGGCCTCGATCGTCTTCGTCTCCATCGGATCCTCCGTTCCGGTGCGGCCGGGCCGCGCCGGAGCTGTCACTGGGCCGGGTCGAGCGAGCTGAAGTAGTCGCGCACGTAGTCCTTCACGGACAGCGGCACGTAGCCGCGGTCGAGGCTCGTGAGCGCGTACTGGTAGAACTGGCTGAACACCTGCGAGTACGGCACGTACGAGCCGGGGTCCGTGCCCGGACCCTGCTGGTTGCCCTGGGTCGTCTGCCCCGAGCCGCCCGTCCCGGAGACGTACGACGGCTCGCCGGGCCGGCCGAGGCGGTCGAACGGAGCGAACACGCTGCCAAGGTCGTCGCCCAGCTCCGAGGGACGGTTCGGGTTCGCGGGACCCCCGAGGTTGCCGTTGCCACCGACCCCGGATCCGAGGTACTGCGCGCTCGAACCGCCGCCACCGATCGCCCCCTGACCTTGGCCTTGGCCCTGACCTTGGCCCTGGCCCTGACCTTGGCCCTGACCCTGACCTTGGCCTTGGCCCTGACCTTGGCCTTGGCCCTGACCTTGGCCTTGACCCTGGCCACCCCCGGACCCGCCCGGCTGACCTGACCCGCCGGGCTGACCGGACCCACCGGGCTGGCCGGACCCACCGGGCTGGCCGGACCCACCGGGCTGGCCGGATCCGCCCGGCTGGCCACTCTGATTCCCCTGACCCGACTGGCCGCCCTGCCCGCTCTGGCCGGGCTGGCCCGACTGACCGGACTGACCCGCCCGCGCCAGCTCCCGACCGGCATCCTGGAGCTGGTTGGCGGCGCTCGTGAGGTCCCGGTTCGCGGCCACCGCATCCCGGGTGTCGGCGAGTGCTTCGGACAGCCGGTCGAGGGCCTCCTTCGCGCCGGCGTTGTCGCCCTGGGCGAGGCTCTGGGCCGCGTCCTTCAGCGCCTGTCCGGCCGCGCCACCGGCCTGGTTGGC
>DASWGY010000188.1:0-1695 GCA_036393495.1 Candidatus Limnocylindrales bacterium
CATGAGCAATCTCGTCGACATCACCGAGTCCCCGCTCCTGGCGCTGTGGGGTGAGACCGTCCGTGGCCGGCGGATCGAGGGCGAGCGGCTGACCCTGTGCGTTGTCGAGCTGGCCCCGAACGCCGTCGTGCCCGAGCACCGCCACGAGAACGAGCAGCTGGGCATGGTCATCACCGGCGAGGTCGACTTCACGGTCGACGGCGAGACCCGCCACCTCGGGCCAGGGGGCACGTGGCGCTGCCTCTCGAACGCGCCCCACAACGTCAATGCCGGCCCGGACGGGGCGGTGGTCCTCGACATCTTCACGCCGACGCGCGATGACTGGGACGACCGGCCGGTCGTCGAAGGCGCCGTTCCGCGCTGGCCGGTGGAGCGCTAGCCGAGCGCCATGGCCCTCTACCGGCTCAAGGAACCCGAGACCGGCCTCGTCGATCCGGTGGTCGTCGTGGCGCTCGACGGCTGGGTGGACGCCGGCAGCGCCGCAACGGGCGCGGCCGCGAAGCTGGCCGGTCGAGGTCGGATCATCGCCGAGTTCGACGGCGACCAGCTCTTCGACTTCCGGGCCCGCCGCCCGACGCTCGAGATCGAGAACGGCAAGCCCGAGCGCCTCACCTGGCCCTCGCTCCAGCTGCGGATCCGGCGCCTCGGCGGGCGCGACGTTCTCGTCCTGACCGGTGCCGAGCCCGATTTCAAGTGGCGGCGCTTCTCGGCCGAGGTCGTCGAGATCGCCCGGAAGCTCCGCGTCGCCCAGTGGATCAGCATCGGGGCGATCCCGGCGGCCGTGCCCCACACCCGTCCCGTGCCGATCCTCGGTACGTCGTCCGCTCCGGGGCTCCTCCGCGGCGACGTCCAGCCCGGCCCGGTTGGCCTGCTCCGCGTCCCGGCCGCCTGCATCTCGGTTCTCGATATCGCGGTCTCGAGGGCCGGCATCCCGGCCGTGGGCTACTTCGCCCAGGTCCCCCACTACGTCTCGGGCGAATACCCTGGCGCCGCCGCGGAGCTGCTCCGGGCGCTGGGGCGCCACCTCGACATCGAGCCGCCGATGGGCGACCTGGCGGAGGAGGCGCGGGCCCTCCGGAAGCGCCTCGACACCGCGGCCTCGCTCGACGAGAACACCCGTAATTACGTCGAGCGCCTCGAGGGCATGGTCGACGAGTCGCGCCTCCCGTCGGGCGATGACCTCATCGCGGACATCGAGCGCTTCCTCCGCGACCAGGGTCGCGAGATGGGTGGCGGCGGCCGCCCGAACTAGGCGCGGCCGCTCGAACTAGGCTCGGCCGCCCGACCTGACCTCGAGGCTGCAGGTCCGAACCGCCCTCCGCAGCCGCCCGTGAGTCACCTGGGGACTCATTCTCGCCTCGAGCGTGCTGGGCACGCAGGCGGATTCGACGAATCGCGATGCGAGACGAGCGTGCTCATGCCGGAAATGCGTCGCAGGACGACTCAAGGGGCGCGCTCGCCGAAGCCAGGGTCCAACCGCCCTCAACCGGGCCAGCCGAATGACGCGACGACGGCCGGCTCGAGGAAGATCGTGACGTCGCGGATCCGTCCGCGATCGAGGTCGAGGACCTGGACGCCGGTCGGTGGCGACCCGGCGCCGCGAGGGCCGAAGACGACCGCCGGCTGGCCGTTGGCCGTCGCCGCGACGACCCGGTAGCCGGCCGCCGGCCGGAGCGGCCCGAAGACCCACGTCCG
>DASWGY010000189.1:0-5840 GCA_036393495.1 Candidatus Limnocylindrales bacterium
CAAAGTCGATCGAACCGCTCACGGTGATCACCCCCTCGGCCTCGGCGAAGCGCCCGGTGCCGCCGACGACGGTGTCGACGTGGGCGTACGTCGCGACGCCGTTGACGGGTGCCTCCTGTCGGCCCTCCGCCGTAAGCAACAGGGTCGAGCCATCGGCGGCCTCGATGACGACGATGCCGTCCCAGATCGCGACGGACTCCGTCGCAAAGGTGAACTCGGTGCAGTTCGTGCCGCTGCCGGTGAACCGGCCGAGATGCGTTGCCGTACCCGCCACTTCATGGCCGATCGTCAGAGCACCCGGACACCGCTGCTCGGCGAGCGCGGGCGCCCCGGTGAACTTGCCCTCCATGGGCCGCTGCTGCGATGCCGCGGCTATCGGGGCTGTCAGCGCCGCGACGATGATGAGCCCCGCGACGGCGGTAATTCCGCGGACCTTCATGCCTACCTCCGATCCTCGCGCCCGTCGTCGGCGTCGACGACGCTGCACGGGTGTCCTGGGCCCACGGGGCGGGCCGCTCACTCCGATGGCGGGTGGACGGCGATCGAAAGTTCAATCAGAGCGCCGAGGCACGGCGAACGGAGCCGTCGGGACAGGCCTTCCAGACGGGTGCGAGAGTGCCGGGTTAGCCGAGCCAGCCGGTGCTGGCGGCCATCACGATGGCGACGGCGAGCCCAGCCCCGATCCCGACCAGGCCAGCGCCCCAGGCGATGACGTCGACCGGCCCGAGCGCTTCGTCGCTGCCGTGCGCATGGTCGTCGTGGCCGTGGTCGCCGCCGTGATCGTCGGGTGCGCCATGGGGCCCGACCATGCCCTCGCCGGCGTGAGGATCGGGGTTCGTCGTCATCTCGGCGATCGTACAGGGTCCTCGAACCATAGACTCTGCGGGTGAGCACGCCGACCCGACCTGCGGACGTCGACGCCGGGCTCGTCGCCAGCCTCCGCGGTCTCGATCGCGACGGTCGGCTGCTGTTCCTGACCCGGACCCTTCGGATGTTCGGCTATGGATTCCTGGCCGTCGCCCTCGTCCTCTACCTCGACGCCCTCGGCCTCGACGCGGTGACGATCGGGACGATCCTGACGCTGATCCTCGTCGGTGACACCCTCGTCTCGCTGTGGCTCACGACCCGAGCCGACCGCATCGGCCGCCGACGGGTGCTCGTCGTGGGCGCCCTGTTGATGGTCGTGGCCGGGATCGCGTTCGCTTCGACGAGCTGGGTCCCGCTCCTGATCCTGGCCGGCACGATCGGGGTCATCAGCCCCACCGGTAACGAGGTCGGCCCGTTCCTGGCCGTCGAGCAGGCCGCCCTCAGCCAGACCACGCCCGACGCCCGCCGGACGCCGACGTTCGCCTGGTACAACCTGGCCGGCTACGTTGCCACGGCGGTCGGGGCGCTCGGGGCCGGGTCGCTGGCGCAGGCGCTCCTCGGGGCCGGCCTTGCGCCCGCGGATGCCTACCGGGCGATCGTCGTCGGGTACGCGCTCGTGGGGCTCGCGATGGTCGCCGCCTTCAGCCGGGTCGGGCCGGGAGTGGAGGCACCGCCCGCGACCGCCACCGACGACGGGATCACACGCCGCCTGGGCCTCGGCCGCTCGAAGGGGATCGTCGCCCGCCTCTCGGCGCTGTTCGCCGTCGACAGCTTCGCCGGCGGCTTCATCCCCCAGAGCCTGATGGCCTACTGGTTCCATCTCCGCTTCGATGTCGAGCCGGCGGTCCTCGGCGCGATCTTCTTTGCGGCGAACCTGCTGGCGGCCGTGTCATCGCTCTCGGCGTCGCGGATCGCCGCCCGGATCGGCCTCGTCAACACGATGGTCTTCACCCACCTGCCCTCGAACGTCCTGCTGATCCTCGTCCCGCTCATGCCGACGGTCGAGCTCGCGGTCGTCGTCCTTCTGCTCCGCTACACGCTCAGCCAGATGGACGTGCCCACCCGCCAGTCGTACGTCATGGCAGTCGTAGAGCCAGGGGAGCGGTCGGCCGCTGCCGGCGTGACGGGGATCGCCCGGACAACCGGTGCCGCGATCTCCCCAGCGCTGTCCGCGCCGCTCATCGCCTCCACCGCCCTCGCGGGCTTGCCGTTCCTCATCGCCGGTGGCCTGAAGATCGTCTACGACCTGTCGCTGTGGGCCGCCTTCCGCGCCCACCCGGCGCCGGAGGAGCGGCGAGGCTAGGACGCGGCAGGCGGGCCGCCCGGCGTCCGGCGCCGGCCGGGCATACCGAGCCGCCACCAGACGAACAGGACGACGCCGGCGACGACGGCGAGAGCGATCGCGAGGTCGAACGGCTGGAGGGCATGCCGGATGTCCACCCAGTTCGCACCCAGCTGCTGGCCGGCGAAAACGAGCAGGATGGACCACGGGATCGCCCCGGCCGTGGAGTAGAAGATGAACTTGCCGAGCGGCATCCGGGCGACCCCTGCCGGAAAGGAGATGAATGTCCGGATCACCGGCAGGAGGCGGCTGAAGAAGGCGGTGGCCGGGCCGTACTTCTGGAAGAACCGGTCGGCGAGCTCGATCTCGTGCGGCCGGATCAACAGGTATCTGCCCCAACGCTCCAGGAACGGCCGCCCGCCCCAGGCGCCGATCGCGTAGGCGACGAGGGAGCCCGTGGTGTTCCCGATCGTGGCCACCGTCACCACGATCCAGAAGTTCCATGCCCCGTTGGTCAGGGGCTCGAGGGCGGTCGGGTCGGAGACGAGGAAGCCGGCGTACGGCAGGATCAGCTCTGAGGGCAGCGGCACCATCGCCGATTCGATCGCCATCGCGACTCCCACGCCGAGGTAGCCCACGGCCCCGTACAGGCCGTTCAGGAACGGAATCACGATCTCGTCGATGAACGCGAGCAAGGGGCCTCCTCGACCGGGGAGCGGGCCGTGGCGCAGGCGCCTGGATGGGGAGCACGGCGGGGAGCGCGGCGGGGAGCGTTGCGGAGAGCGCGGCAGGGACGCCGGGCAGCATAGCCGACTATCCTGCGGGCGTGACCGGGCCCCACTTCGTGCCGCAGCGGCCGCCCGTCCCGGCGGCCGGTGACACGATCGTCCTGACCGGGGCCGACCTCACGATCGCCGATGTCGAGGCCGTCGCCCGTCATGGCGCTGCCGTCGCACTCGACGTCCACGCCCGCGCCCGGATGCAGGAGGCGCGCGACGTCATCGAGCGGCTCGTCGCCGAAGGCGCCGTCGTCTATGGCGTCACGACCGGGTTCGGAGCGCTGGCCGACCGCTTCATCGATGCCGGCGACGCCGAGCGGCTCCAGGAGAACCTCCTCGTCAGCCACGCCGTGGGCGTCGGCGAGCCGCTGCCGCGCGACGTGGTCCGGGCGATGCTCCTGTTGCGGGCCAACACCCTGGCCCTCGGGCATTCCGGGGCGCGGTCGCTGCTGGTGGACCGCCTCCTCGATCTCCTCCGGCTCGGGGTCCACCCGGTCGTGCCCGCTCAGGGCTCCGTGGGCGCCTCGGGCGATCTCGCGCCGCTCGCCCATCTGGCCCTGCCGCTCATCGGCCGTGGCAGCGTGGAGCTCAACGGGCAGGTGACCCCGGCGCTCGTCGCCCTGCGCGAGGTTGGGCTGGAGCCACTGACGCTCGGTCCCAAGGAGGGCCTGGCGCTACTGAACGGGACCCAGCTGATGTCGGCCCTCGGCGCGCTGCTCCTCGCGGACGCCGACCGGCTCGTGCGGACCGCGAGCACGATCGCGGCGATGAGCGTGGAGGCGCTGCTCGGGACAGATGTCGCGTTCACGGCGGCCTATCAGCTCGCCCGGCCCCATCCCGGGCAGATCGAGGTCGCCATCGAGCTGCGCCACCTCCTCCGGGATTCCGGACTCCAGGCGTCCCACCACGCCTCGGCCCACAAGGTCCAGGACCCGTATTCGCTGCGCTGCGTCCCCCAGGTCCACGGGGCGGTCCGGGATGCCCTCGACCACCTCCGCCGGGTCCTCGACATCGAGCTCAACTCGGCGACCGACAACCCGCTGGTGTTCCCCGGCGGCGGCGCGGCCGACGCCGGGACCCTGGCGACCGGCGGCGGGCTGGTCATCTCCGGCGGCAACTTCCATGGCGAGCCGATCGCCCTCGCCCTCGATTTCGCCAAGCTCGCCCTCACCGAGCTCGGCTCGATCAGCGAGCGGCGCACGGCGCTCCTCCTGGACGCTCACCTCAACGGCGGCCTGCCGGCGTTCCTGGCCCCCGCGTCGGGCCTCGAATCGGGCCTGATGCTCCTCCAGTACTCCGCCGCCGCCCTGGCTTCCGAGAACAAGGTCCTGGCCCACCCCGCGACGGCCGATTCGATCCCGACGAGCGCGAACCAGGAGGACCATGTCTCGATGGGCCCGATCGCCGGCCGTCATGCACGGCTGGTCCTGGATCACGTCGAGCGGATCCTCGCCATCGAGGCCATCTGCGCGGCCCAGGCGCTCGACCTTCGCCTGGCAACGCTGCCCGGAGTCGCGCCGGGTGCGGGCGTTGAGGAGGCGCATCGGCGGGTCCGCGCAGTGGCCCGCCACCTCGATGCCGATCGCGAGCTGGGGCCAGACCTCGCAGCCGTGACCGGGCTCGTCCACGCGGGCAGCCTCGCGGCGCTCGCGGGCACCGGCCAGGGCGCCGGAGTCTGAGCGATGGCCGAGGTCCGCATCCTCGACGTCCGCGATGCCGAGGGGTTCGCCCGGATCCCGCCCTGCGCCGACCCCGGCTTCGACCACCGGAGCTGTGACTATTGGGAGGACGCCGACCGCGGCTCGAAGGCGGCACGCCTGTCGTGGTGGGATCCCTCGGCCGCCCCGGCCCCGGCCCCGAAGCCGGCCGCCGCCAACCCGTTCGCCCCGGCCTCATCCGGCCCCGCATTCAACCCGTTTGCGCCGGCCGGGAAGGCCCCGGCGTTCAACCCCTTCGGCGACGACGACGGGCCGGACGAGAACCCGTTCGCCCCGCGCCGCGAGGCCCGCCCGACGATCGGCGCAGATCAGCCGCGGAAGCTCCAGCTCCTCGGTCGCGGCCTCGCGGTCTTCGGCACCTACGCCAAGGTCCTCGAGGTCGACGGTCGCCCGGCGGTGTACGTCCAGTTCGGCCCGCTGTCGGCCTACCCCCGGGCACAGCACCTGCGCGACCTCTACCCACGCCTGCCGGCCACGCCGCTGCCGGCGGTCATCACCTGCGTCGCGACGACGCCCGAGGCCCGCGGCGCGGGGCACGCTCGGCAGCTGGTGGCCGCCGTCTGCGACGACCTCGCCGGGCGCGGCTTCGCGGCCGTCGAGGCCTACCCGGAGCGTGGCGTTCACCCGGACGCCACGAGTGCCGCGACGCCCGACTTCTGGGTCGCCTGCGGCTTCGCGATCGCCATCGACGACGAGCGCTACCCGGTCCTCCGGCGCGAGCTGTGAACGGCCCGGCGCGCACTGCCGCGGCAGCCATGCTGGTCGTCGTCCTCGTCGCCTGTGGGACTGCCCCGGACCCGCAATCGCCCGCCTCGCCGACTTCGCCGAGCCCGACCCCGGCGACCAGCCCGAGCGGCGCCGCGACGCCGACGGCCGGCGTGGCCGCCGTCGTCTTGGACCCCTCCCTCCTCGCGATCCTCCCCGCGGACGTCGATGGCCTCCCGATCATGGAGAACGCCGCCGGCGAGCGGGCGGCGCTCGGCGACCCGTTCCTCGCCGAGGTCGCGTCGTCGATGGCCGCCGGATTCGCCTTCGACCCGGCCACGGATGAGTTCATCTACGCGGTCGTCGTTCGGCTCCGCCCTGGTGCCCTGGACGGGAGCTCCTTCCGTCACTGGCGGGACTCGTATGACGAGGGCGCGTGCTCCCAGGCCGACGGTGTCGCCGGGCATGCGGAAACCGAACTGGGGGGTC
>DASWGY010000190.1:0-2677 GCA_036393495.1 Candidatus Limnocylindrales bacterium
GGAACCCTCGCTCGAGTCGGCCGTGGTCCACCACGAGATCCTGCCCGAGCGGCCGGCGGACAGCGTGCCCTTCCCGGACTGGCTCGACGCGCGGATCGTCGAGGGCCTCCGGTCGCGCGGCATCGAGCGCCTGTATCGCCATCAGGCCGAGGCCATCGAGGCCGTCCATGCGGGTGAGGACGTCGTCGTCGTCACGCCGACGGCGTCGGGCAAGACCCTCTGCTACACGCTCCCGGTCCTCCAGGCCCTGGCCGACGACCCGTCAGCCCGGGCCCTCTTCCTGTTCCCCACGAAGGCCCTCGGGCAGGACCAGGTCGCCGAGTTCGCCGGCCAGGCGCTGGCGAGCTCCCTCCAGGTCGCGGTGGCGACGTATGACGGCGACACGCCGGCTCCGATCCGGTCCGCGATCCGGACTGCCGGTCAGGTCGTCGTCACGAACCCGGACATGCTCCACTCGGCGATCCTCCCCCACCACACCAAGTGGTTCCAGCTCTTCGAGCAGGTCCGGGTCATCGTCATCGACGAGCTCCACACGTATCGCGGCGTCTTCGGGAGCCACGTCGCGAACGTCCTTCGCCGGCTTCTCCGGCTGTGCCGCCACTACGGCTCGAACCCGGTGATCGTGTGCGCCTCGGCGACGATCGGGAACCCGGCCGAGCTCGCGGCCCAGCTCACCGGACGGACGGCCCGCCTCATCGACCGCAACGGCGCGCCGCGGGGCGAGCGCCACATCCTCCTCGTGAACCCGCCGATCCTGGACGTCGCGACGGGCGCCCGTGCCTCGGCCCTGACCCACGCCCAGCGCTGGGCCCTGCCGTTCATCCGGGCCGGTCGCCAGACGATCGTCTTCGGCCAGGCCCGGGTCGCCGTCGAGATTCTCCTCACCGGGCTGCGCGAATCGCTGCGCGAGCACTTCGGGCCGCGGTCGCGGATTCGTGGGTACCGGGGCGGCTACCTGCCGACCGAACGGCGCTCGATCGAGCGCGGCCTGCGCGACGGCGAGATCCTCGGCGTGGTCTCGACGAACGCCCTCGAGCTCGGCGTCGACATCGGCTCGCTCGACGTCTCGGTCCTGGCCGGCTATCCGGGGTCGGTGGCCGGAACGTGGCAGCAGCTCGGGCGGGCGGGGCGGCGGCTCGACCCGGCCGTCGGGATCCTCGTGGCCTCGGCCGCGCCGGTCGACCAGTACGTCATCCATCACCCCGAGTTCCTGCTCGAGCGCTCGCCCGAGGAAGCACGTTGCGACCCCGACAACCTCCACGTCCTCCTCGCCCACCTCAGGTGCGCGACGTTCGAGATGCCGTTCGAGCCGGGCGAGATCTTCGGCCCCGCGCCGGCGGACGACCTGCTCGCCTTCCTCGGCGAGGAGGGCCACGTCCGCCAGGCCAACGACGGCCGCTGGTACTGGAGCTCGGAGAACTTCCCGGCGTCCGAGGTCAGCCTCCGGGCCGCGGCCCCGGAGAACGTCGTGATCATCGATACGACGCCGAACCGGCCGCGCGTCCTCGGCGAGGTCGACCTCTTCAGTGCCCAGGTCCTCGTCCACGAGCGGGCGATCTACATCCACGAATCGGTCCAGTACTACGTCGACCGGCTCGAGTGGCATGAGCGCAAGGCCTACGTCCACAAGGTCGACGTCGACCACTACACGTACGCCAACCGGGCGGTGACGCTCAAACCGCTCGATGTCTTCGCCGAGGCGCCCGCGACCGGCGGTCGACGGGTCCACGGCGAGGTCATGGTCGCGAGCCTGGTGACCCTCTTCAAGAAGCTGAAGTTCGGGACCGACGAGAACGTCGGCTGGGGTCCAATCGACCTGCCGGAGCTGGAGCTCCAGACCACTGCCTATTGGGTGACGGCGGATGTCGCGACCGTGAGCGGGGCCGATCACGGTCGTGACGCCTGGCGGCGCGACGACCTGGACGTCGCCCTCGTCGGGGCCGGACGGGCATTGCAGGCGGTGGCGGCGGTGCTGCTCATGGTCGACCCCCGCGATCTCGGGCTCGTGTCACAGGTTCGATCGCCCCACCAGGAATCGCCCACGATCTACCTGTACGAGGCGATGCCCGGCGGTGTCGGCCTGTCGGAGCGGCTCTTCGCCCGCCACGACGAGCTCGTCGCCGGAGCGGCTGGACTTGTCGCCGACTGCCCGTGCGAGAGCGGCTGCCCGGCCTGCACCGGCCCACGCCTCGATCCCGAGGTGAACGCCAAGGCGCTCGCGCTGCGGCTGTTGCGGGCGTTGGGGGCTGTCAATGAACCGTCGGCCGGCCGGATCCCTGCCCAGGTGGCCTGACCCGATGACCGTCTCGCTCGAACGACGCTTTTCGAATTTCCGGCAGGGACTCGCTCGGCCCGAGAACGGGCCAGGCGAGCAGGAGGAGGCGGCAACACGGTCAGCGGTCGTCCGCGGGTCGAGCGTGGCCGCCGAGCGACTGGCGGCCGAGGTCGACGGCGAGCTGGTTCGGACGGCGGTCGGCTGCTTCGTCCGGGTCGAAGGCCGCGGCGACGTCGTCCCGGTCGACCGCGAGCGGCTCGCCAGGCTCCCGGGACAGCCGCCGGCCGAGGTGCCGCTGCTGTGCCTCGACACCGAGACGACCGGCCTGGCAACGGCTGCCGGGACGCTGGCCTTCCTCGTCGGGCTCGGCTGGTGGGAGGGCCGGCGGTTTCGGCAGGTCCA
>DASWGY010000191.1:0-4864 GCA_036393495.1 Candidatus Limnocylindrales bacterium
GAGGATCTCTACGCTGGCATCGAGCACATGGTCGGCCCTGATGCGGCGGAGAGCATCAAGATCATCACCCGGGCCGCGTCCGAGCGGATCGCCCGATTCGCCTTCGAGTACGCCGTCGCGAACGGCCGCCGCAAGGTCACGGCGGTCCACAAGGCCAACATCATGAAGCTGTCGGACGGGCTCTTCCTCGAGTCCTGCCGGCGGGTCGCCGCCGAGTACGACGGCCGGATCGAGTTCGAGGACCGGATCGTCGACAACATGTGCATGCAGCTGGTCCAGAAGCCGGACCTGTACGACGTGATGGTCCTGCCGAACCTGTACGGCGACATCGTCTCGGACCTGTGCGCCGGCCTCGTCGGCGGCCTCGGCGTCGCCCCCGGCGCCAACATCGGCGCGGATGGGGCGGTCTTCGAGCCGGTCCACGGCTCGGCCCCGAAGTACGCGGGCCAGAACCGGGCCAACCCGACGGCGATGATCCTGTCCGGCGTCCTCATGCTTCGCCACCTCGGCTACCCGGACGT
Organism: Candidatus Limnocylindrales bacterium; assembly: GCA_036393495.1. GTDB lineage: Bacteria > Chloroflexota > Limnocylindria > Limnocylindrales > CSP1-4 > UBA5189. Next base: position 522 of record DASWGY010000191.1, read on the forward strand.
GGCCGAGCGGGTGGAGACGGCGGTCCGCGAGGTGATCGCCGAGGGTCGGTCGGTGACCCGCGATCTCGGCGGGGACGCGGGGACGAGCCAGTTCGCCGACGCCATCATCGGCCGTCTTGCGACTGGCAGCGCCGGCCAGGCCGGTGCCGCCGCCTCTGGCGCGGCCGCGTCCGCCTGATGGGCCAGACGCAGACCCCGGTCGGCTGATGCTGTTTCGCTACCGGGGCGGCGAGGGGATGCTCGCCTGGGCCTTCCACCGGATCTCCGGTGTCGCGATCTGGGCCTTCGTCGTCCTCCACGTCATCGATATCTACCTCGTCGGCGGCAACCCCGAGGCCTACGACGAGCTGCTGGCGATCTATGCCAGCCCGATCGGACGGGTCCTGGAGGCGCTCCTCGGGGCGGCCCTCCTGTACCACGCCCTCAACGGCCTGCGGATCATCGTCATGGATTTCTGGCCGCCGCTGACCCGCTACCACCGCCAGCTGTGGTACCTGTCCTGGCTCGTCTTCATCGCGGTCGGGCTGCCGGTCGCCTACATCATCCTCAAGCCCATCTGGGAAGGGGCGCCCACGTGAGCGCGCCCTACACCCGCTCCGGGCGGGCCCGCCCCAGGGGTGGTGGTCTGGAGCTGGCGATCTGGTACCTGATGCGGGTCACCGGAATCGCCCTGTTCGTCTTCGCCCTGACCCACTTCCTCATCGTCCACGTCATCTACGACCCGGCCGAGCAGGATGCCTCGTGGATCGCCCAGGTCCGCTGGAGCAGCACCTTCTGGCGGGCCTTCGACTGGTCGCTCCTGATGCTCGTCCTGTTCCACGCCTTCATGGGCGTCCGGACCGTCGTCGTCGACTATGTCAAGGGCACCCCGCGGACCCTCCTCCTGACCGGGCTCTACATCCTCGCCTTCGTCCTCTTCGTCCTCGGCACGGCGGTGGTCCTGACCCTGCCGGTCGTCCCGAAGGGTTGACGGGAGGACTGATCGGGATGCGCCTTGCCCACGACGCGCTCATCGTCGGTGCCGGAGGGGCCGGCCTGTGGGCCGCCCTCGAGCTGGCGAAGGCGGGCGTCGATGCCGCCGTCCTGACGAAGCTGTACCCGACCCGCTCCCATACCGGCGCCGCCCAGGGCGGCGTGTGTGCCGCTCTCGGCAACCTCGAGGAGGACCACTGGGAGTGGCACATGTTCGACACGATCAAGGGCGGCGACTACCTCGTCGACCAGGACGCGGCCGAGGTCCTCGCCCGCGAGGCGATCGAGACGGTCATCGAGCTCGAGCACATGGGCCTGCCGTTCAACCGGACCGATGACGGGAAGATCGATCAGCGGAAGTTCGGCGGGCACACCCGGAACTTCGGCGAGAGCGCGGTCCGGCGAGCCTGCTATGCGGCCGACCGGACCGGCCACATGATCCTCCAGACGCTCTACCAGCAGTGCATCAAGCACGGGGTCAAGTTCTACGACGAGTACCACGTCGTCGACCTGCTGTCCGAAGGCGGCGAACTCGGGGGTGGGGGACGGGCGGCCGGCGTCGTGGCCTACCGGATCGCGGACGGTGAGCTCGCGACGATCGTGGCCAAGTCCGTGCTCCTCGCCACCGGCGGCTTCGGGCGGATGTTCCGGATCACCTCGAACGCCTGGTCGCTGACCGGCGACGGGATCGCCCTGGCCTACCGCCACGGCGTGCCGATGCAGGACATGGAGTTCTTCCAGTTCCACCCGACCGGGATCTACGGCCTCGGGATCCTGCTGTCGGAAGCGGCCCGGGGCGAGGGCGGGATCCTGCTCAACGGGCTCGGCGAGCGGTTCATGGAGCGCTATGCGCCGACGCTCGTCGACCTTGCGCCGCGCGACATCGTCAGCCGCTCGATCTACCTCGAGATCCGCGATGGCCGCGGGGTCGAGGGCAAGGACTACGTCTACCTCGACGTCCACCACCTGGGCCGGAAGCTGATCGAGGAGAAGCTGCCCGATATCACCGACTTCGCCCGGGTCTACCTCGGTGTCGAGCCGCTGAGCGAGCCGGTTCCGATCCAGCCGACCGCCCACTACGCGATGGGCGGGATCCCGACCGACCTCGAGACGAGGGTCACCCGGGATGAGCTCGGGACGGTCGTGCCGGGCCTGTACGCGGCCGGGGAATGCGCCTGCGTCTCCGTCCACGGCGCGAACCGCCTGGGCACGAACTCGCTCGTCGACCTGCTCGTCTTCGGACGCCGCGCGGGCCGCCGGATGGCAGCGGACCTCCGCGGCACGACGATGCCCGACGTTCCCGCCGACGTCCACGAGCCGGTTGCCGCCGAGCTGGACGGCCTCCGCGCCGGCGCGTCCGGGGAGACCGCCGACAGCCTCAAGCGCGAGCTGGCCGACGTGATGATGGACAACGTCGGGGTCTATCGGGACGAGACCCTCCTGACGGCCGCCCGGGTGAAGGTCCGCGAGCTCCGGGACCGCTACGCCGGGGTTACGGTCGTCGATGCCGGCCAGACCTTCAACACGGACCTCCTCGAGGCCCGCGAGCTCGGCTACCTGCTCGATTGTGCCGAGACGACGGTCGCCGCGGCACTGGCCAGGACCGAGACCCGGGGCGCCCACGCCCGCGAGGACTACCCGGACCGGAACGACGTCGACTGGCTGGTCCACAGCCTCGCCTACCAGGCGCCCGGCGGCCCGACGCTGCGGCACAAGCCGGTGACGATCACGACCTTCCAGCCGAAGCCGCGGGTCTACTAGGCCGAGCGATGGACATCGAGCTGCGGATCCTGCGCTACGACCCGGAACGGGACTCCAAGCCCCACTGGGAGTCGTACCTCGTCGTCGCCGACCCGAAGCTTGATCGCGTGCTCGACCTCCTCCACCGGGTGAAGTACGAGCTCGACGGGTCGCTGACCTTCCGCCGCTCGTGTGGTCACGGGATCTGCGGCTCCGACGCGCTCCTCATCAACGGCCGCAACCGCCTGGCCTGCAAGGAGCGGATCGAGAAGCTCGGCCGGCGGATCTCGGTCGCGCCGCTGCCGGGGCTGCCGGTCGTGAAGGACCTCGTCGTCGACATGGAAGGCTTCTTCGACAGCTACCGCAGCGTCATGCCGTTCCTCGTCAACGACCGGCCCGTGCCGGGCGGGGAGCGCCGCCAATCGGCTGACGAGCGGGCCCGCTACGACGACACGACGAAGTGCATCCTGTGCGCCGCCTGCACGACCTCCTGCCCGTCGTTCTGGGCCAACGACGAGTACGTCGGCCCGGCAGCCATCGTCAACGCCCACCGGTTCATCTTCGACAGCCGCGACGACGCGGCCGAGGAGCGGCTCGAGATCCTGGCCGGCGACGACGGCGTGTGGCGCTGCCGGACGATCTTCAACTGCACCGACGCCTGCCCCCGCGGCATCCACATCACCCAGGCGATCCTCGAGGTGAGCTCGGCGATCGTGGAGCGCCGGACGTAGACCGGCGCATCGATCTGGAGCCGGCCGAGGCCCTCGACTTCGGCTTTGCCAACGATCGCCCGACCCTGGATCCGTCCGGGGAGCGCCCGGAGTCGCGCGGCCCAGGCTTCCTCATCCGGACCGATGGCGCGGCCCGCGGCAACCCCGGCCCGGCGTCGGCAGGCGCCGTCCTGTTCCGGCTGGATCGCCCCGACGCCCGGGATCCGCGGGCCCGGCCGGACGCCACGATCTCCGAGTACCTCGGGATCCGGACCAATAACGTCGCTGAGTACGTCGGCGTCGTCCGGGCCGTGACCCTGGCGGCCGAGCTCGGGGCGGAGCGAGTCGAGCTGCTGCTCGATTCGAATCTCATCGTCGAGCAGCTCCACGGTCGCTGGCGGGTCAAGGACGCCAAGCTCCGCACGCTGTGGGCCGACGCGCTTCGCGTTCTCCATGGTTTCCCCGGGGGCTGGATCGCCGCCCACGTGCCGCGGGCCCAGAATTCGCTTGCCGACGCCCTCGCCAACGCCGCGATCGACCGCGTCGCGGCCGGCGGGCCACCGATCGTTGTCACCCGGCCAGACTGAGCAGCCACTCCGGCTCGACCGCGTTCGCGGAGGATCCCCGCCGAACGCGTAGAATCGAACGTGCCAGCGAGGCGACCGGATGGTCGCGGCCTGACCGGGAGACCGGTCAGGGTGAGGAAAGTCCGAGCTCCACAGCGCAGGGTAGCGGGTAACGCCCGCCCGCCGCGAGGCGAGGACCAGCGCCACAGTGACGATGCCTGGTCGGGCCTTCGGGCCCGACCCAGGAGTGAAACGAGGCAAGCTCTACCCGGAGCAAGGCCAAGTAGGAGGGCGCAACCCGGTTCGCCGGGGGAGAGGCGCGCTGCCCAGCCCTCGGGTCGGCCGCACGAGCCGG
>DASWGY010000192.1:0-9738 GCA_036393495.1 Candidatus Limnocylindrales bacterium
GCGATCCGATCGAGCAGCGCGTGTCCCGCGGCCAGGCCCAGGTCGTGAGCCGGGACGCGGATGGACGTGAGGGGTGGGTCGAAGTACGCCGCGAGCGGGACGTCGTCGAAGCCGACGACCGAGACGTCGTCGGGGACGCGAAGGCCCGCCTCGCGGATGGCGCCGATCGCCCCGAGGGCGACCACGTCGCTGGCGACGAAGACGGCGTCGGGCCGCCCTCGCTGGAGGATCCTGGTCATTGCCCGATGGCCGCTGGCGGCATCGAAGGCGCCCTCCTCGACGAGCTCGGGAGCGGCGGGTGCGCCGGCCGCGGCGAGCGCCTCGCGATAGCCGGCCAGGCGGTCGGCGGCGGCGGTGTACGTCAGGGCAGCGTTGGTGATGCAGGCGATCCGCCGATGGCCCAGCTCGAGGAGGTGGTCGACGGCCAGCCGGGCGCTGGCCTCGTTGTCGACGTCGACGCTGGGTGCCTCCGCGCCCGGCAGGTGGCCCTGGATCACGATCGGGAAGCCATCGCCGACGAGGTCGGCAAGCTCGGGGTCGTCGAACAGCGGCCCGGACACGACCGCGCCGTCGGCGCGCCCCGAGCGGACCAGCTCGCCGTAGGTCGAATCACCGGGCCCGAGCGGCTCGACGAGGACCCGAAAGCTGGCCGAACGGGCGGCCGTTGCGAGGCCCCGCAGGGTCTCGGCCAGGAGGGCGTCGCCGGCAACCTGCTCGGGCGTCTGGCGGAGGACGAGGGCGAGGGTCTGGCTGCGCCCCCCGGCCAGGCCACGGGCCGAGTGGTCGGGGTGGTAGCCGAGCTCGCGGGCCGCCTCGAAGACTCGCTGGCGGGTGGTCTCGGGGATCGACCCGCTGCGGTCATTGAGGACCAGCGAGACCGTCGTCCGCGAGACCCCGGCGCGCGAGGCGACGTCGGCGCTGGTCGGGCGACGGCGATGCTTCGACAAGGCGGGGTTCCCTTCGGACGCTGGGGACTGCGGCGGGGAGGGGACCGGGATCGCTGGCTCGTGTTAGTAACACGTATTACTAACGCGCGTCACGCCATTCGTCAAGCGTTTCCCGTACCATCCCCCAATCCGAGCGCAACGCCGGCGGCCTCGGCTCCTTGTCTCGACCGTCTCAGGCGCCCGATCTCCGCCGCTCCAGACCGCAGGTGCGACCGCGTGACCCTGGATCAGACCGCTGCCGAGAGCCTCCCGCCGGCGACCCCGACCAGCCCGGACGACGACTGGTGGCAGGCCGGCGTTGTCTACCAGATCTATCCGCGGAGCTTCGCCGACGCCAACGGCGACGGGGTGGGGGACCTGCCCGGGATCACGGGCCACCTCGACCACCTCGGCCGCGACGGGCTCGGCATCGACGCGATCTGGCTCTCGCCGATCTTCCCGTCGCCGGGCCTCGACCTCGGCTATGACGTCGCCGACCACGCCGCGATCGACCCGCTCTTCGGATCGATGGTCGACTTCGAGGCGCTGGTCGAGGCGGCCCACCGCCGTGGCATCAAGGTGATCCTCGACCTGGTCATGAACCACACCAGCGATCAGCACGCCTGGTTCCAGGCCTCGCGGACGGATCCGTCGGGCCCGTACGGCGACTGGTACCTGTGGCGCGACTCGGCGGGCCGGGATCGCCGGGGCCGACCGCGGCCGCCCAACAACTGGCTGTCCTGGTTCGGCGGCTCGGGCTGGACCTGGGACGAGGGCCGGGGCCAGTTCTACTTCCACAAGTTCCTGGCCGAGCAGCCCGACCTCAACTGGCGGAACCCGGCCGTGCCCGAGGCCCAGCTGGCGATGGTCCGCGGCTGGCTGGATCGTGGCGTCGACGGCTTCCGGCTCGACGTCTTCAACACCTTCTACAAGCATGCCGACTTCGTCGCCAATCCGAGGGCCGGCCTGCGCCGCCAGGCCTGGGACCGGCAACGCCACGTCTACGACCAGAACCAGCCCGAGCTCGTGACCTTCCTGGCCCGGTTCCGGGCCGAGGTCGACGCCCGGCCGGGGCGGATGACCGTCGGCGAGCTGTTCGGCGGGGGAGCGGAGACGGCCGCCTCCTTCGCCACCGACCGCCACCTGATCTTCGACTTCGTCCTCCTCGAGCGGCCCTGGTCGGCGTCCGCCTTCGGGGCGGCGATCGAGCGGGTCGAGGGGGCGTTCGGGCCGGTCCGCTGGCCCACGGTCGTGCTCTCGAATCACGACCGTCCCCGGCACGCATCGCGGTTGGCCAGGGAGCTCGGTGCCGATCAACGTGACGCCGTCGCCAAGGCCGCCGCGGTGATCCTCCTTACCCTCCGAGGCACGCCGTTCCTGTACTACGGCGAGGAGCTCGGCCTCGGGGACATCAACGTCCCGCGGGCCGAGGCGATCGATCCACCGGCGCGTCGGGCGAGCCTCCTGTTCCCGTGGTGGAATCGCGACGGCTGTCGAAGCCCGATGCCCTGGACCAGCGCCCCGAACGCCGGCTTCACGGCGCCCGGCGTCCGGACCTGGCTGCCCATCGCTCCCGACGCGGCGACCCGGAACGTCGCTGTCCAGGCGGCCGACCCCGAATCGGTCCTGGCGACCTACCGCCGGCTGATCCGGACGCGACGCTCGCTGGCGGCCCTCCGGACGGGCACGTACCGGCGCGTCGAGGCCGACCATCGCGACGTCCTCGCCTGGATCCGGGAGGCCGTCGGCGAGGAGGTGCTGATCGTCGTCAACTTCGCTCCCCGCCCGATCGTTGCTGCGCTCGGCGCCGATGCCGGCAGCGGCGAATGGACCCGGGTGGACGGGACGCATCTCGAGGCCGGGCCGCCGATCCGGGTCGACCGGCGGGTCGCGTTGCGCCCCCTGGAGGCCGTCATCGCGACGCGTCGAGGCTGACAACGCGTCGAGGCTGACCGGCGGCGCTGCTACGATAGGGGGCCTGTTCGCGTCGCCGTCCCGGGGAGAGCCACGTGCCGCTCGAGTTCCTGCGCCGCCGGGGGGCTGATCCCGCACCGGCGCCCACGACCAGCCAGCCCGCATCCGCCGGCCCGGCCAGTCACGCCCTGCCCGAGGAGGTCGTCGCCCAGGAGCATCAGCTCCGCCTCAATTACGCCGGCAAGACGAGCGAGGGCGTCCGGATCAAGGCCGGACCCCAGGCCCTGGCCGACCTTCCAGCGATGCTCGTCGGGATCGCCACGAGCGAGATCGAGGCCATCGATCCACTCCCGATCGAGTACAGCCAGGCGACGCCCTCGATCGTCCGCCCGTCCGAGGCGATGCAGTGGCTGAACGCCCATCACATGCTCTCGCCGATCGCGCGGCACGCGCTCGTGGTCCTCGAATCGATTGACGCGGTCGACCTCGCCTTCGACACCTTCGTCTGCGCGATGCTCGACGGCGAGACCGACACGTCCGGCTATCCCGAGTACAACGCGATCGTCGGCGGGGTGGCCGCCCACTGGGACGAGGTCACCGGTGATCTCATCGTGCGGGGCGTGGTGGGCTGGGGCGGGCGTGGGGTCCGCGGCGATTCCGATCGCATCGGCTCCAAGATCCTGACCAGCCTCCTGACCCAGATCCTGGCCAGCCAGTACTCGCTCGGCCTGACCGCCGTCCAGCGACCGGCTGCGGCCCACGGCCATGGCGGCGTGGTCTGCCCGCACTGCGGCTTCGAATCGGCCCACGAGCGGGCGTTCTACTGCCCCAAGTGCGGCATGCGGCTCCTCCGCGGCTGAGCGGGACGGCGAGCGAGGAGCCAGGTCCGTGCCCATCTACGACTACACCTGCTCGCACTGCGGTCACCTCGTGGAGGTAATCCACGGCATCCACGAAACCGGCCCTCGCTTCTGTCCGAGCTGCGGCGCCGAAAGCACGATGCGGAAGGGCTTCGCCGCCCCGGCCGTTCACTTCAAGGGCTCGGGCTGGGCCAAGAAGGATCGCTCGACGACCTCGTCGGCGGGCAAGTCGACGAAGGCCGGGGACGACGCAGCCGTATCCGGCGCCGCAATGGGCACCGGATCCGGCGCGACCGCCGCCGGGGGCGATGCGACGACACCATCGTCATCGGGCGGAACCGCCGCCACGGCGACGACGAGCGGCGGGGGCGACTGACGATGGCCGGCGCGGCAAGCGACTGGATCAGCCTCGCGGAGGCGGCCGAGATCCTCGCCGCCGCCAACGTCCGCTTCCGGCCCTCGACGATCGGGACATGGGCCCGGACCGGGAAGCTCCAGAGCATCAAGCTTGGCGGCCGACGGTTCGTCCGGCGCGGCGAGGTCCGGGCCCTCATCGCGCCGCCGCGACGGGTCCCGGCCGATCATCTCCAGCCCGGGCTCTTCGAGGACCTTCGGGACTGAAGGGCATGGCCGGCGGCTGGGCCACCTGGCTTGCCGCCGTCATGGGCTGGGGTCCCGTGGCCTCGGTCCGAGGTGTCCTCGATCGCTACACTGCCGCCGGCGGAGGGCTCCTGGCGGCTGGTCTCGCCTACGGGGCGCTCTTCGCGATCGTGCCCCTGACCGTGCTCATGGCCGGCATCCTCGGCCTCGTCGTCGACGACGAGGCGCGCCGGGCGGCGGTCGTCAGCGCCATCGCCGACGTCGTGCCACCGCTCCGGCAGATCCTCGAGGTGGTCCTCGAGGAGGCGGCCGGGTCGGCCGGGGCCCTCTCGATCCTTGGCGGCCTCACCCTGGTCTGGGGCGCCAGCCGCTTCGCGGTCGCCTTCGAGGACGCGATGCGGCGGATCTTCGGGGGCAAGCGGCGGCGCGGCTTCGTCCGGCGCAATGCGGCCGCCATCGCCGCGGTCGTCGGGCTCATCGGGGTGGCGATCCTGGGTGCCGTCCTGGCCGGGGTGTCGTCGTTCCTCGACGCGGCCGAGGCGCGGGGCGGTCCCGTCGCGGGCGTCGTCATCGGGGTGGGGCTGGCGCTCCTGCCGCCGCTCCTCGCCGTCGCCTCCCTGGCCCTCGTCTATCGGCTGGTGCCCGTCAGCGCGCCGCACTGGCGGGCGATCGCGACGCCGGCGGTCGTCGTCGCGATCGCGCTCACGGTCCTGGCCCGGGCCTTCGTGTTCGTCGCGCCGCGTCTCGTCGGGGCCGCGGCGACGATCGGGACGCTGGCAACGGCGTTCGCCGCGTTGGCCTGGCTGTCGCTGTCCTTCCAGGCGATCCTCCTCGGCGCGGCGTGGATCCGCCAGCGGGACGCGGGGTGGGGCCAGCGAACCCGGGACCCGGGTCCTCCTACCCGCCCTGACCCGGAGCCTGGTCGGCCGGCGCCGACGGACGCAGCTCCACCAGCACAGCCCCGGTGACGTTGATCAAGGTCGTCGGTCCGGCGGTCGTGACGAGCTTCGCGACCGATGCCGTGGTCGTGTGCCCGTGGAGCCAGAGCGGCGGGCGGAGGCGGTCGACGAGCCAGCGGTAGGCCGGGAACCCGACGTGGTACGGATCGGACTCGGCGTCGCCGAGGCCCAACGGGGGCGCGTGGCTGATCACGAGCAGCGGCCCCCCACGACGCCGGAACCGGCGGACGAGGGCCCACGCTGCCAGGCGCAGCGCGGGCCGCCAGGCGCGTTCCGGCTGACGGCGATTGCCGCGGTCGTCCAGGCCGGGCCATTCGAGGCCGCCGATCGAGATGCCGGCCAGCTGGGCCACGTGGCCGGTCTGCAGCCAGGCCGGCGCATGCGGCGAGCCAAGCGTCCAGGCGTCGCCGCGATCGTGGTTGCCGCGGACGTAGACGGTGGGAACGCGCAGGGCGTCAGCGAGGTAGCCGAGCCACGTCGGCGGCAGGTCCCCGCAGCCGAGAATGCCGTCGATCGGGCCGACCATCGCCCGGACGTCGCCGTGCTCCAGGCCCGGATCTCGACTGTCGGAGACAGCCAGGAACCGGATCGGCCCGGCCCGGCCGGCGAACGGCCGACGATCAGGCCAGTCGATCGCAGCGCGGCGCATCAGTCCTCGGCGTCCGACGGCTCCGGGACCCCGGACGCGGGGACCGACGATGTCGGGGCCCGACGCGAGCGGTCTGCGGAATCATCGGGCATCGATGCCCGGGTGACGGCGGCCTGGACTTGGGTCCGGTCCTCCAGCACCGTCGCCAGGCTGGCGGCCGGCAGGCCCCGTCCGCCCTCGGGCGACACGAGCTCCTTCACGTCGGCGTCGACTGCCAGCTGGCCGGAGTAGAGGGCCGCGGCGACGCGATTGTGGCCGTCGAAGACCCAGTACCGCTCGGCGTAGCGGCCGACCTCGATCGGCGGCAGGATCGCGAGGCGGTCGTTCGCCGCTCGGACCCGCTGCCAGCGGGTGCTCCAGTTCGCGCTCCGGAACGGCTTCAGGGGCAGAAAGTCCCCACCGCGCTGGTTGGCCGGGCCGACCGCCGTGCCCGCGATCTCATCGACCGGGATCGTGTGAACCCCGAGCTCCCGAGGGTTCGCCTTGACCGCCTGCGGATGGAGGTCGTAGAGGAAGGGCAGCGGCGTCGAGCCCAGGCGACGGACGCGCCGAACCCGCGCCCCGGGTCGTTCGTGCCAGCGCCGGGTCGTCGCCCCGACGACGGACCGGACGCCTTCCTCGATCGTGGCGGCGAGCTTGGCGACGCTCGGCGGCGTCTCGGGTCGGGCGGGATCGGGCATGGCCAGATCATCCCGCACCAACTGGAAACACGCCACGGCCCCGTCCAAAATGCAGGTCTCGCAGCGGCTCGCCGCGGGTTGAGCCGCGGGACCTCCTCTCAGGCGGTCTGCGCGGTCCCGCAGCGGCGGCAGAACCGGGCGGTTGCGGAGAGCGAGATCCCGCAGCTGACGCACGGCTGGACACCTGCCACCGGGACGGCAGCCTGGGCCAGCGGCGGGGGCTGGACGACGTCGCGGCTCGACGCGGCCCACATCGCGTCCGTGGCCTGGCGGGCCATGATCGCGGTCAGCGGGTCGGCCGCCGGCGCCGCCTGGGGCGACGTTGGCACCTGCGGCCGAGCCGAGATGCCCGTTGGCCAGCGAGGGCCTGTCGGCCACTGTGGCGGCCCGGATGGCGTCTCGGCGGGCGGAACTGGGGCGGTCGGGAAGGGTGGCGGGGCGGTTGGTATGGGTGCCGGCGCCTCGGGCTCCGGCTGGGTCGCAGCCGGAGTCGCCGCGGCCGGAGCCGCAGCGGCAGGCTGGTCCTCGAGCGCTGGTTCGGGTGGGGGAGCGGCGGCGGCTGCCTCCGCCTCGGCGCTTGGTTCGAGCTCCGCGGCCTCGACCGCGGGCATAACCTCGACCGGAGCCTCCGGCTTGACCGGAGCCTCCGGCTTGACCGGAGCCTCCGGCTTGACCGGAGCCTCCGGCTTGACCGGAGCCTCCGGCTCGGCCGGGGCGATCGGCGAAACGGGCCAGGTCGGCTGGCCGACGATGTCGACGCCCGGGCCGCCGCCGGACGCGCTCTGGGCCTCTGCCGCAGCCGCAGCCGCGGCCGCCTGGGCCGCCTCGTAGGCCGCGATCGCGTCGTCGAGGTTCTCGCCCGGGCCGAGCCCCTCGACTGCTGCGGCCGCCGGGGCGGCGATGTCGGGTGTGAGCTCTTCGGTCCCCGCCGCAGCCGCGACACCCTCGGCAGCGGGCGGCCCGGCAGCGGGCAGCCCGGCAGCGGGCCCCTCGATGCTCGGCTCCGGGACGGCCGGACGGAGGGTTGCCCATGCCGGGAGATCGGTCGGGGCCGGCGCTTCGGCAGCGGGCGGCCCGGCAGCGGGCACCTCGGGCAGGTCACCCTCGGTGGCCTCGACGGACCCGGCGGCCGCGGCTTGTTCGTCGATTTCGGTGCCCTCGACGTCCTCGGCGGCCGTGGCCTGGGCCGCGGCGGCAAGGCCCGGCTCGGGCGCCGGCAGGGAATCCGGCTCCGGCATCGGTTCGGGCTCGACGCCGTTCCCGGCCGGCAACGGGGCCTCGGACGGCGGTGCCGTGAGACGGAATAGTCGCTCGAGGTCGACATCGGCCGGGGATTCCGCCAAGTCCGCGGACGCGATCGCGGCCGCCGCGACCTCCGCCTCGGGCAGCGGCGCGCACGACAGGCAGCGTGCCTCGATCCCGTTCCAGCAGTCCCCGCAGGTGTACTGGCGGCACGACATGCAGAAGTTGAACGTCCGATGGAAGGCATCGAGCTGCTGCGCCGTCGCCTCGCGCTCCTCGTCGGAGCGGGCGGCGGCCATCGCCTCGTCGAGGGACGAATCATCGGACAGGACGAAGTTCTTCAGACCACGCCCGAGGACGCGGATCCCGCCCATCCGGTTCTGGCGCGGGGCGGTCGATTCGAAGGTGTAGCGCGTGCCACACCGTTCGCAGAAGGACTCGGTGAGGATCTCGGTCATTGGCCCCCCGGCCAAGTGCGTGGTTCGGGACGACTGCCCCGCTGGCGACGGTCCGTGAGTATAGACCACGATTCCGCAGAACCCCCCTCGCCAGCAGGTACCAGCGCCGATCGGCAGCGGTACTGCGCCGGGCCTCGTCGGCGGGTCTGGTAGGCTCCGGCGAATGCGACCGCTGGCGGCCGTCGAGCGCTTCTTTGAGCGCCTCTTCGAGCGACCGAGCGCCCGGCTCTTTCGGGCCCGACTGCAACCGGTCCAGATCCTCCGGGCGGTCGAACGGGCGATGGAGCGCGGTCGCCGGGTGGAAGCCGGCCGGACGCACGTGCCGGACCGCTTCACCGTCCGCCTCCATCCGATGGATCTCGCCGCCCTGTCACCCGTCGACGGCCTGCCGGTGGAGCTGGCCTCGGGGGCGCTCGCCTTCGCCCGCCGCCACGGCTACGCGCTGGCGGCACGGCCGCGGGTCGCCGTCATCTCCGACCGTGACGGCCACGCCGGCGAAGCCCATGTCGAAGCGCGCTTCTCCGAACCGGCGTCGGGGCCGGACCTCGGCGAGCTGGAGGCGGCCGGCGGCGAGACGCGCGTCTTCATGGTCCAGGCCGCCCGCGGGCCACGGGCGACCCTCGGCATCACGGAGCCGAACCGTGCCCCCCGCCGGGTCGTGGCCGACGGTGGCACGCTCACGATCGGGCGGGCCGATGGGAACACGGTCGTCCTGGCGGATCCGCGGGCATCCCGCCACCACGCTCGACTCGTCGCCCGCGGTGGTCTCCTCGTCCTCACTGATCTCGACTCGACAAACGGGACCCGCGTCAACGGGGACGCGATTCGGGAGCTGCCGGTTGGCGCCGGCGACGAGGTCCGGATCGGCGACTCGGTGATCCGGGTCGAGGCTGTCGATGACGGGCTGACCGAGGGTCCCGCCGGCGATCGCGATGCGTCCGGCTCGGCGCCGCCGGCGACCGCCTGAGCGATGGATCCCGTCGTCATCTCGATCTGGATCCTGCGCCTCGTCTTCCTGGCCCTCCTCTACTGGTTCCTGTGGACGGTGGTGCGAGTCCTCATGCGCGACCTGCGGGCCGCGGCCCGTGAGCCGGGGGCCGAGCTGGGCCGGCTCCTCGTCATCGCCTCGCCGGGAGGCGAACCGGTCGTCGGGGCGGCCTTCTCGCTCGACGCCGTGACGACGCTGGGCCGTGACGTCAACAACACGATCGTCGTCGACGACGACTTCGCGTCGGGCAGCCACGCGGTCCTGACCTATCGCGGCCGGGCATGGTACGTCGAGGATCTCGGGTCGACGAACGGGACGTTCGTCAACGGCGAACCCGTGGACGGCATCGCCGCGATCGCCTTCGGGGACGAGCTCCAGCTCGGGAACGTCCGCCTCCGCCTCGAGCGTGCCCGGCGCTGATGCTGCCCCCGAACCAGTGATGCTCGCCGCCGGACCCGGCCA